>CALBFA010000046.1 GCA_937888365.1 uncultured Fidelibacterota bacterium | reverse complement strand
CTCTATCACACAACTCATTACGGCCCTTTCAGACCCAGTTATTTTGACACTCCCTTATTTTTAAATATCCGCAAGCAAGATGCTTACGTTACAGTTTTATCCTCGCGCAACCGTTGTCGCCATGAGAAGAAAAACAGAGTTGCGTTCAGGAGAAACGCACCTGAGATTACAACATACGTTACCCACGGAAAGCCACGTCCCCACATGATTACAACATAGGCAATAGCCATTACGGAAAATGCTATGGCGCCAATCAATTCCCTTTTCCATGCGAACACGAGAAGTAAGAGAATAAGAAATGTTGGCACTAAGTGGAGTGTGAGCGCCATGAGCGTATCGAGAACGCCCTTGGATTCTTCAAAAACATCGAGGGCAAATAAACTCAAAAATAGCACTAAAAGGATCGTAAATATTCGCGGTGCCCAGAAGAGGCCGCCCTTACTAGATTTTGTCATGATTAAACCTCCATCCTATCGGTTAGCGTTATTTATTCTATCAAAGAAAAAAACCTAATCATGTAATTTCGAAATTGTGTATTTATAAATCCAAAAATATCCAAAAGCCGCAACCGCAGACAATGTCAAACCCATGCCAATTCGTCCAAATAATAAATTGCCAATTGCGAAGGTAGCGCCCCAAACAAGCGCGACACCTGCGATCCAATTACCAATAAATCCACGACTCACAGGAGAAGCTGAAACCGCTAAATCTTTCGCAACAGGTCCCCACCAACCACCTGGATGAACGCGTGCATAGAATTCTTTCAAGCGTTCGTTATCTTCCGGCTTGGTCAAGTACGTTACAATAAGCCAAACCGTAATTGAGATTGGAACAATGATGAGAAGCTTATGATGTATTTGCAAAGACATCCCCAATAATTGAGGTGCTCTGTTAAATAAATGATAGGTCTCGCCTGCTGCAACAGTTTGAAAATACGAAACGGTTTCCATAATAATCGTCAAAACAACGGATGTTGACAATGCTGCAATTTCCGTCCATGCATTGACTCTCCACCAGAACCAGCGTAAAATTAAAACGAGTCCAATTCCTGCTCCCATGGCGTAAACAAATTCCCATGCTTTTCCAATACTTTGCATTTTTGTTGCGACAAAAGCGGCACAAATCATCATCACAACCGTTAAAATACGTGTGACAAAGATATAATGTTTTTGGGCTGTTTTCTTGTCTGAGAAGGATTTTTCAGGTCTCATAAAGCGGATATAAATGTCGTTTAACATATAGGACGTTCCCCAATTCAAATGGGTGTCAATTGTTGACATGAAGGCCGCCAAGAAAGAAACGACTAAAATGCCTCGCATCCCCGATGTCAGCAGTGTTTGCATGACGAGGGGATAACCCGCTTTTTCGCCAAGTTCGTGTCCCGACAAATCTGGAAACATCAATAGGGAAACCAACGCAACAACGACCCAAGGCCAAACTCTTGCAGCATAATTCATAAGATTAAACCAAAGTGTCGCCATTAATGCGTGTTTCTCATTCTTAGCAGAACTCATGCGTTGAATAATATATCCACCGCCGTCTGTATTATGCGTTGACCACCACATCATCGTAAGGAATACAATAAATTTAGAGAATGGGGATTCCCAGAAAGCCCGCGTAAAGAAACCTGCGTCGGGTACAGGAGGAATAAAACTCATGGTATTTTCCGTAATATTCGGTGTTGTAGATATGGTTTTTTCCAGCGCGGCTAATTTTTCCGGTAATCCTGTTATTAATGAGTCTGAAGCAGATGCTATTTGTAGTTTCAATGCATCCGCTTGCTGCAATAACTCCGCTTTGACACCGACGAGGCTTGTTAATCTTTCAATAACGACGTCCATCCCGCCAAAGTGCGAAACAGCAATCACAGCGAGGGCAATTGATCCAAACATGGCAATGGAAAATTGAACTAAATCCGTTACGACAACTCCCCAAAAGCCAGAAAGCATTGCATAAATGAGGCTGATAAAAACACTGACCCAAACAGCAGTCCAATGGTCAATATTTAACATTACAGCCGCAACAGAAGCCATCGCATTAATAACCCAGCCCATCACGATAAAGTTGTAAAGTATGGCAAAATACCCAGCTTTAAACATACGTAAAAAGGCAGCAGGTTTGCCTGAATAGCGTAATTCCAGCAATTCGTTGTCGGTTAAAACTTCGGCACGTCGCCAGAGTCGTGAGAATAGAAAAACGCCTAAAAGTCCTGCCAGGAGTTGATTCCACCAAAACCAATTTTGCCAAATCCCCGGTCCACGAACAAATTCAGTAATGGCTAAAGGCGTATCGGCGGCAAAGGTTGTTGCCACCATTGACGTCCCAACAACCCACCAAGGTAAGGTTCTTCCTGATAAGAAATATTCTTCCGTGCTAGCACTAGCTCTTTTTGAAAAATAGACACCAACGCCTAAAGAAAAGAGAATGTAAACACCGATAATTGACCAATCTAAAAATGATAAAACCATATTTACCTCTTATTTAAATTCATGTTTGTCAGTAAGTTGAGGGTATAATAAGTATGTTGAACTCAATAATTTAAAATGTGTGATGTCTTTTTCAATGCCCTCAAAAAGTGCTTCTTGCGTGATGTCTTTATGCAATAGTTTTGTTAATGAGTCATCACCCCAAAGTCGATTTAAAGACTTTTCTTTTATCACGAATTGATCTAGATATTCGTTTTGGAAAAACGTCAACAACTTAACCGTATATTTAATGGCATCAAATGTGTGGATGTCTGTTACGCGAGAGTGAATACCGAAACACTGTACATTTTCCCATTTAGGATGCTCGGATCGACCCGGCATTGAAATAGGTGTAAACTCGATTGCTTCTATTTCGATGCCCTCAATCCCCCATGTTTCACTCGCTGCAATGATGGTTTTTCCGTTGATAAATGGCGCACCAATTCTTTCGAAAGGAAAATCAGTGCCACGCCCTTCCGACACATTCGTTCCTTCAATCAAGCAGAGCCCGGGATACAATAATGCTTCGTTCAAATTGCGCATATTCGGCGATGGCGAAATCCAATCGCTTGAAGTTTGAGATTGAATCATGTCACGATTCCAGCCTTGGACTTCTATAACGCGTAACTTCAATGATTTTACATTTTCGATCCAAGCTTCACCTTTAATCATCAAAGCGAGTTCGCCAGTCGTCATGCCATGCTGTATGGGAATCGGATACATGCCGACGAAGCTTTTATAGTCATTATTTAAAATTGGTCCATTGATTTTGCCTGAAATAGGATTCATTCGATCCAGAATAAAGAGTGGAATATTCTGTTCTGCGCAGGCTTCCATTACATAACCCATTGTCGAAATATAGGTATAGAATCGTGCGCCAATATCTTGAATATCGAAAATGACGAGATCGACTCCTAAAGTCGCTAAACTATCAGGTCTACGGTTTTTGCCATAGAGGCTAAGGACCTTCACGCCAGTTTTCTCGTCAATTCCATTACTGACCTTTGCCCCTGCTGATGCATTGCCGCGGAGACCATGTTCCGGTCCATAAATGACGACGAGATTAATGTCTGGATGCTGGGAAATTAAATCAAGCAAATGTTCTCCTGATGCGCTCATCGCCGTATGATTCGTCACAATAGCGACATTTTTGTGGAGAAGCGGCGCGTAATTCATCTCGATTAAGACATCGAGACCCGATTTCACGTGGATTTTAGGAATTGCGACTTCTTCTTGATTATCGATAGGTTGATTCGCATTAGGCGTAATTTTATCAGACGATGTGCGGGCACAACTTGCTAAAAGTAAAATGAGCATGCATAAAATATAGTTACGGAATTGCATAGAAATTTCTTGTTTTGTTGGTTTTGAATGTGCCATACATTAGTTCTCTTTGGGCAAATAGGTAAATTTTTGCGTTGTTCGAATGTCACCTGATGAAAGCTGGATAAAATAGAGACCCGCAGCCATATGTTCATCAAATAGTTGATTGAAATTTAAAATACGATGCGTTAAAATATCAAAAGTACGCAATGATTCGGTATAGCGTTGTCTTCCCAATATGTCAAATAAACGTACTGTAACGTCGATTCCTATAGCTGATTCGAAGTCAATATTAATTTCATCGATTGTTGGATTGGGATACAGCGTATATAAACTTAGTGTATTTGGACTAGGCGTCTCCGGAGAAATTGATCCATTTGTTTCTAAGAATTCGAGAATGCGTGCAAATAGTTCATGTCGTGATGTGTCGGGATAGATTGTTTCCAGACCGACGCCTACATAGACAATCGCGCCATCCATATCGGCGTTTCCAAAAGTTCCTGAGTACTGAATTCCTGCATAGCCAACGTTGCTCGCATTCACATTATCATAAGCCAAACTCGCAATTGCTCCACCCGTTCCACGGATACCGTCGGGATAATCGACATCGTAACTACCATGTTGTCCATTATCAAAAGATAGCGTCCCTATACCATCAAATATGCCGGCATTTCCGACTTTAAGTCCGTAAGACTGTGTATTGTCCGTTACGTAATTTGCTTTGAAATAATTTTGAAAAAATTGGACATCGGATATGCTTCCTTTTTCGACTAAATCATAACCAATTTCGGATCCGGATGCTAAAAATGCGCCGCCGCTTTCTAAGTATTCCTGGATTCTAATTTGTTCTTCAGAGGAAAAAGTTGTATTCACGGAGCCTTCTTCGCCAGAAATCCAATCGACGATACTATAATTCGTTAGAGGTAACACGCCATTTGCGACAGCGTCGTTGCTCGCTGCATCAAAACCTAATCCATATTCCAGTATTGAAGGGCCATGTTCTTTAATATAATCCAAGTTGTTTACAGTACCAGCAATGCGCTCGAAACCGTTCACAACCAAAACTTTTGAGGCATCAACTTTTGGTACCGTCGCTAATATTTCGGTAAAACCGCTGCTCCCGGACTGGTTTGATGTCTTGATTTTGAAATAGTGGATGACATCTGGTGTAAGATTTTGTAGAAGCATGTATCGCGTTGAACTTGATGTTAGTGAATCAAATTGAAGCGCATCAAAACTATGATAAACATGATATTCGTCGGCATATTGAACGGAATCGGCCAAGATCTGGACGAGATTGCCACCCAGATTACGAACGATAAAACCTGAAGGTTTATTAGGCGGAATATCGTTTCCTTGTAGAATATTCAAACCCATCCAGATTTCGTCACGATTTCCATCATAACCCAATGCCCAAATGCCAATGCCTTTGAGATTCTCATCAACGGCATATTGATATTTCACTTCAAGGCTCGTGGCATCATCATACCAAGCTTGATGCAGTTGAGATGCGTTGCTATATTGATACCAAGCGGAAGGTGCATCATTATTATAATTTTTTCCATAGCTTGCCGCTCTGGAAACCGCAGTGCTATAAATGACAGCAGACCCTGTTCCTGTCGTCGGTGCTAACATTGAAGTTGAACTGACGGGCCAATCGAATCCATACCAAGGCAATCCTAAAATTAATTGAGATGGATCTCCCCCCGTCGCGTTTAAGTAGGTATTAATATCGACTTTAATGTAATGTGAAAAAAAACCAGAATTGAGGGGTGATATTGGGCCAGCCGTGCTTGAACCGCCCCAAGAATAACCGTAGGCCATAATCATTAATCCGTCACAATGGTCCGAGAGATAGTTATAATCATAGGCATTACTCCAATCGACAGATGGCATGGCAATGGATACTTCGGAGCCAGGAATTTGGCTATGAAATGCTTGTGTGAGTTCGTTCATAAAGGTATTGAAATTTTGCTTCCCTGAGCTGGGAACGAATTCAAAATCGACATTAACACCATCGGCGCTCCCAGCCGATACGGCATTAACAAGGTTTGTGATAGCGCGTTGTCGATTCGTTGCGGAACCAATGATGCTCCCGATTTGAGAAGATGAAAAATTGGTAACGGTTAATATGACTTTTACGCCATTAGTATGGGCCATATTAATTAAAGTGGATACAGGCCATGAATGCGAATTCGTAAGATTTCCATCTTGATCCATTTCGACACCAAAATAAGCAATATGAGTGAGTTTGCTCCAGTCATATTGTTGATATGCAGAGCCTTCCCAATAGGGATGATAGCCAAAAACGACGCGATCTTGACTGGTTGATCGTTGAACCAGCGGTTCTATAGCTTCATTGTAATCAAATTCTTTATCGAGCGATAAATCTTTTGCTAAGTACCTAAATTGATTGGCTTGCTCGGCATGTGGACCGACTAAGTTTTGTCCAAATGCGAGATTGGAGAATAATATAAATAGAAATAACATGTAATAACCTTTAATCATAAAGGAGATATTTCGAGCGTTTTTTCATAAATAAGCGTATATCTGATTGCCATTGAGATTCAATTTCTAATGGGGATTTCCCTGCCATTAAGCTCAATCGAATATCATTTGAGCCTGTGACTTTGGCAAACATATCCCAGCGATTTTGATTTTCAAATAGATCAATTTCAGGATAAAGCGTTTGATGAATATGCAGCAAGCAAAGACCCACTAAATAAGGTCGTACTGTTTTAATATTTATAATGTGGAGTTGGACTCCGCCGACAGTTTGGCCTTTATATTTTCCATAATAGGGTTTCCAAAATGCGGCTCTAAATACGATTCCAGGTAGATTCAATTGATTAAGTGCGTCGGCATATTCGACTGGATTCGTTATCCATGGACCGCCGGCATATTCAAAGGGGGCGGGATTTCCGACACCTTCATGCAATGTACCGAGTTCACCAAATACGCCTGTGGCTATCATTGTATAAATCGTTTCGGGATGTGGGACATGGGGCGATGGCGGCACCCATACTAATCCCGTCTCATTAAAGTCCATGGATCGTTTCCAATTTTCCATCTTGATGACTTCAACATTGAGATTAGGCGCCATGTCGTCACGAAACATAAGCGCTAATTCACCTATTGTCATGGCGTAGCGATATGGCATGGGAAAAATACCCACGAATGAAATCAAGGAGTCGTTGAGGACATTCCCTTCGATAGTGAGGCCATTAATTGGATTGGGTCGATCTAAGACCATGAGTTTAATATTTTTGCCGTTTGTAGCTTGGATGATATACGCTAAAGAAGAGATATACGTATAAGCGCGAATGCCTGTATCTTGCATATCAAAAATGATAATATCTAAACTATCAAGATAAGGTGAAATTCTTTTGGGACTTAAACCATAGGTTGAGATTATTGCTATATCATCCTGTTTGTCACCTGACTCATCTATTACATCACCTGCATTCTCAGCGCCATATAATCCATGTTCAGGCGAAAATATTAGTTTCAAATTAAAAATATCACTCAAAACGATGTAATTTGATTTTAGATCTTTCGTCACGCCTGTTTGATTGGTAAAGAGTCCAGTCCGGCTCGAATCATAATAGGTACGATGTGTTAACAAAACATCCAGGCCATTCAGTACAGGTTTTGAAGATTCATCTCTTAAAGCTGTCGGATTTGGTTTTAGGGTACAACTATTCATAAGAAATGCAAAATAAACGAGGCTAAATGCGAGTCCTACTCGTCTCATAGGTTTAGTTTTGTAATGGCAGTGTTTGGGAAATAATGCAAAAGGATATCATGATAATGAATGCCGTCAAGTGCCATTCCAAGTGCCCCCATTTGACATAGACCCACACCATGCCCCCAACCTGCTCCCTCGAGAATAAAGGCATCATCATTTAAAACCGTGTCCTTATTTTTCAGTTTAAAGGCTGATGAATATAAGAATGAGGTGTGTAAATATTTTCGAATATCGTATTCTGAATGTAATACAAACGTTTGTCTCACGGCATTGGATTCACAAACAAGTTCGAGTTTTGTGATTCTTCCTGATTTACCGCGATTAAGGATATTGAAATTTAATAGCTTATCCCAACCCAATGAAAAGTCATTATTTATAGCATCTAAAATATCACTTTTAAGGCAATGAGCGGTCCATCGATAGTATTCGTTTGATTTATCAACATGGCCTAGCATAGTGGATAAATTGATATTTTCGAATCGTGATGAAGCACAATATGCATCATTTATAAGAAGAATATCATCGAAAGATTCGTCATTATTTTTTGTTTGCTTACGTCGGTCATTTTGGACAATTAGATATGGAATGGGTTCAATATCCCACACTTTATCAGCCGCTTCGGAAACGGCACCACAATTTTTTGAATAACGAGCATCAATCACTTCGTTGTTAAAAACAACGACTTCATTTTCTGTCATAATCGCTGCATTTAATGAATATTCCGTCAAATATGTTGTCCCTTGATAGCGTTGGCAACAATCATCGTTACAGACATCAAAGCCCAAATCAATATGTTTTTTTTCGATAAATGCCAAAGCCCAGCATCGCGCGACAATCGTTTGAGCTGCCAATAAATTGATAGGCGCTTTCGCACCCATTTCAGACGTAGCAACACAGGCAACATAGCTTTCGATACTCAGCTCATTGATAACCATTAAATTGCCATTTTGTATCTTTATTTCAAGAAACCCTGGAAAAATAGCATCAATCCTTTTTTGCCAATGGAAACCGCGTCCAGCGATGACGGGGGTAATCTTTATGCCGAGTTTGGGTTTGATTTCGCGCAGTTTGTCAGAAGAACTTATATGGAAAATGCCATCAAAGGGTTTACCATCAACGTGCAAGCTATCTTGATGGACATCAATAATTGTTTTTCGACATGAAAGATTATCGACGTCACATTTGACGCCAAGATCATGAACCCATTGAAGCACGATTGCTTTTATATTGTCTTCGGGTAGGATTATTCCTACAGAAATAGTACTCTTATTTAGTCCAGTTGAGATAGGCATCAACTGCCGCTCCTAATGCAGGTGCATGACGAAGCTCAGAGTGCACAATCAACTCTTCTTTAAATCGATTGTTGCCAGAAAGATAAGCTGATCTGATACGCGTTGGTAACTCGCCATCAATTAGTTTTCGGCTCATCAAAATATTGACTCGATTTCTTAGTAATGGATAAAAATCCAAATTCCCCCAGATATCACCTAATCGTTGGCCAATAACAAATTTATCAAAAGTTTTTCCTACATGAGGGTGTTGATCTACGATTTCATGATTATTTGAAATAAGTGATACTGAAGCATCTCCAACACCTAAAGCAGTAATACGTTGATATATTAATGAGGCTAAACCTTCAGCGACAAGTTCTGTCACCTCAATTGCTATAGTATCACCGTCTTTCGCTTTTTCATATATTTGCCAAGGATAAATTTCCTGAGCTTCAATTTCTTCAGTGGTTTGATCGGTTTTATCGGCATATAATTGTTGAATACCCTTTGCAGAGATGATGTTTTCGAATGAATGTGTTTCGTCATAGGTCATTTCCCAAGCTTTGGGAATCCAAGTTTGAATATCATCAAATGGTATATTTTCGCCATCAATTAAAATGGCGTCAGCCACACCTGAACCAATGCCGAGATAATAAGCATTTTTACATTCGCGAATACTGCCTTGATCGCCATAGCGTTCTCCGTATCCACAATAGTCTGCATCCGAACCGAGGGCATGAATTTTTTCAATATTATCAAATCCATCTTCGACTAACATTTTTTCGAGTGTTGTCAAAAATTGAGGCATTCTAGGACCGTTGGCCATAGCAGAAATACCTCTTTTACGTGGGGTTTTTAAGCCAGGCATACCTACGCCAATAATGATTTTTTTCTTTCCAGGATTCTGTATCGATAAAATAGTTGTGAGTGTTTTTTTAAATGCCATTATGATGGCTTCACCCTGTTCCACTTCATCTTTAGTCGGCACAACACTACCTTGCTTTAAGTCTTTGAGTTGTTGGGCTAGATTAACAGGTTTAAATTTGCTTGAGTACTTTTCTTGCTTATTGTAACTCACCTCAATTATAGGCTTTACGGGGAAGAAACGAAGTGGATCTGTTCCAATTTCGACTGAATGTGCAAGAACTTTTGATGCACCACCATCAACTCCGATTAGAATGATATCATCCATTATGCGCTCCATTTATTTTTTGACGTCTATTGATGGCGGCTCGTCTCATGCCATCTTTTGCGTTATTATTTCTATCAACTGTATTCATATCAGCATTATGGTCTGTCCCACCGTCGTGTCGCACAACTTTATAAATAGGATCCCAAACTCGACCTATGGTATAATTTTCACTCATACGTAAAACAAAATCATAATCTTCACCATAATTCCTTGCTCTTGGGCTAGTGTTCATATCCAAGTAACCTAAATCTTTGGCTAGTTTGATATAAAATGATCGAGGTGCACCCGCGCCATTAATTCTTAATAGGTTATTTCGTCCATTTTCTGAAGTCCATTCATCATGCGTAACGACAGGAATTGATTGAAGCCTTGAAATCGTTTTCGTCTCTTTCGATAATTCCCAAACGTCATAAGAACCGATGACCATCCCTATTGTTTCATCAGATTGATAAACAGCAATAAGTTTTTCAACTGCATCTTCGTAAAGAAGGTCGTCTGAATCTAGCTGGACATAATATTTGCCCTCAGCGATTTCTAACCCTGCGTTAATACATAGCCCAATATTATTGATATCATGCACTATTAATTTTACGTTTGGTTTTGTGGCATCATAGAGGTCTCCCCCTTCTTGATAACGCTTCACTTCGTTGATTGTCGTATCTTTTTCGCCACCGTTAACAACAACAATGACTTCAACTTTTTTTATGGTTTGATTCAATGCTGAATGAATGGCAGTACCAATAAATTCAGGTCGATTATTAACGGGAATAATAATGGAAGCGTCTAAAGGAAATGTTTCCTCAAAATAAGGAACCTCAGAAATATTTTGATTCGGTGCTAAATATGCATTGATGGCTTTTAAATGATGATTTAACAGTGCCTCATATTCAAGTTGGGAAGATTTGCTTTGCATTAAATAAGCAAAAACATTTTGTTCGTCTTGTTTTTTATTAACGCTATATAAGGAACCTGAATATCTATTTGCAATATGTACTGGCTTATTAATTTGGCTCAATTTTAAAAGCAAGTCCCAAAAAATATGTTGTTTAGTTTCGGGGGAAAAAGGAAGCACTTTTTTCAATGCATCAACATGCACTAAAAAAGCAAACCCATAGTCCATGTCACTTCGCACTCGACCCTTATGATAATCTAAAAGTTTTGGTTCGTTGATATTACCATTCGATTCGACGATTTCATAATCAGAATAGATAAAGCTCCAGTTTTTATGAGTATCCGCTACCATGTTTAAGAGCTTAAGGGCGCTGTTTTTAAAAGTAATGGCATACTGACAAGCATTTACGATAAGTAATCTATCTTGATTGCATTTTTTTAATAATGCTTCGAGTTCGGATAAATGTGTCTCGTTATACTTAAAATAAGCAATAGAATCACCACTAAGTCCATTAATATTAATATCATCACGCGATACTTTATCTGTATGTATAATAAGTGCGGTGGTTTTGTCAGTATTCATATTTTTCTATTATTTTCCAATCATTAGTATTGTAAGCAATTTCTCTTATAATTCCTTAGTATCATAAAACACTTGCGAGGACTCTATTAATTATTTCTGACAAGATTTCAACATATTTTCGTAATATTAATGAACAAATTTATTTTTTATCAACACTCAAGCTTATGAAGTTGGTTTATAGATAAAGTATTCATTTGTAGATTAATATCTATGCTTGCGCTTAATCTTTCGACGTATCGTCTATCTGTTCCTTTTATTGGGTTAACAAACGACTCACGAAAAACGCAATTATTGCCCGTGCGGTCATTTTCAATGACCATTTTTATTCGTTAAATGATAGGGTTTTGAATTCTTTTCAAAAACGGAGATAGTTTACTTAACCTATGTGTAAAACTTTATGCATGAGTGATCTTCTTCTCAATGCTTTGTCTTTTTGTTCCATCGATTCTATCTCAGAAATAAGCGTTTCGTCATTTTGGGCCTTTAATTTTAAAATGACCCACTCGAGGATGTTTTTAGGAATCTGTTTCTCATATAAATACATATTTTCCTGTAAAAGATTGGCAGAAATTGCACAACTTGGCGGTAAAGATGCCAAATCTTTTATTTTTGAATGGGCGCTTTTATTGACATAACATTTTTTTGAAATGACCAATGCATCATCCGGGGAATCTAAACCCCATTGTATCGCTATTGTTATGCCCCCTAAGAGCAGATGTATAAATGCAGATCCGTCAGCGCTTCGTAGCTCAATAGTCTGTCTTTTGAAGGGCGATTTATAGATGTCTTTTAAGCGATGATTTATCTTACTCGCCATATCTTCGCTTTTTTTCCATCCTAAAGGTACGCGTACCAAAGCGGATCGATTTAAATCGCTCCAAAAGAGTTTTGTCGGCGATTCCTGATTCGGAACTAGTCGCAAATAAGATGATGCAACCGTGTTCCCAAATGCTGTTAAACTTGGCGCAAATTTTAATAGACCACCAATCGCCTTTTTAGAAATATCTGATAAATCTCCATTGTCTTTTGTCATTATATTTTTGTTATTCTCAAGTAATTCGAGATGAAAATGAAGACCCGTTCCAGCGTAACCTTCCTCAATTTTAGGTGCAAAAGTAGCCAGAAGGTCGTATTTATAAGCTACATTTCGAACAACCCATTTGGCGAGCGTCATATAGTCCGCCGCAGATTCTATGGGCGCAGGCAAGAATTCAATTTCAAATTGTTCAGCATATTTACCATTTACAGTTAAATCTTCGCTAACAATGTTGTGAATGACGCCGACTTCAGAATGACCATATTTGACTTTTCCCGTAATGTCAGAAATGTGCTCTAACATTTCCTTGACGATGTCCATGTAGCGCGAATAAGGTGCCGACGTATGATAGCCTGATTGAAACTCCATGGGATATTGATCATGTTCCTGTTTCCCTATCAAATAGAATTCCAATTCACCTAAAGCCCATAATTCAAAGCCATGAGTTTTAAATAAAGTATCACTCGCATGTTTAAGAATATTATCAGGACAAAATTCTGCGAGTTCTTCATTCTTATTAAGAAATCGACATATAAAATTGATGCTTTTTGAATCGAAAGGATTGATAAAAGCCGTTGCATAGACGGGCACAACGTAAAGATCCGAGGAAGCCGTCCCAACCATTCCCTTAAACAACGAACTACCGTCAACGCGCTCTCCAGCCGCTAAAACACGCTCTGCATAATCCATAGAGTTAATCGGTAGTATCAATTCCTTTAATCGTCCGTCTCCAGCAGTATAATGGAAGGTAATACGCTTTAATTCGTGTTCTTTTATAAAATTCAACAAATCACTTCGCTGTAGATTTTTTGGGCGTCTGCCAATAATATTTGCGACTAGTTTACTCATTGTTATCTCCAGAATTTTTCATGTCATCCTCATTCATCTAAAAATATGCCAATATTTCTTATATTGCTTAATTTAATGCAATAGTTGTCAAAATATATAAATAGCTCGCATGAAAAGGAGCTTATTATAAAAATGGATTCTAATCAAAATTAATTCTCGTCGAGTCTAGAATATAATTCACCGCTGAGACGGAGAAGTTCGATTTCCGCAAACTTTGCATTGTATCGAGCGCTTGTTAAAAGACTTTTTGCACGCGCCAAATTAAGTTGTGCCTCACGAAATTGCGTATTTGTGACTTGCCCAAGACCAAATAAGTCTTTCGTTCGTAAATAATTAATTCCAGCGGTTTCAACATGTTTACGTTCAATTTCCATGGCACGCAATTGATTGTCATACGTGGCAAACGCATTGGAGACATCACGCTCCAGTACTTTTTTTGAATCTTCTAATGCTTCTTCCTTGGATGCCTTTAGTATTTTTGCATTTTGGCGTTGAATGCGGCCTCTATAGCCAGAAAATATGTTATAACTTAATGCCAAATTTGCCGAATAGCCGTTGCTTTCCAAAGGACTATACTGTGACAAGGCACTTTCACTATTATTATAATTATAAGCGCCAGTGAAGAATAATTTCGGTAGATAACTAGCCCTAGAAATAGATTCATCTATTCTGGCACTTTCTAATTCGTAGGATGAAACTTTTAAATTTGCACTTTCAGATAATGCCATTGTGTACCAATTATCGTATTCGATTCTTTCCTCAAAAGTCACTGAATCTTCAATTGTATAAGCAATATTAATGTCTCGTCCCATCAAATAATTGAGTTGACGTTTGGCGTTTTCCAAATACAGCTCCACGTTTAATACATTTAAACTGTCCGTATTAATATCAACTTCTGCATTTAATAAATCTATCGACAATGCACTACCAAGCTTTGACCGATTTAAAGCGCGACTGTAACGGTCTTTCGAAATCTCAAGAGTTTGATGCGAGATATCTAATTGTTCACTTAATTGTATAACATTGTAATATGCTTTGATGACGCCTACAATCGTTTGCTCGATTAAATCTCGATTTCGCCAATATCCAACATCTCGACTCGTTTGCAATTTTTCATAGGTCCAATAATCGTTAAACCCATTAAATAATGTGTATTGAACGCTCACATTTGCACCTGAAGATTGACCATTTATACCTTTTTCAGAATATGTTGAGCCATTTGAAATAGATGTTCCAAAATAATCCATAGAACTCACATTCGTATTAGCTGATAAGGAAATATTTGGCAAAAGACCGGCATTCCCACGTGTCGCCAAATTATTCAGTACAGCTTGGCTATTATTTAAAATAACGATTTTATGATTATTTTTAAAGGCCTCCGTCACGACATTTCGCAAGGTTAGTGAGGTCTGTGCATTAAGTGCCAAGGACACAGAGAATAGCGTTATCAATATTATTTTTTTCATATTTGTTCCTGAAGTTCTTTATAAGCGGGTTCGACGGACTCTGGCGTTGGCCAAACACCCGTCCACATTCGTATTAAGAGTCGTTTTAAGTCGTTCATAATAACAATACTTACGGGTAAAATGACTAATGTGATGAGAGTTGCGATGAGTAAACCATAGGCGACGGAAATAGCCATCGGGATTAAAAATTGAGCTTGCAAACTCTTCTCTAAAATGAGGGGTCCTAAACCTGCAATAGTTGTTAGAGACGTCAATAAAATTGCTCTAAACCTTGATAGAGCCGCAGTTTTGACGGCTTCTATGAATGGCATTCCTTCTTTTATGAGATTATTGAATGTTGTCACAAGGACTAATGCATCATTTACCATAATCCCAACAAGCGCTAAAATTCCGTAGGCCGAAAGTGCGGAAATTGCATTATTATGGATAAAATGCCCTAACCCTACACCAATGAATCCAAGAGGTAGCATTAAGAAAATGATTAAAGTTTGTGCAAATGATCTGAAAGTAAAAACGATGATTGAAAGCATTAGAATCAAAATTATTGGAAAAACACGCGCGACGGATGCGCCCATTTTTGCAGATTGACGGCTTTGACCTTCATAGGAAACAGAAACGCTTGGATAATGGGTCAAAATTTCAGGGATTACATTGGTTTTAATATCAGACATGACGTCTGTGACGGAGGCTGTTGGATTTGTCATCTCAGCTTCTACACGCACTTCACGTTTTCCGTCCAGGTGATTAATGCCCAAAATTCCACGTTCCATTTGAAATGTGGCTATTTCCTTTAGGGGAATTTCGCGTCCATCGTTCATTCTAATTTTCATATTCTCAAGTTTGCCTATTGACGAGCGATCATCTTGACCGTAGTTGACCCAAACTTTCACTTCGTCTAGACCACGCTGCAAACGTTGAACTTCCATTCCGAAAAAACCTTGGCGTACTTTCGATACAACATCGCGGAGATTCAAACCAAGGAGATATGCTTTGTCTTTGAGCGTAATTTTAACCTCGCGAAGACCTTGTTGATCATTATCAACGATATCTTTTATGGCGGATAATTCAGATAGGTCGGCTTTTAATTTTTCTTTCGCAGATTGAAGCTCGTTAAAATCATTTCCCAGTAAACTAATGGAAACAGGCATACCAAAATTTCCACCAACGCCGTATGAAACTTTTTGTGCTCCAAGAATAGGACCTACCTGTTTTCGCAAAGCACTTGTGATTGAAAATGTTGGTAAATTGCGACTTTCGCCATCTAATAAAACTATTTTTATGCTTCCAGCATGCGTTGAAGGACCGACGCTTAATTGAACAGACGTAACGATATCAAGATGATCTTTGCGTTCCTCTTTAAATTGTTGGTTCACAATCCATGTCGCTTCTTCAATAACGCGTAAACGTTGTTCCGTAATATCAGCAGGTGTCCCGGCATCCATTTCAATACTTATTGTAATATTGTCTCTATCGATAAATGGGAAAAAGGTAGTCCGAATAAAACCACCTTTTATAGCGCCAAAAACTGTAAAAAGTAATACGGTAATGACGGCTAATGCGATAGTTTTATGTTTAATAGAATATTCTAAAATGGGCTTATAAACTTTATCACGAAGATTTTGAAGAAAATGACCCATAATGATTTCTACTTTATTGGGTTTTAATGTCTTACTCAATGCTTTTGAATGGGCAATATGGGCTGGCAAAATAAATCCACCTTCAACAAGTGAAAAAAGCAGAGTCGAGATCACGACAAATGCCATATCCGACATAAATTCGCCCATTCTTCCATCAAGAAAAAAGAAAATGGCAAAGACAACAACCGTTGTCATAATGGCAGAAAATACAGCCGGTAAGACTTCCATGGTTCCATCAATTGCGGCGATTAAGTTTGATTTTCCCCGTTCATGATGGCTAAAGATATTTTCGGCGATGACAATTCCATCATCAACGAGAATTCCGACGACTAAAATCATCCCAAATAAGGACATAACGTTAATGGTTAATCCTATCATTCCAGCAATCATAAACATACCCATAAATGAGACAGGTATGCCCAGTGCGACCCATAGCGCGAGACGCATGTTTAGAAATAATGCTAGAAAAACCAAAACCAGCGTGGCGCCAAACATGCCATTTGATGTCAATAAATCAATGCGTGCACGCAATATAACAGCACCATCTCGCACGATGCTCAATTCCACAGGCGAATCTTTTACATTGAATTCGTCAACGTATCCACGGACTTTAGCTGAAATGGCTAATAAGTCCTCGGAAATTGTTTTATTAACCGTAATAACGACAGAACGAACGCCATTAAAGTATGTTTTGCTGGGTGATTCTTCCCAGGTATCAGTGACGGTAGCGACATCCCCTAAACGAACGATGCGCCCATCAGACGTTGCCTTGATAACGGTTGGTTTCAAATCATCAGCCG
Source organism: uncultured Fidelibacterota bacterium (assembly GCA_937888365.1). Classification (GTDB taxonomy): domain Bacteria; phylum Fidelibacterota; class UBA8477; order UBA8477; family JABMPR01; genus CALBFA01. The sequence goes on along the minus strand of CALBFA010000046.1, from coordinate 22,503 downwards.
TATATTTTTTTGAATATGCCCGGACAAGAAGTTCTTCATCCACACCTTTTATCATGCCCCCCGTCATGTTTAAATTGTCAGCTTGAATCGCTCTGACGACTTGATCTAGGGTTAAATTATAGGCATCTAATGCATCTTCTTTAAAACGAATACTAATCTCTTCGTTAGGATAACCGTCGATGGTTAATTTTGAAATGCCATCTAACGCTAATAAATCGGTCTCAATCTTTTGCGCATATTTCTTCAGTATTTTAAGACTGACGTCACCTTTTAATGCGAGGCTAATGGTGAAATCACGCATTTCAGATAGAAATATGACGGGTGGTTCCATATCCACCGGAAAGGAATTAATACGATCAACGGCGTTTTTAATATCCTGAAGAACTTTGCCTATATCGAATCCTTTTTGAATTTCGACAGTTACGGTTCCAGTATTTTCGTTGGAGATTGAGGAAATACGTTCGATACCTGAAAGTCCTTTAAGATTGTTTTCAATCTTAAGGATGACGCCTTCTTCAACCTCTTCGGGTGATGCACCTGGATACATTACTTGAACGAGGGCAACACGACTTTCCATTTCTGGGAAAAAAGTCGTCATCATGCTACTAAGACCAAAATATCCAAAAATGAGAATTAGAACGAGTATTATGTTCCCATTGACTGGATATTTTATGAAATATTCAATCAATTTCCTCATTTACGCACCTCTGATTTTGTTTTTTCATTTTGGGTTGCGACAGAACGCATGGTCTGAACTTTTATGCCATCATAGGCTCCTGCAAAATTTTCTTTTAAAATCAAATCCCCATTATCTAAACCTTTAATAATGCTGGTTTCCTCTTGAACTTTAATGAGAGAAATAGGCTGTGAATGAAGTTCATTATCTTTGACTATGTAAATCGAATTCCCAGGTAAAATGAGTTTGCGCGGTATCTCAAAGGCATTTTCAATCAACGAGCCTTTTATGTATCCGCTTAAAAACATACCGTCTTTAAGATGATTTTCTTCAATCAGAATAAAGATTTTGACGGATTGTGTACCTGCATCAATGACTTCACTCATGCGTTGTATTTTGCCGTTCCAAAGGGATGAAACATCATCAGATTTTAGAACCGCTTCACTGCCAATTTTTAAATTTTTGATGTCTTGCATGCTAACAGCACATTCCAATTCGTAATGATTTTGGCTTATGAATTCCCCAAGTTTTTGACCTGCTCTCACAACCGTACCAGGGTTAATAAAACTCGAAATGATTACGCCGTCATAAGGTGCTAAAAGAGTGTATTTATCTAAACGAACTTCAGCACTTTTAATGGCATAGTATTGACTAAAAAGATTGCGCGTTGCTAAAAAATATTTTTCACTTTCTGTAGCTGGTTCAGGTAAAGGAGCGATGGGGTTTTCGAGTTTATATTCGGCGAGATATCTTTCCCACCTTGTATAATTTTTACTGAAATCAAGTTTAATATCAGGTAATATTTGCGTAATAAGTGTTAAAAAATTACTTTTTTGAGATAGTAAATTGAGTCGCGCTTCATCATCATTGATTTCGATTAAGACATCACCTTTTTTTACATGAACACCTTCTTTGAAAGGTGCTTTTCCCTCACTCATCACGCCAGTCACTTCAGCGTATAACTCGGTTTTATTAACAGCTCTAACTTTTCCTGTTATCGGAATGCTAAGTGTGATCGCTTTGTTTTTAACTTCAATGGTTTCAACTGTGCGTATTAAAGAAGTTGTGGCGGTACTTCTTTTCCCCGGTTTCTTTTGTTTGCTCAAGTAATTTGCGATAAGAAGCCCCAATAAAAGTATGATAACTGTTATGATAATACTTTTGTATTTATTAAACATGCTGTTCCTCTTGATTTTGTGAGTTTTCTAGCGGTTCACTCATTAATAATTTTATGTTTTCAAACATTTTAAATAAGACATTTTCAGCAATTATTACCTCACGACTATCAATACCCTTTTCAATCGCATCAATAGTTCGAAATACAATGGGTGTAACAGATTCAGATAAAGCATGTCCTTTTGGCGTTAAAAAGATGAGTCTATTACGTTTATCAAGTTTATTTGATTTTCGAACGACTAAGTCCATTTTCTCCATCGTATTTATCATTCGCGTAATACTCGTTTTGTTCTTTTTCCCATGTTTTGCTATTTCACATTGTGGAGAACCTGTATTCGAATCTAAGTATTTTAAAATAATCCAATGCTGAAATTCTAGCTGAATATTTTCTCTGGCGATATTTTTATTAATGGCCAATTTCATATGCCGCGTAACAATTCCCATCAATTGGGTGAGTCTAAAATCTTCGTGATTATGCTCTAATATTTTCATTGGTTGCATATACAACTATTCTTATAAAATGCATTAATTATTTACGTATTTTCGACAACATGCTCCTTTTGCTAGATGAAAGTAAATCATCTTTCACGACACGTTTTTTCTGATGCCTTTATTTCATAATTATTATACAATTTATAAGGAATATTTTAATTTTATAATGATTACCGTGAAAGTATAACTACTATAATAACAGGATATTATCTATATATTTTTATAAAGTATGACATCATGACTACAGCGGAATCATGATTTTTATAATTATCAATAATCAAAATTCAAATCGATAGAAATAGATGATTGTTAAATAGCCAGTCGTATTAAAACATATTGACGAACCCTAGACTCTCTTATATATTCGCCCGCTTTCTGAAAAGAATATACTGCACCGGTAGTTCAGTTGGATAGAATGCTTCGCTACGGACGAAGAGGTCAGGGGTTCGAATCCTCTCCGGTGTACAGATACAAGTCTCGATTTTCTCGGGACTTTTTTGTCTAAAGAACACGATGAAGAAAAAATGAAATATTTTGTGATAATGCATTATTTTAGGAGTAATCATGGAATGGCGCGCAAGTCATATACTGGTAAAAGATAGAAAATTAGCAGAATCAATTTTGAATATGATTTCAAAAGGTGGCAAATTTGAGAGCCTCGCGAAAGAATACTCCACTTGTCCAAGCAAAAGTAAAGGTGGAGATTTAGGTTGGTTTGGACCTGGACAGATGGTGAAAGAATTTGAAGCCGCAACGAGCAAATTAAGCTCTGGACGCATCTCGAAAATCGTAAAAACTCAATTCGGTTTTCATCTAATAAAAAAAACGGGACAAAAATAAATGTACGGTATTGAAAGAGATAGACACAATCGTAGAGCCATTATATTTCTATTTTCGGCGGCTACTCATGCACTATACGGAAACGATTTAACACCCGTAATTGATCATTCTTTCGCCGATGGTTATTTTGGCGTTATGAAAGAAGAACGCCCCATTAATACGAGTCGCTTGAGCGATATTGTAGCGAAAATGTGGGAACTCAAAAACTCTGACAATCAAATTCAATATAACAAAACATTACCGATTCACTGGAAACATCTTCATGCACCAAAATTCCAAGGTAAAAAGCCACCCTTACTCCGATTGAATGGTTTTGAAGCTCCATCTTTTGAATTCACAACCCTCGATTTAGAAAACATACCTGATTTTGATCTCGTTCCTTATGAGAATGGCTTTGTTTTGCGCATTGGTAAGAAAGATCAAGAACGATTTCCTGCTTTTGTGACCTACCCAAAACTTTTTAAAGCCATGAAATCAAGTGAAGATTGGGCGAGAGTTTTAAAAATTCCATCCATTTCTGAGCTTAATGAGCAAATTGAAACCCATGGCTTTAAAGAAATGATTTGGGTTGCAGAAGGTTTACATGAAAAACAACTCGCAGCGATTTCTGATGGCATCCTCAAACGACCCAAGATAAAATTTATTTTTATTGCAGGGCCCTCTTCCTCAGGGAAAACAACCTTTACGAAACGCTTAGCAATACAGTTGAGAGTGAATGGAATTAATTCAAAATTACTCTCCATGGATGACTATTTTATTTCTCGCGAGAAAATGATTCCCCTTCCTGATGGGACCCTCGATTTTGAAAGCATTGATTGCATGGATATTTCGCTTCTTCAACAAGATTTCAAAAAGCTTGAAAATGGAGAACCCATTTTTAAGCGTGAATACGATTTTCAACGAGGCGAAGGCCAAGAAACTGAGGAGACGATTACACTTGCAGAAAATGAGGTTCTTATAATCGAAGGCATACATGGGTTGAATCCGGCTTTGTCAGCGAATATTTCTAAAGAAACGTTTTATCGCATCTATACCTCGGCTTTAACCAGCCTAAATATGGATAATTTTCACCCTATTTCGACTTCTGACAGTCGCTTAATTCGTCGCATGGTGCGTGACTATAATTTTAGAGGTTATTCTGTTGAAGACACTCTCAATCGTTGGCAATCTGTTCGCTACGGTGAAATGCATAATATATTCCCTTATCAAGAAGAAGCTGATGCCATGTTTAATTCGGCTCTCGTTTATGAAATGTCAGTATTACGTCAATATGCCTTACCGTTGTTGAGACAAGCTCCAAAGTCAACTGTTAGAGACCGTCTCATCACGCTACTTTCCTTCTTTCATCGGATTCCAGATAAATTTGTACCCGGCACGTCTATTTTACGAGAATTTATTGGTAAAAGTTACTTCACTTATTAAACTGATGCTATGGAGCTCATCCTTAGCCTAAATGGCGAATTTAGTGACACGTTTGAAAACAATGATATCGACAAAGACGCAATCATTGTCGCTGCTGATGGAGGCATTCGTCATCTAAATAAACTGAATTTAGTTCCACATTATGTTGTCGGTGATTTCGATAGCACTTTCATGGAATCGGATTCGCGCACTATCAATATTCTAAATCAAAACTTAACTGATTTTCAGAAGGCTTTGCAATTTGTATTTGCCAAATATCCCGCTATTTCAAAACTCAAAGTTATCGGTGCAACAGGTGGACGATTTGATCATTTAATGAATAATATGCATATTATTTCACGCATCGATGCACATATTTCAATTATTATTTACGGAAAATATGAAACGATCTACCGTGTTACGCCCACCTTTCATTTCTCAAAAAAACTACAGATTAATACAATTATAAGTATCATCCCATTTGAAAATGCCCGAAATGTTACGACAAATGGTTTGCAGTGGAATTTAAAAGGTCACGACTTCAATACGGAAATTGGGTTTAGCCAATCGAACAAAACCATGAAACAGAATGTTGAAATTAAAATCGACGACGGTATTGTATATGTCTCTGTACTTAAAACGAGACTTTAATTATTTTTGCTGTGAGACTTACTATTAAACGAATAGTATTCAAAATATATTCAAAAACACTTTTAAGCTCGACGTCCTTTTTTGTCGATGCATAATACTTTAAGTGATACTTTAGACAATGTTTGATAATGTCCTTATAATTAGCTACTTCATATTTATTCTAGTTGTTGGTTTTTGGAAGAAATCAAAAAGTGATTCCTTCGAATATATTCTCATGGGACGTCGTTTAACGCTTCCTATTTTTGTCATGACGCTTGTATCATCATGGTATGGCGGTATTTTTGGTGTGAGCGAATATACCTATTCTTATGGCGTCTCAAATTGGATAATATTTGGACTCCCCTATACTATATTTGGAATTATTTTCGCCTTGATATTTGCGAAAAAAGCACATCAATCAAATGTGTTTTCAATCCCAGAATTACTGGGTAAAAGGCATAAAAGTCTTAGGTCAATGAGTGCCATTTGGGTTTTCATTTTATCTTCTCCCGCGCCTTATATTGTTGGGATTGGACTCTTTATTCAATTCTATTTTGGGATACAATTACACTATGCCATCATCATTGGGACAGTGATTTCGACACTCTATATTTTTAATGGCGGTCTAGCATCTGTTGCTCGTACAGATGTGATTCAATTTATACTGATGTTTCTTGGCTTTTTCACGATAATATTCATTCTTTCGACGCAATATCTTAGTCCATTTGAACTGTTTAAAGCATTGCCTGAATCTCATACTCAGGCCAATGGAGGTCAATCTTGGACCTACATATTAGTGTGGTTTTTTATCGCATCATGGACACTTATTGATCCTGGTTTCCATCAAAGGATTTACGCCACGCCGAATCCAGAAACAGCGAAAAAAGGCATCCTCTATGCCGTGATATTTTGGCTACTATTCGATATTTTAACGACATTAACAGGCTTATACGCGTTTCATTTATTACCTCAGAATAGCGTCGCCTCCCTTTCATTTTTAGCATTAGGGCAAATGGTTTTGCCGCCAGGCCTCTTCGGACTCTTTGTAATAGGTCTCAGCGCAACCATCATGTCCACATTAGATTCGACGGCTTTAATATCAGGAACAACACTCATCCATGATTTATTCCCCACACAATTTTCACACATTCAATCTCAAAGAAATCAAAATAATCTTGGCATATTTATCACACTTTTTGTGGGGATTATTTTAGCCATATTTTTACCGAGCATCGTCTCTCTATGGTACACACTTGGGACACTCACGATACCAGCACTCCTCTTTCCTGTCATTTCGTCCTATTATCCAAAATATCAAATATCATGGAAACTCCTTCGTTTAAATCTCATCGCCACCCCCCTTTTAAGTTTTTTGTGGATGTCTTTTGCGAAAGTTGATCAATGGCACTACCTTTTTAATCTAGAACCTTTTTATCCAGGTATTATCGCAAGTATTTTTATCTGGATATACGCAAAATATTCAAATCAAATGGGAGAAATTTAATATGCTAAAAACAGTTTTAATTACGGGCGCATCAGCCGGAATCGGTGAAGCAACGGCTGAACTTTTTGCAGAGAATCAATGGAATCTTATTCTTATGGCGCGACGTAAAGATAGACTCGAGGAAATGAAGGAATACTTGAGTGGGAAATATGGTGTCCAAGTGCATGTGCTTGTCGCTGATATTCAAAATCCATCTGAAGTTGAAAACGCGATTGATTCACTACCAGAGAGTTTTTCACACATCGATGTACTGGTCAATAATGCTGGCTTAGCCATTGGACGAGATAAAGCTCATGAAACGGCAAAATATGCCATCGATGCGATGATTGATACAAATATAAAAGGCGTACTCCATCTTTTAAATGCTGTGGTACCTATCATGGAAAAACAAAATTCAGGCACTATTATCAATTTATCGTCCATAGCAGGCCATGAAGCGTATCCAGGGGGCGCCGTTTATTGTGCCACAAAGTACGCTGTGGATGCCATCACCAAAAGCTTAAGAATGGATTTAATGGCTACGCCTATTCGTGTTGGGGCCGTGTCACCTGGATTAGTTGATACAGAATTTTCATTGGTTCGGTTTGAAGGCGACGAAGCATTGGCAAAAAGTGTTTATGTAGGCTATGACCCGCTTCTTGCAAAAGATATTGCAGAAGCAATCTATTTTTCTGCAACACGTCCCGCCCATGTACAAATTGCCGATATTATTATTTTACCCACGGCGCAAGCGTCAGCTACAATGGTCTATAAAAAGTAGAGGGTCCAATCGAAACGCCTAAATGAGGGTGAAATATTTTGAAGCATTTTCACGTTTTATTGCATAAATTGAATATTTTCTTAAATCTATAATAATTATAAATCGAGTCTTATATCACCCAATATGTAGCTATTATTCATTATTAGGGTATAATATTAAAATATTGATTTCTTGCGAAAGATTTAATAATGTCTAATATATAGACATATTAAAGAAACGGGAGTTCAATCATTATAGTCAGTAAATTTAACCCAGACACAAATATTTTAGAATCAAATTTTTCAGGCGATATTAACACTAATGACATACTAGAATATTATAAAATGATGAAATCTAGTGTTGACTACCCTCGAAGACTAAAGATTCTAACCGATGCAAGACTGTGTAATTTTAGAATCGATCCTGAAGAATTACCAATGATCATTGATTCTGTAAATAGTGCTCAATTAGAATATGGATATGTTGTCAATACATCCGTCATTGATACACCATCAAACACCGCTATTGCAATGTTGTATCAGCAACTAATTCTTACAGATAATTACTATTTTAAGATGTTTTCTTCGTATGAAATTGCTTTAGAATGGTTAAAATCAGTTACTATACCTAAATAATTATCTGAAAACTGTTTTAAAAGGATAAACATTCCCCAACATAACATTCATTTTAATTGCGGGATCTTCCAGCATAATTGATTTGGCGATTCTCTCATTTTCTGACGTAAAAACAACCATACCAAAACTCTTTTCATCAGGGTTTAAAGTTCGATCCACAAATGTGACGACACCTTGCTCATACAGATTTTTTAAATATTGCAAATGTAATGCTATTATTTCGTCTTCTTTCTGAGTGCTTTTGACAAGCATTTCCGTACGAACAGGTCTGATTTTATAGATAAATTCAATCATGTTTTGAAATCCATGAAATAATATCGTCGCCGATTCGTTTACCTGCAAAACCGTCCCAATTAGACACAAGTCCCGATTGTTTTTGATTGCCCTCCTTAATAGAAGAAACATGCTTTAAGAGTTCTTCGCCTTCCTTACCAACAAGCAAATTAGTGCCTTTAATAATGGTCACTGGACACAATGTATCGTCATCTAGGGAAAGACATGGGACACCAAGGGAAGTCGTTTCTTGTTGCGTCAATATTGAATTTGTAACAACAACGGCTGCTTCTTTCTGGAGCTTTAAAAAGGTCGGATAATCGCGAGAATCGCAGAATCGAAATTCATCATTTTGGAATTCGCTATCCTCAATATTTTCATCTATTTGTCGACTCATTACGACAGGCATATAGCGTAATAATTGACTCAATACCTTTTTATAATTCTGCCTTGAATTCAATGGATGTACGCTCTCAACAATATGAATAAGTATATATTCCTGCTTCTTCAAACCGAGGGATTCGACGTCATCAGAGTTTTCGATGTCGAGCAAATGCATGGCTTGTGTATCAACGATTGGATTTCCAAGCTCATGCAATGAGTCATCAAGAAAACCTTCTGTAATGAGATTAATATAATCTTCCGGTGCAGAAATGTAGAGCCTTGTCCCTAAATGATCGAGGGCTTCGCGTTGTTTTCGTATGGAATTATGTCGGTTTGCACTCCGAAAACCAGCATGAAGAACCGCGACGGGTATATCGTTTCGATTTGCATACCACGCCATGAGGAAAGATTCATCGGAATCAGCCGATAAAACGATACAGGCCGTCTCTACCGGCAATAATGAATCATTCATGAGAGCAATGAATGATGCATCATCTGATTGACTCGTTCGTATGGAAGGTAGATAGAATTGTGCAGCGGGCATTCGTATAGAGGACATCAACTTACGTGTGTGGGAGTCTCCTGAATAAATAATACTAAAGGGTAACTCTTTTGTCTCATAGTGCCGAATGATGGGCAACATCGAAATCGCATCAGAATCGCTATTAATGTGGAAAACAATATTTTTCATAACTTCATCAATCACTTTCGTAAATCGCTGTTAATAATTTTTGCAATTAATGAATATTTATTGCCATCAAGAAATAGAGCTTTTGTTTCACGTTGAATAATATCCATTACGGTGTCATATTCACCAAATATTTGGGTGCTAATGGCATTGCGTTTAATTTCTATTGCAGGTTGATAACTTTCAATCGCGGCTCTAAAAGCTTTTACGCGGGTTTTATAATCCTCGGAAAGTGGGTATAAACTTAAATCTATTGAAATTTTCATCGTTTGTCCTTATTCATTTTTTCATTTGAGCATACCACATTATTGATTTTCTAAAAGGATTATTTTCATGTAAAATAATAAAATCATATTAGCTCATAAATAGCTTATGCCTTCTCATCTATTTAATTTTTCTTAAAATAAGCACGCATATCAGGTGAATATTCAAACGTTATACCCATTTGACGCGCATCGCCTAATCCAATATATAGCTTATCTTCGTAGTTTGGTGGTTCTACACCAAAATAAAATCCGCGAACACCATACTCAACATCCATTAAATTTTTGACCCAAAGTGAAGTTGTAAAATCTTTGAATTGATAGCTAATATCCGCATTCATTAAGGTAAAGGCCTGACTTATTTCATCATGGCTGTCAGAATAATAAAATGCGTCTTTCCCGTTTGCACTGATGGATATTTGAAGCGATTTCGAAAGTCTAAACTCAGCGCTCACTTGAAAACTATAACGCGGAGCCTGGGCTATTTCTCTGTCACCAAGTTGAAGTGTCGTTAATGAATCAACTTTAAATTCATAGGCATCAACATGTGTTTTTAAAAATCCTATAGCCGTTTTAATTGTCCATTTTTTATGTGGCACATATTCCCCTTCTATTTCAAGGCCAGATTGATTTCCTGACGTTGCATTCGATGTGAAATAAACGAAACTATTGGGGTCATTTTCATTTTGTTGACGGCTCAAATTTACTTGTTGGTGATGTCGAATCGCATAAAATGCTGTTGATGCTATTTGATAATTTTCGCCAATACTTCGCAATCCAATTTCAAAATTATCCATGGTTTCAGAACTATAAGGTCGATTCTCATCGGATAATTTAGGATGTTGATTAATGCCACCACCTTTGTAGCCGCGAGCCGCACTAAAAAATATTTTTGCATGATCTGTTAGCTGATAATCAAAACTGGCTTTCCATCCCAAGAGCGAATCAATCGTAACAGAATTTACATCATTGTCGTCATTATAATCTGTGTTCCTCATTTCTCCACGAATATTAAATAAAGACGAGAATTTTGATGTCCATTGATTTTGATATTGTATATAACTTGAAATAGAGCCAATATTATACTCACTTAATAAACTAAAATCATCGCCGCCAAATAACCACCCTGTCGCAGAATCAGATTCGGTTAAATTTTTAATATAGAATCCAGCCGTTAAATTATAATCTTTATTCTTTGGCAAATAATTCCATTTTAAATCCATGGATTGAGTAAATCTGTCTCGGAACGTTTCATCAAAAAACGAATATTCCCAACCTTCTACAACGGGATCAAAATTATAGGGTTCTTGTGCCCAATAAATATTATTTCCCCAATCACTATCGTAACTATAAACCATTTTGGATTGCGTTTGCGCGTAACTTATTTTTAATAAATGGTCCCCGCTAGGTGTCCATATTGTATTCGCAGAAAAACCATCGAGATCTTGATGATCGACGCCAGGTTGGTCCGCATATGAGACGCGTTTATTGTCAGGCGACCAGGCATCATAGCCATTTTTAGCCATAGATTTTAATACGGCAAAATTTGTAATGATGTTCGATGTCGATTGAATTTTTCCCTTATAGTACATCATAAATTCGTTTTTGCCGTTCGTATCATCCCGATTCAAATATTTATTCTCACGAAAACCGTTGTGGCGAGAACTAAGCACCATAAGGCGATGTGCGTATAAATTATTAAAATGCGATGTCCCAATTGAAAATGCTTTTTCTAGCAATCTATAATTTCCTGCTGAAAATTTAAAATTCACTTCTAAATCTTTGGGGATGTCTTTTGAGCGCATGTAAATCAACCCTCCGATGGCGGATGGGCCAAATACAGATGATTGCGGTCCACGAAATACTTCCACCTGATCAATATCAAAAAGGAATGAATTCATGGACATCCCTGTCATATCAAAATCGTCAAAAAGGAATCCCACAGAGAAAACAGGGCTGCCTTCTCCAGCAAATTGACTCCTCTCGCCGATTCCACGAATTTGAAAATAGCGAGGTCTGGATGTTCCGCCTGCAAAATTAAGATTGGGAATTTGATTCATTAAGCCTTGAAAATGTTGTGCTTTTGATTTCTTTAGCTCTTGTGTATCAAATATGGCAATACTCGCGTTTTGATTCGTAAGTGTCTCATTCACATACCCACCTTTAACAACGATACTTTGGGTACGAATAAGGATCGGCTCTAAATATATTTTCATCCCATGTGTAAATGATGAAATCGATTGTGTTTTGTAACCGATATATTGAATGATTAAAGGACCCGTCGATTCCGAAACGAAGGAAAAATAGCCCTCCTTATCACTCATGGTTCCTCGATCACCCATTGTAATATTCGCTCCAACCAAAGGCTTTTGTGAGATATTGTCATAAATGTATCCCTCAAACCTAGTTTGTGAAAATAGTTGACTTGCAAAAATAAAAATGATTAAAAATAAAAAAGGACTTGTACGCATCAATCTTCTCCCTCCGCTGGCATTATCCAGATCAGGTTCAATGGGTTTTTCTCAGCTAGGAAACCTATCCTAGCACCCCAAAAAGCGTTTCATTATAGATTTAATTAATGTGGAGTCAAGAAAGCTATTTGATGAAAAGAATAAAGGTGTGCGTTTGTTTATAAAAAAAAGGAGTTCAGCTTAATGCTAAACTCCTTTTATTAGTGTGTATGGCTATGTTTAAAGAACGGCTTCTAGTTTTGCGACAATCTGAGCTTTTGGAACGGCTCCAATGACCATTTGCGCAACTTCGCCATTTTTAAAAATAAGCACACTCGGAATTGAACGAATGCCATATTTTTGACCGGTAGCGGGATTATTATCAACGTCAAGTTTTCCAACTTTAACCTTGCCAGCATATTCTTTAGAAATTTCCTCGACGATTGGAGCAATCATCTTGCATGGCATGCACCAAACCGCCCAAAAGTCAACAACTACGGGTATATCTGATTGAATAACTTCTTCCTCAAAAGTTGCATCTGTAAATTCTTTTACTGTGTCTGACATTTAATTTATTCCTTATATCTAAGTATCATTGCGGGACGAAGGTAATTTTACGACTCTACATGTCAAGACTTTGAATCAGCTCTTTATCCAACGTAAAATCTCGGGTAAAGTGACTCTTTTTCCGTACATTAATATGGCCGTTTCAAATATTTTTGAGCCAATTTTTAACACTGCTAGTGTTGAGATTAAAAGTACGCTCAACGTTAGAATTGTTTGCGTCACAGTGGTTTCACCAATCGCGACTTTAAGAATCATAAAATAAGGTGTCACAGGAGGAAAATAGCATAGTACATTCACGAGTGTGCTATTGGGTGATTCCAATACCATAAACCACATCATCATTGGAATGATTGCTATCACCGTAACAACACTCACGGCTTGCTGGGCTTCCTGCTCTGATTCAAATAATGCGCCCATCGTCGAAAATATGGAGGCGTAGAAAAGATAGCCCAGCACATAATAAAGAAGGAATAATACGACAATGGGTCCTGAAATCACCGAAATACCAAAATAGTTTGATACAAAGAAGCCGACGATAAGATAGATTGCTGATTGAGTGAGACCCAACATGCCCATTCCTAAAATTTTTCCGCCCAATAATTCCATGTGACTTACGGTGGATAAAATAATCTCAATCACGCGACTGGCTCTTTCTTCAATGATAGCTCTCATTAATTGTTGAGCGCCTGTAAATACGCCCATGAAGAGCAGAAAAAGAAACATGAAGGGCGTTATAAACTTCGCAATTTTTTCCGCCTCACTCAACTCTCCTTCCGACGCAATATCAAATGATTTTACATGCGTTTTATTCTCTAAAGCCTTCATAACTTCATGTGAAATTTGAAATTTTTCGATATTAATATCAAATAATATTGCGTTGAGTGTTGTTCTAAATTCTCTTACATGACGATTGATTCCCGCCCCTTTTCCCGAGGAATAATAGCGGATTTCGAGGGTTTCATTAAAATCTGCAGGTAGAAGAAAATAGCCTTCTATGCCCCCTGATGTTACAAGCGTCGTATAATCATCCTTGACGCTTTCAAGAGGTGAAGTTTCTAATTTTATATCCATCAATCGGGATTCGTTGCCTTGATTCTCGTCCTCGATAGCGTTGATTATTTTTTCGCCATAAAGACCTGTTTCGTCAAATAGTACAATTGATTTTGTGTCGGACATTGCCCCTGTTGCGCTTAATAAATTAGCGCCTAAAGACATCCCCAGAATCAGGATGGGCATAACAAAAGTCCCAAAAATAAACCATTTCGATTTTATACGAATGAGGAATTCTTTTTTTGCGATAGTCCAGAAATTCATGAGATATCTCCTTGAACAAGTTTTATGAAAATTTCTTCTAAGGAAGGCTCCGCTTTTTTTATCTCTTTTGTTTCACCAAGTTCAATTATTTCAGAAATAATGTGTTTACTTTCCAATGCCGTATCAACTTTAAATATGACAAAGTTATCTTTAATGCTACCGCCGAGTTCTGCAATCTTCTTGTGATGAATCAGTGTTTCGTCAACAAAACTTATCTTGAGAATTGGCTCGCCATATTGACGCTTAATCGTTTTTAAATCACCTGATAATACGAGTTTTGCCCTATTAATAAGGGCGACGTCATCACAAATTCTCTCGACTTGATCAATTTGATGAGAGCTTAAAATAATGGTTTTACCTCTACTCTTGAGTTCATCCAATATCTCTTTCATCAGTAGCTGATTGACAGGGTCTAAGCCGGAAAATGGTTCGTCCATAATGATGAATTGTGGATCATGTAAAATCGTATTGATAAATTGGATTTTTTGCTGATTCCCTTTTGAAAGTTCAGAGACTTTGTTCTCTGCTCGGTCGCTTAAATTGAACCTTTCCAATAAATTCATTATGAGTGGTTTAGGATTGCTTACGTTTCGGAGTTTTGCAAAATATTCCAAAACTTCGACGAGGGTAAACTTTTGATACAATCCTCGTTCTTCGGGTAAATAGCCAAATGCTCTATTTTCAGGACGTTGAATACTGCCGTTAAAAAATATTTCACCTGTATCCGGTTGAATAATATTCATTATCATACGAAGCGTTGTCGTTTTTCCTGCTCCGTTGGGACCCAGAAATCCAAATATTCGTCCTGCATTAACTTCGAACGAGACATCAGAAACTGCCGAAACGGACTCAAATTCTTTATTTATATTTCTAAGCGTTAACAATATTCCCTCTCCTTTTTAAAATAATTTCATCTCGATATGTAAAAACTTTAGCGTCATTTTTAAACTTAAATTATTGTTGTCACAAATATATCGTTTTGAATAAAAAAGATTATGCCAGTGATGTCTGTTACGTATGTCCTGCCATATCTGACTGAAGATTGTGAGAAATTTTGTTGTAACATTATTCCATTTCGTTAATGAGCAAACTCTTGCCTGGGATTGAATCCAAAACAGAAATATTAAATAGTTCCGCAAGAGTTGGTGCTATATCAATCGTCCGCACATTTTTTTGAATTTCAATACCAGGTTCAAAATGTTCACTCATAAAAATGAGCGGAACACGTTGATCATAGCGATACGGTGTTCCATGACTTGTACCTTTTGGCATCCTTAGACCGAGTAAATTTTCCTTTGATATAATAACCCAGTCTGGTCCGTAGTTGGGATTCCAGCTATGTTTAACGAGTTTTCCAATTCGATCTAATGTGCTTTCATCTTGCAAAATTTGTTGTCGCGAATAGATGGCTTCTATCCAGTCTGCTTCTTTTGCGAAAGAACGCAATTGTTTGTCCAATCGTTTTACGAGCTTTTTATCATTTCGGATTGCTGGCTGCAAATAATTCCATTCGATAAATATGTCAGAATATTGACCATAATCTAGATCGATAATGCTTTTGAAGTTCTTTTTAAATGCGGAAATATCTTTGCCAATTCGTCTCGCTGCGATCCCTTTTTCTTGTAAGTATTCTGGCAAGGGAATACTGCCATGATCAGATGTCAAAACATAGACGACATCTTGGCCAACAATGGCATTTACATGAGACATAAACTCACCTAGCATTGCATCAATGCGCAGCTGTACGTCTAGATATTCGTGACTAAACGAACCCGCTGTGTGTCCAATAATATCCGTCGAAGAGAGCCCTAAAATTAATACATCCGGTGATGCATCCTTGCCTAAATTTTCATTGATTAAAATTTCTTCGGCGAGTTCGATAGTAATTTTGTCTAAGAATGGCGTAAATCCGAAACCAGAATAATAGTCATCATCAAAACCATTCTCTTCATAGGTAACGCGATGTGGAAAAGCTGGGAAATGCTTTTTTTTATTCATTTCATAAGCATCCGTACGATTAGAACAATCTCGCTCATAAAAATAATTATCGACGGATCGACCATATTTCGTGTAGAAATCATCGGATTTTAGTTTTGTCCAGAGACTATCTTTAAAATCATTGGGTCGTAATTTCGCATTAAAATCAGAAATATAGGTAGGTAAGGCATCAACATAATAAGACGACGTACCGAAGCCTGTACTATCCCAGTTATACCAATAAGCGCCATCTGGATGTTTCCCAGCCATCAATACAGCGGCTCTGTCTTTCCCCGAAACCGATAATACTTTGCTCTCAGGATAGGCATTTTTCAACCAATCACCAAACGTACCGCCCTGAATACGTTGGTAAGAAACGGGTCTTCCGCCTCCTACTGATGTTGCGCTGTCATCAACGATGCAATAAATCTTTTTCTCCAATATGCTATGGTAGAAATTATTCCCGAGTACGCCTTTTTCGCCAGGATATTGTCCCGATAACAAAACGGAGTGGCCAGGTCCTGTCTCTGTTGCAGCATGATCATGCAACGCTTCGGTGTAAAATGTACCTTTATCAAGTAAGGTTCTATATCCTCCGGAATATTCGTCTTTCAAAATGCTAAAAGCGTCGGCATTTAAGCCATCAATAGAAATAAAAACCAACAGTTTTGGGATATTTTGTGATGTCTCATGATGCATTAATGAGCACGTGCTCAATAAAAATACTAAAAATGGAATTATAATTATACGCATAGAATCCTTAAAAATTTACGTTTTCCGACTTTAACAACGAATTCACCACATTCGTTAAATTTATACATTTCATCACTCTCTTTTTCGCCGTTGATGGAGATGGCGTTTTGCTTAAACATGCGTCGCACTTCCCCATTTGAGGATAGTATTTGATTCTCAACTAAAACGCTTATCAACTTCATTTCATCAGCGCATTTTATGTGGGTTTCAGGCATGTCATCCGGTATATCTTTTTTAATAAAGAGATTATCAAATGCCTTCTCTGCTTCCTGGGCTTTGTCCACATTGTAATAGATTGCAATGATATCCCGCGCTAATCTTCTTTTGACGTTGCGGGGATTTTCACCCTTTTTCATGGCGTCATCCAGCGATTGAATTTCATCAAGATTCATATTTGTGGCTAATGTGAAATACTTGATAATAAGCTCATCGGGAATCGACAATATTTTTCCATACATTTGGTCAGGCGCATCTGTCAATCCGATATAATTATGCAATGACTTTGACATCTTTTCAACGCCATCAGTACCTTCGAGGAGGGGAAATGTCATGACCACTTGTGGCTCTAAACCATTGGCGCGCTGAAGCTCGCGGCCTACGAGAAGATTAAATAATTGATCCGTACCACCCAGCTCGACATCAGACCTTAAATAGACCGAATCCTGTCCTTGGGCCAATGGATATAGGAATTCATGGAGTGAAATAGGCGATCCCGATTTATAGCGTTTCGAGAAATCGTCACGTTCTAAAATTTGAGCCACCGTATAATTAGCTGACAATTTAATGACATCATGAAATGTCATTTTGCCGAGCCAATCAGAATTATAGACCACATTCAAATTTTTATCAGAGAGAATAAGTTTTGCTTGCTCCATATAGGAGCTACCGTATTCGCGGGCTTGTTCCAGCGTTATGGGCGGACGTGTTTTGTTCTTCCCTGTCGGGTCACCAATTGATGCGGTGAAATCGCCAATAATGAGTTGGATTTCGTGGCCAAATTCTTGAAATTGCGCTAATTTTCGCAAGGGAACCGCATGTCCAATATGCAAATCGGGGCGACTTGGATCAGCGCCAAGTTTAATTTTAAGGGGCGTATTCGTTTTTTCTGCACGTTGGAGTTTCTTGACGAGTTCATCTTCCGAAATGAGTGTATCAATGCCACGCTTCAAAGCGTCCATCTGTTCATTGATTGCTGGGAATTTCATATTTATATCCTAATTCTATTCAAAATTATTTTTGCGTGCTCTATCCATATCACGCTTCGCATCTTTTTCGATGGATGTATTTCGTTTGTCATGTAAGTCTTTTCCTTTAGCGAGGGCGAGTTGAATTTTTAGTCGTCCTTGTTTAAAATAAAGCATGAGAGGCACGAGGGTATGGCCACTGACTTCTATCTTTTTAATAATTTTTTGTATTTCACGTCGATGCAATAAAAGTTGTCGGGGTCGTGTTGGATCGTGTTGGTCAAACTTATTAGCCGTGTCCCAAGGATTTACATGCATATTAATCAGCATAATATTGCCTCTTTGCGGACGCGCATAAGCTTCGCCCAGCGTCACTTTCCCATCCCGTATCGATTTGACTTCGGTGCCTTTTAAGGAAATACCGGCTTCAAATTTTTCGAGTATGGCGTAATTGTGAAAAGCCTTGCGATTTTTTGCGACAATCTTTATGTGTTCTGTTTCCATCATGGGCGACAAAATAGATTTTTACAATGATTTTACAAGGAAGCTCTCTGATTTAAAATAATATGAAAATATTGTATTAATGCCTTGATTAATACCTATTAAGAATGTTACTTTAAAGTGATGGTTTAAATGAATGATAATATTAGGTGAATAAATTATGACAAATCCAAATATTAAGAAGCTTTATCACTCAATTGGAGAAGTAAGCACCATAACAGGATTAAAGCAGTATGTCCTAAGATACTGGGAATCCGAGTTTCCCCAACTTACGCCTGCCAAGAATCGATCAGGAAATCGTACCTATCGCGAAAAAGATATCGAGCTTATTCAGTTTATAAAGATTCTGTTGTATGAGCGCAAATACACCATTGATGGCGCACGTCAGAAGCTAAAAGAAATTCATAGTGCAGGTTTAGCCTATGATATCTCAAGCCTTGCTCTTAATAAGGACTCGAATGGAAGCAAACCATCGAATGATACGCAAACTAACGACTCATTAAAAGATCAATATGTTGCTTTTTTAACGCGTTTGAAAAATGAATTAGAATCATTGGTTCAAATAATCGAATAATCTTTGATATCAATCTTGTATTTAAACCGTATCTCGATTTAATTCCCTCGCTTTAAAATATATCGGAATGTAGCGCAGCCCGGTTAGCGCGCTTGACTGGGGGTCAAGAGGTCGGGAGTTCAAATCTCCCCATTCCGACAGCTAAGTCACTAAGAATCAGAGAGTTACGGGGAAACGAGAGAGTTTCCCCAAGTCCGAAATATGCCCAAAATACCCCATTTTTACCCCTAAAATACGCGATTAGGTGACGTATTTGGTGACGTGTTTATGGGCATAATACCAATTGACACCTATACTCTGCTATCATATTTTGATTTATGGCAAAACTCATAAAGAACGAAAAAGCGAAAAATCAACCTTGTTGGCTGATCCGATATACGGTTGACGGAAAAGAAAAACAGGTCACCGCCCACGTCACCCAAACACAGGCGAAAAGACTCCTTGCAAAGTACGTGGCTCAGGAAACTATAGAGAAAGAATTTCCACCACCAAAGCCTACAAAGACAATTGAATCCTACTACCTATCTTTTTTGGAATATAAACAGGTCACAGTGAAGAAATCTTCCTATGAGACATACCTACACCTGCTTAAATACTTCGTCAACGAATACGGTCATTCTCATCCCGAAGACATCACCATTTCCCTATACCAAGAGTGGCAAAGTAAGATGCTCAGGACTAAAGTTACAGCCACCTACAACTCCATTATTCGTCATACCCGAGCATTTGTCAACTGGCTCAAGGAAACAGAAGTCATTACCAAGACCCCTAAATGGCATCTACAGTCGGAACATCTAATCGATAGCAAAGCAACCTGGCTAAATGATAAACAACTCAAGCTCATTATGGAAGCTGCAGACCAAGACCTAAGAGAACTCATGACAGTATTATTGCATACAGGCGCGAGAATACGCGAAGTGATACATACACCTTGGGAACAGGTTCATACGGCCTACATCGAGCTCCTAGACACTAAAAACAATAAATCTCACGAAAAGCTTTGGTTGAATAAAGATGCGAGTGCAATTATTGAACGAAGACGTGGAACTGAACCACTCCTTTTCAATTATCACTACTCATACGTCAAAGATCATATCAAAGCCATATCCAATACCCTTAACATACCTTTCACAGCACATTCATTCAGACGAACATGTGGGGCCATTCTCATTAAACGTGGTGTTGGTATCTATGAAGTATCAAAATACCTCAGACACTCATCCGTTACCATCACCGAAAAACACTACCTGAGATTACTCAAATCCGATTACATCAATATCGCCCAAATTCTCGAAAATTAATCAAAAAAACATTTTCACGATTTTCACGATTTTAAAGAAAGAAAAGAAAGTAACATAAAGAAAAGAAAGAACCTTGGTCATGTAAAAGCTTTTTAAAAATTAACAGAATCTTTCTCACTTCGTTTCGAAAGAAATTTAAAAAGTGCAACTCCATTATCAAATTTTATTTTAAAAAAATATAAAAAAAATAATTGTCATATTATAAACCTAACAATGGTATTGGTTTCTGTAAAAAAAAACAAAACCATAACCACACACAAGAGGGAACAATGGTATTGGAATAAAGAACAAAAAAAAAGAATCACATTGGGAGTGAGAGAGAATAAAAAAATGAATGAGATTGGGAGTGAGACTTGTTAAGTATAATCGGGGTGGGTACATTAAAATGGTATTGGGGTCGGTAATTGGTTAGCATATAACTATCAAGTAGAATAAACAATGGTATTGGTTTAGTCTCAGTATGTAAAGTAAAAGAGAACAAAGAATAGAAACAATCATACACAAACACAAAGGTAACAATCGAGATGCATCATAAACAAAGAAGAAGAAGATGATTGTTGTAGTACTCACTCGTGCTTCGCACTCACTCGTACTAGTGGTTTCGTCTTTTCATCTATTCTCGTTACTAATTACTTCGTAACGTATTGATATTGAAGAAGTTAGAGTGGGTAGGTGATAGCTTTACTATTACTCCATACTCGATTCCATACTCTATAATGATTATTTCTTTATGAATATTAAGTTCTAAGAATACTTCTCTATTCTCTATCTTATGTTCCTATTTCATTATGTTTAAGAATACTTCTGTTTCTTTCTCTCTCTCTTTGTATTTCTTGGTTCTGTTTCTTTTCTATGGTTATGGTATTGAATTTAAAGAAAGAGCTCTAAAAGAAAAAGAAAGAAAAGGTTCCGCTTAAAAGAAAGAAAAAGAAAGAATAAGGAGGTCTTTTCATTTCTTTTTCTTTCTCTCTTTGTATTTCTCTATTCTCTTTCTCTATTCTCTTTCTTCTCTATGATTGTGGTATTGTGATTACAGTTCTTCTTCTCTTCACATATCTCTTATGATTTCATAGTTCTTTTGTTTTTGCTTTCGATTGATTGCAGATGAACTGTGATCACAAATATTAATTGACAAAGGGAGTCTACCATGCCTAAAGCAAAAACAAAAGCAACAGTTGAAATAACAACATTTATCGTCAATGCACTTGGCGATATTAGGACGTTTAACGATATGAACACGGGCGAAGCCCGTACCATATCAAACTTTCTTGGATATATGAGACGCGGTGAAGATACCGTAGATCATATATCATACGCTATTCTCGATAAAGATATCGAGACAGCAAAAAAGATGCTAGCACATGCTAGCAAGAACAACTTAAAATTGGTGTTTGAATTCACCGAGTTTAAGTTGGATAGTTCCAAGCATGACACTTGGACTGAGCTTTATGGTCATGTGACATCCGCTAGATTCATAGAGAAACCAAAGCAATCACTATCCGCTAGTGTTCTTGCACTAGCAAGTAGTATTGCATAACCATTTACAACCCCTTGAGCATTCCGCTTGAGGGGTTGTTTTTATAAGTATTGCGCCAGGAGCTATAATCGCTCACTGGTTAGCACGTGACGGAATGCGGTACACGCGAGAGTATATCGCATAGTTCTAAGGCTAGGGTAATCACTGCCCTAGCTTCCGTCATTATTTTTTACTTGTCAGTTCTAAACAGCCTTTTCTAAACAGCCTTTTCTAATCTTTTTTTTTGTTGTCTAAACGGCCTGGAATAGAGTGTATCTTTTAATATTCCAACAAGAATATGTATATAGAGAGCTATTGGATATTGGACTTGCCTGAGTATCAACGACTTACAGCATCCAATACCCCTTTTGGACTAATCTTTATTGGATTCGCTGAAAGCGTTGCTATGACTGCGTTTGAGCTATCCAACCAATCTGTTTGTCCAATTTTGGATATTGGATTTTAACATTCTTTGGTCTTGGTTTTGTGTTTCTTTTTTTTCTTCCTTTTTTTTTGGGTTCTGTTCCCCCTCATAGTTCTTCTTTCCCTTTTAGTGAGTGCTTCGGAATAAACCGACCTCACATGTAAAGGAGTTTACTATGCCAAAATTAAAGATTGGTGAAGTCACTATTTTGTCAGATTCCAAAGTGACACCACCACCAACC
>CALBFA010000045.1 GCA_937888365.1 uncultured Fidelibacterota bacterium | reverse complement strand
AAAAATGATGCAGCCTAACTTCTCGCTATGTCCATTTTATTGTTGCAACTCCAGTCTTTATAGTGCTGATACGGTCATAACCCTAAATAACTTAAACCCAACAATGGACTATCTTTTTAACATGGAACTGTATGCTGGCAGCACATTGTTAGACAGCCAGCAGCTATCTCTAATAACACGCGATACCAGTCGTCATGACATAGCAAGCTGGGAGAGTTTTCAGTTAGGTATTTATGGGAGTTGGGTAAACGACATTGCTATCATTAGCCCCGATAATATTTGGGCTGTAGGTGATTTTTGTATTCCCGATTCAGCGAGCTTTACCAATATTGGGAATGCCAACTACAATGCCGCCCATTGGGATGGGAATGAGTGGGAGTTCTTCAGTTGGGACAATTTGTTACTTTAATTCAAATGATATCTGGAACTCTATTGGAAGCTTCCCAGTTCACTGGGATGGAGTAGAGTGGACTTTGTTTCATCTTCAAAACATGGGTTTGGATGTTTCCATTATTAACTCAACATGGGGCACCTCTTCGGACAATATATATTTTGCTGGGAATGGTGGCAGTCTTGTCCATTACAATGGCACTGACTTCACTACAATAGAAAGTGGTATCGATGAGGATTTCAGAGGAATCAGCGGTAATGATACTATTGTTTTAGCTTATAGCCGTACAAAGCTGATTCAATTGGAAGGGCTAAGCACCTATGAACTGACAGAAGTCCAAGATTTTATTATAGCCAATGAGGGAGATAGATATTCCATTATGTCTGTTGAGATGGACCCTACTGGAGTTTTACTAACAACGACACGTGGGTTTTATAAGTATAAGCATGATAATGCTGATATTTATAAGATAAGCTCAATTGAGCATGAATATTTCTACCATACAGGGTCTAATGGTTTGGAAGATGTGTGGTGGAATGGTTATGGAGTATTTGTGCACTATAATGGAAAAGAATGTACTCTTTACGAAGACTATTCTGATACAAACAGCAGTTTGGGTTTTAGAGTTTTTAATAATATTGAAGTCAATAATAATTTAGTCGTTGCTGGTGGTATATGCAGCAGTGGTGCTATGATTGTTATTGGACATAGAAATTAATAATAAGGAAATAGGAACATGAAAATAATAAAACGATTTATTGTAATAATGCTTTCCCTAATAAGCTTTGCTTATGGAGGAAGAAACCGAACAGATTTTGAAATGGGTAGCCCCATATACAGAGACCTATGTCCTAGTTTACATAGTTTTTTAGGATTGAGTGAACAACACTGGCATGTAGGTGTGTATGAGTACTTAAATATTTCCCCGGATGGAAGCGCAATAATGCGACATTCGGAAATGAACGCTGGTGCAGTACATCCGTTCTATATCAGTGGTGAAGTTGGTAATTATACTGAAAGTTATAATTTAAGTGGTGGCTGGAATTCCATCGGTGATGAAATGTTAGAGTTTAAAACAAACTTAATAACATCATTTAATGAATGTGGAATATCTGATGCCGCTTATCGTGGTTCATATTACAATAGCTCACCCCTTATTTCCAATTGGAACTATTATCAAGTAGCCTTGAATATCGAGGATTTAGATAACTCAGATCCTGAATATACAGGAACACAAAAAGCCTTATTGTTGAGATAAATATTTATATTTTTTAGATTAAAAAGGCTTCGGTTTCCCGGAACCTTTTTTATTTATTTAGACTCTTTGTTTGTTTGACAACCATACTGCCTATCTTAACTTCTCGAATGAATCAACATGTTTGTTTAGTTAGGTGAAATATGAATTTTAAATATAAAATAAGACCAATATTAATAATATTCATCGTCCTATTTGTTTTTCAGTCAAATTCTATTTATGCAAAATATGGTAAAAACAAAGTCCAGTACGAAGATTTTACATGGCAATATATTCAATCGCCTCATTTTGATGTTTACTATTCTGAGGGAGGTCGCCATACCGCAGTTTTTGCGGCTGAGATTGCCGAAAAAGCGTATACCCAGATTTCTTATCAAATAGACTGGGATATCGCCAAGCGCATTTCGATTATTGTTTATAATTCCCATAATGATTTTCAACAAACGAACGTAACACTTGGCTACTTATACGAAGGTATTGGCGGTTTTACAGAATTATATAAAAATAGGATAGTTGTGCCGTTCGAAGGAAATTACGAAGATTTTAGACACGTTGTTCATCACGAACTCACGCATGCGGTACTTAATGACTATCTTTACGGCGGAAGTGTTCAATCTCTTGTTTCAGGTCAAGTTAAAATTGATTTACCTCTTTGGTTGAGTGAGGGTTACGCTGAATACAGTTCCCGTGATTGGGATTCCAATACAGATATGATTATTCGTGATGCCATTATTAACGACTTAATTCCACCCATACAATATTTAAGCAATTATATGGCGTATAAGGGTGGTCAATCGGTTCTCCGACATATTGGCGAAACCTATGGCATTAAAAAAATCGCTGATTTGATGGGAAATGTAAAGCACTCCCCATCCTTCAACAAAGCTCTCCAGAAAACGATTGGCAAAAATCTGGAAAAATTCGGTGAAGAATGGAAATTTAGCCTGCGAAAAGCCTATTGGCCAGAAATTGAAGATAGACAAATTTTAAATGAAGTAGGACGAAAACTGACGGATCATGTCGAACTAAAAAACTATTTTAACACGTCTCCAGCCATCTCGCCCAATGGAGGGAAAGTCGCATTCCTTTCAGACAGAAATGGCTATGCCGATATTTTTCTTCTAAAAATGAACGATACAGAACCCGCGATCAAAATTCTATCGGGTCAAAAAACAGCGGCTTTAGAAGAAATGAAATGGTTATCTCCTGGAATTGATTGGTCGCCCGATAATGAAGAAATCGTTTTTGCGGCAAAAGCTGGTTCTGAAGATGCCCTCACATTCTATAATACGGCAACCAAGAAACAACGTCAAGTAAAGTTAGGTTTAGATGGTATTTCCACGGCAAGATGGTCGCCTGATAACGAGAAAATAGTCTTTGCAGGTTTAAATAATGGCGCAACAGACATCTATATTTATACCATAAAAGACGGCAGTCTTATGCAAATGACAAATGATTATTTTAGTGACGCCGATCCTTCTTGGTCGCCTGACAGCAAAAAAGTTGTGTTTGTTTCAGACCGACAAGAGCATTTAAATATGGATAATATTGATACAACGTCCGACTCTTATATGGTGAATCATCATTATCGAAATACTGATATTTATGTGCTGAATGTTGCAACGAAGGAAATTGAACGAATCACAACCACCGAGCAGGACGAATCGTCTCCTATATTCTTTAATACATCAAATGCCTTGGCCTATACGAGCGACCGAAATGGAATATGGAATATCTATCGGCACGATTTGAACGAAGGCATCAGCGTTCCTTTAACAGATGTGCTAGCGGGTGTATTTCAGCTCAGTATTTGTAAGGATGACTCCCGCTTAATTTTCTCAGGTTATGAAAAAGGCGGATGGGATATTTATTCACTTAACAATCCACTAGAAATACCTTCTTATGATGCCTTAAGACTTAGTACGTATTTGACCCGAGACGATTTGCAGTTTAGCCTTGATTATACGGATTCACTCAATAATCCAGAGATCGGGACACACAATCAATATGAAAATTATGTGTTTGGTCAGCGCAATATCAAGATTGACCAAGCAAATAAACCTTTACCAGGCGACGGCGTTTTAAGTGATGAAATCACCTATCTCGATTCCAACGGCGCCTATAAATCGCATCCATATAAAACTAAATTTACAGTGGATCTTGTTGATGGGCAAACTGGTTTCACAAATTATTTTGGTTTACAAGGGAACGCTCTCCTCATATTCTCTGATTTGCTGGGGAATCATCAAATTCAATTCGGTTTTGAACTCAATCGAAATTTGGAAAACTCGGACTTAATTTTAGGCTACTCTCATCTCGCTAAACGCATGAATTATTCCATGATGGCATTCAATTATCCTGATATTTATCAATTAGACTATTACAGATTCCTATTGTTTCGCCAATATGGGATTTCAGTGTCCACGGATTATCCCCTTTCTAAATTTTCTCGATTTGACTTAGGACTCTCTTGGATGAATATCTACAAGCGAGATTTTGAGCTCATTAGTTCAGATGAAATATTTGTCCATCAGGAAGAAACTCAAATTAATATTATACCATCTGTGGGTGCAACATTTGACAATGTTATTTATGGATATCTCTACCCCGTAAATGGTTGGAGAGGCGAGGTTAAATTGGTAACATCACCCATGATCAATGAAACGAGCCGTCAATTCACGACTATTTCCACGGATATTCGACGCTATTTCAAGGTATTTCATGATTATTCTTTCGCTTTTCGCTTAAGCTCTGCCTTATCTGTCGGTAAACAACCTCTTAATTTCGTGGCGGGTGGCGTTTCCAATTGGTTGAATTATGATTATGATAGAGCGAATATTCAAAAATTGTATAATAACGAAAATGACCAAGATGCTTTGTTGTATTCAGACTATGTTTATCCACTTCGAGGTGCAAAAATTTTCGAACTTATTGGTGACCATTATACGATGTTTAATGCTGAGTTTAGATTCCCTTTCATCGAATACATATCAATGAAATGGCCTATCTCCATGGTCATGGGAAATATACAAGGGCTTATTTTTGCTGACGCGATTCGCATGTGGGACATTCCTGATGGAGCAACCAATGTCACAAAACATCTCTTTAAAACTAATAGACAGAATTTTGTCGGAACGGGAACAGGTGTGAGAGCCAATTTAGGAATCTTTGTACTGCGCTATGATTTAGCGTATAAAATGGGCAGCGATTTATCGTTTGGACGTCCTCAACACCTTTGGTCTTTGGGATTGGACTTCTAATGAATAATATTCAAAATCTCGGGCGATCGGTTGTCTCATCTTTGCGTTCTGTTGGTAGTATTTCGGTACTTTTATATCGAGCGATACTAAACGTTCGCTACATCCACACAGATCGTGTTTTATACATTATGCAAATGTATGAACTGGGTATTAGAGCGATGCCCTTGGTGATTGTTATTTCAGTATTCTCTGGTGCAGTCGCTGGTTGGCAAGGGGCATATCAATTGTCAGGAAAACTTCCCGTTACATTTCTGGGTTCTGCCATTGCAACAGGTATCCTGGTGGAAATGGGTCCCGTTTTAACAGCACTCGTATTAGCGGGTCGGAATGGTAGCTCAATCGCGGCAGAAATTGCCACAATGGTTGTGACTGAGCAAGTGGATGCCTTAGAAGCGATGGCGATAAACCCTATACGACACCTCGTAACGCCACGTGTTATTACTATGATAATTATGATGCCTTTGTTAGTCGCTGTGGGTGATATCGTCGCTATTTTTAGCGGAGCTTGGGTTGTTGATGCATTTTATAACATTAATTTTGATACGTATTTTAATTCAATCCACGCTCATTTTATACTCGCAGATGATATCTATCCAGGCTTATTCAAAGCACTCTCGTTTGGGCTCTCTGTTGGTCTCGTTAGTTGTTGGGTTGGTTTAAAGGCAACTAAAGGTGCCAGTGGCGTTGGAAAAGCTGCCATTCAAGCTTTTGTCTATTCCTCAGCGACCGTTTTAGTCGGCGATTTTATTGTAGCAATCATCGTATTTTAAAACGGTGTCATACATACCCCAAGTGCTCACGATATTTTTTACCATACATGATTATTTAAGTTGAAACAGTTTTAGACATATTAACGAGATAGATTTGGAGCAAACGTTTGGCCAAGATTAAAACGATTTATTTATGCGATAATTGTGGAGCTGAATTCCCTAAATGGGCTGGAAAATGCGATACATGTGGCCAGTGGGATACCCTTAAATCGTTCAATGTTGATACACTAAATAAGCCGAATAAAAGTGTCGAAAAACGATCCGTTGTCAAACTGAGTGATAGGAAATCCATATCCACGAGTCGCCTTAATTCAGGAGATTTAGAATTCGATAGAGTCACAGGAAACGGTATGATGCCTGGATCTGTCATTTTATTAGGCGGAGAACCTGGCGTGGGGAAATCCACATTATTAATGCAAATTGCCTGTAATATTACAAAGTCTGGATCAAAGGTTCTCTATTTTTCAGGTGAAGAATCCATCGATCAACTGCAAGATCGAGCGAACCGTTTAGGCGTTGGGGAAAGCCATCTGCAAATATCCAATGAGCAAGATGTGGATCATATACGTCAACACATATCCGAATCGAGTATCGATTTAGTCATCATTGATTCTATCCAAACCGTTTATTCAGGAAATTTAGACGGATTACCCGGAAGTCTTACGCAAGTCCGCGATGCAACATCCCAATTTACCCAATCCGCAAAACGACACGGTGTTATTTTACTTTTGGTGGGGCACATCACTAAAGATGGCTATCTCGCGGGGCCGAAAATGCTTGAGCACATGGTGGATGCCGTACTCTATTTAGAAGGCGATAGGCGTCATCAATTTAGAGTCTTGAGAGCCGTAAAAAATCGTTTTGGATCAACCCATGAACTGGGCGTTTACGAGATGTGCTCCGAGGGCATGAAGGTCGTGACAAATCCGTCGGAACATTTCTTAAACGAACGCTCTCATCATGTCAGCGGAACATCAATTGTCGCTATTTTGGAAGGCACACGACCGTTCTTAGTCGAAGTTCAAGCGCTTGTTTCTAACGCCGCATACGGCAATCCTCAGCGAAATGTCACGGGTTTTGACCTTCGGCGCCTTCAAATGCTTTTAGCCGTATTAGAGCGGCGTGCGGGCTTTCGATTGGGAACACAGGATGTATTCGTCAATATCGCTGGTGGTATGAAATTGACGGAGCCTGCCGCGGACTTAGGGATTGCGGTTGCGGTTGCGTCAAGTTTAAACGACATTGTTTTAGACCAAAATCTTGTCATTATTGGCGAAGTTGGTTTAGGAGGCGAAGTTCGGTCAATTCCGCAAGCACAACGACGGATTAATGAAATAAAGCAACTCGGTTTTAAAACTGTGGTCGTCCCTGAACGAAACAAAAAAGATATTCGTGTAAAAGATATTGAACTCATTTTTGTAAGCAGTGTCTCTGAAACACTCAGTCGATTAAATATTACTTAAGACCTTGCGTATTTTTTGGATTTCGATTGAATCAATCAACAATAATGATATAGATTTATGTAAAACATCCCTTTATATTTTAACCCTATTCGAAAATCAATAAAGCAAAATTTGGATGAATTAATGGAACTCAAACATATAAAACAATCCCAGTGGAGTAAAGCTCGAGCCGGCGTTCTCAATACAGATCACGGGAAAATTTTAACACCTGTTTTTATGCCCGTTGGTACCGTCGGATCGGTGAAGGCAATGTCGTCTCAAGACGTCAAAGAAACGGGTTCTCAAATTATTTTGGGAAACACGTATCATCTATATTTAAGGCCTGGAACCGACATCATAAAAAGTGCTGGTGGATTGCATGAATTTATGAATTGGCACGGACCCATCCTTACGGATAGTGGCGGTTTTCAAGTATTCTCATTAGGGAAGCTCAACAAAATTAGTGAAGATAAAGTAGAATTTCAATCGCATATTGATGGTTCAAAACACACACTTTCACCTGCTATCAGTATGGATATTCAACGCATATTAGGTTCGGATATTGTGATGGCGTTTGATGAATGTACGCATTATCCAATTTCAAAAGTAGACGCTGAGGCTTCGATGCATCGCACACATCGCTGGGAAAAAGCCAGTTTAGATTACTTTCGCGAAGGTGGCAGCCTGTATGGATTTCAACAGCATTTATTCGGAATTGTACAAGGCAGCGTGTTTAGCCATCTCCGCCAGGAAAGTGCCAAAATTTTAACGGATATGGAATTTGATGGCTATGCCATTGGCGGCCTCTCTGTAGGAGAGTCATCAGACGACATGTACGAAATGACAGATATTGTCACCGATATTTTGCCACAAAATCAGCCCCGTTATTTAATGGGAGTTGGGAAACCAGAAAATTTAGTGCAATCTGTCGCATTGGGCATCGATATGTTTGATTGTGTGTTGCCGACGCGAAATGCACGACACGGGCTTGTTTTTACCTGGGATGGACCGATTCATATAAAAACAGCGAAGTGGAAAGAAGATTTTAGTCCCGTAGATAGTTCATGTGCATGCTCAACATGCCAGAATTATTCGAGAGCTTATATACGACATCTTTTCAAAGCGGGGGAAATCCTTGCATTACGTCTCGCCAGTATTCATAATATTCATTTCTATCAAGATTTGATGACATCAATTCGAAAGTCTATTATAGAGGACACATTCCAACAATTTTACACCTCGTTTTTTAATACTTACAAAATTTGATAAATTTAGATAATAGCATGGAAATCCCTGGAGCACCTTTTATTGAAGGTGTATTTTTGGAACGCCCCAATCGATTTATAACAAAGATCCAGTTGGGTGAAAGTGTTGTCACTTCCCACCTTGCCGATCCTGGCCGTCTTAAAGAATTATTGTTTCCGGGAGCTCACGTTTTATTGCGGAAACACAATGACCCCAAACGGAAAACTCAATATACAACCGTCATGGTGTATCAGAACGAACAACTTGTCTCACTCAATACTCAACTGCCTAATCTATATGTTAAATATTGTCTCCAAAATCATTTGATCCCCGTATTTAAAGACTGGGACTTCGTAAAAGCGGAGGTGGCATTTGGACATTCAAGATTCGACTTTTTACTAAAACGGGGACGTCTAACAAAAATTCTAGAGGTAAAATCCGTTACATTAATAGATAATGGCATTGCAAAATTTCCAGACGCTATAACCGAAAGAGGTAAGCGCCATGTCAATCATCTAACTGAACTTTTAAAACCAAACCAAAGTACGGCCGTACTATTTATGATTCAAAGAGAAGGAGCAACATATTTTAAACCTTTTGCGGAAAGGGATCCTGATTTTACAAATGCTTTAATACAGGCGGCTAAAATGGGTGTTGAGATTTATGCTTATGAAAATATAATGACTCCCACACATATATCTTTGACAAAAGAGATTCCGATTAATTTTAATTGTATCTAAATCTATTGAAATTAAATCCAGATTATTTGCTACACAACTCAATACTTTTATAGCTTTGCTTTACAAGCCTTGCGATTTAGATTTTGAGCGACAAAAATCGATTGTTGAGGAGATAAGATGCCCAAGATAAATTTCCAAAAGTATATGCCGAAAAACGTCTATAAAAAGTTTAATAATTTAGGCATATTGACAAAAATGTTCACAATAATTGCCTTATTAATCATCATAATTGTGGGTGTTTTGAATGCCACATTTTCAAAGAAAATTGAAAACATTGAAAAAAATGGGTTACAAGAACAACAGCTTACTTTTTTTCGAAATTTTAACAGCAATTTTACCCTAAAACAAAATATTGGTTTAACATCTGTTTTGAATATTGCTGAAAGTTCTGAAGTGAAAAATGCGCTTAAAACGGGCAATCGCGACTTGGCTATTCATTATTTGGGAGTGTCAAAATAACTGGGTCTCTGTTTAAGACTTCCAAAGGTATTTAG
>CALBFA010000044.1 GCA_937888365.1 uncultured Fidelibacterota bacterium | reverse complement strand
ACCTTTGGAAGTCTTAAACAGAGACCCAGTTATTTTGACACTCCCAATTTTTTAAAAAGTATGGTTTCCATGAATAGTCGGGCTAAAGCCCCCGGTGTGTGGAATGCTGTGACCCCAACGCTAAAGCGATGGGTAAATAAAAAAATCAAAACTGAGAATTTTCAGCAAGCGATTAGCTCAAAAGTTCAAATACTTACCCTGCCCTTTAGGGCAGGGCTTGCCACCCCAACTAAAAAGGGCTTTAGCCCCGTATTATAGAACTATGACCAAAACCTTAAAATATACAATAACCAGCATGCTATTTTTTGCATTATTCATATTTATTTCATCTTGTGCAAAATTAATTGTTCCTGATGACAAAGAAAAAGAAACAGACGATGTGATTATCATTCCACATCTTGGCGGTATTGAATCATTAGAAATTATGACTTGGAATATCGAAAATTTTCCGAAATCAGGATCTCGAACCATCGATCGAGTGGCTCAAGTGTTAGACTCCATCCATGCCGATATTTACTGTTTACAAGAAATTACAGATCGAAATGCTCTGGATCAAGTCGTTGCTCAATTGGACGGCTATCGTGTGATTCATGATGAAGATAGTTACATGATTCATTTAGCCATCGTCTATAACAGCGAATTTGTTTACCCGACAGATACAACGCTTCTTTTTGATCGTGATGATTATTATTTTGCCAGCCGCCCTCCTCTAAAAGTTGATTTCCAAAGCCTTACGACGGACAGTATTGTATATGATTTCTCGGTTATAAATTTGCACATGAAATGCTGTGGCGAGACTAGCGATATCTACCGCCGGCACGAGGCATCCCAATTATTGCACGATTATGTAGTAGATGAAATTGCGAGAGGCGACACAAATATTTTGATTTTAGGCGATTGGAATGATGACTTTACGGACCCCGATTCGTCGGGACGAACCAGTTTTGAAAGCTTACTTCTGGATCCAGATGTAGGTCATTATGCAACCTGGAATTTGGCGAATTCGTCTTCAAATTATTATGATAGCTATCCCGGTTGGCCCAGTTTTATTGACCATATTTATATAAGCAATGCATTGTTCAACGAAGAATCCAATAGTCAGGTAAAATGTTTGCGCTTGGATGACTATTTTTCCGACTATGATGCAATATTGTCTGACCATCGGCCTGTGGGCATTATTTTCGAACCCATTCCCTAAGTTTAGAATTATTATTGAGAGCGGATGAGAGTTAAACTTCCCCCATCGGTAATGATAAAAGTATTACAGTATTGATGAAAAAAGACAAACGAAGAGAATTAGCTATCGTACTTTATGAAAAAGTAAAAGCCAACGCCTCCATCGACTGGACAAGAATAGAAATTTCCCATTAAACATTCCCAAAAATTAATCTCTCGTATGAAACCCAAAGCTCTTATCTCGATTCAAAATATTCATAAGTCCTATAGCAATACTCTGCTATTCAAGGACCTATCCTTCAATCTGCTTGAACGAGAGCGGCTTGGTTTAATTGGTCCCAATGGTACTGGGAAATCGACCCTGCTTAAAATTTTAGCGGGGCTGGAATCTTTTGATGCGGGTGAAATGGCAATTGGTGCTAAAACGAGGGTCGCCTATTTACCTCAGACTGATGTTTTTGTAGACGAATTGTCCATTAGAAAGATCCTTCTCGATCATTTTCCCTCTCATCTGCAGGAGTGGGAGATCCAAAAACAATTAAATGAGATACAGGATCAGGTTCAATTTCCAGACCTTGAGCAAGTCTTTGGAACACTTTCAGGTGGTTGGAGAAAGCGAGTGGGTATTGCTGCCATTTTAGCCCAAGGCTGTGATCTGGTCTTATTGGATGAACCGACAAATCATTTAGATCTACAAGGCATCCTTTGGTTGGAATCCTGGCTCCAAAATGCTGATTTTGCTTTTGTTCTCATTAGTCATGACCGTTTTATTTTGGAAAACACCTGTAACAGTATTATGGATCTTGATCGTCGCTATAAAAAAGGACATCTTAAGGTCCAAGGTAATTATTCAAAATTTTTACAGGATCAGGAAAAATACCTAAACGATCAGCGGGTGGAGGAACTGACCCTCTCCAACAAGGTTCGCCGGGAGATTGATTGGTTGCGTCATGGACCCAAGGCTCGTACCACCAAGGCGCAATATCGTATTGATAAGGCTTACGATATGATTGATGACCTGGCGCAGTTGAAACAGCGCAACAATTTACCAACGGAAGCAAGTATAAATTTTGAAGCAGGGAATAGGCGCTCAAAA
Organism: uncultured Fidelibacterota bacterium; assembly: GCA_937888365.1. Classification (GTDB taxonomy): domain Bacteria; phylum Fidelibacterota; class UBA8477; order UBA8477; family JABMPR01; genus CALBFA01. The sequence continues at coordinate 1,081 of CALBFA010000044.1, read as the reverse complement.
AAGTTATTGCATGCGCGTGGAATTTCCAAGACCATGGGCAGTAAAATACTCTTTAAAGATTTTGAGCTTTTTCTTTCTCCGGGCATGAAGATTGGTATCATGGGCGCGAACGGTAGCGGTAAAAGCAGTCTTATCAATATCCTACGGGGTCAGCTAGAAGCAGATCTTGGGGAGGTAGATTTAGGAGCGGGTGTACATATTACAACTCTGGATCAAAATCGTGAGCTCCCGGATGAAAGTCTATCATTAAAGCGAGCATTGGCCCCCGAGGGTGATACCGTTATCTACCATGGGAATCCCCTGCATATCAGTGCTTGGGCTAAGAAATTTCTCTTCCAAAAGGAACAATTAGAATTACCCGTCACGCAATTATCTGGAGGTGAACGTGCCCGAGTTTTGTTGGCCAAGCTGATGTTGGAAACAACGGAAATTCTCATCCTTGATGAGCCCACAAATGATCTAGATATCCCCACCCTGGAAGTACTTGAGGAAAGCCTACTGGAATATACGGGCGCTCTTCTCCTTATTACGCATGATCGCTATCTCATAGATAGGGTTTGTGATCAAATCCTCTATTTAGTCGGCGATGGGACGGTGAAAGTTTTCGCGGACACCTATCAGCTGAGTGCCTTTCAACGCAGTCTAGATTATTCCGAAATTATTGTTGAAAAATCAAACTCCAGTGGTAACAAACTCAGGCATCATCAATTGAAAACACTTAGGAAAACGTTTGCTAAAGTAGAGCGGGATATTGAAAAGGCCGAGATCCGCAAATCAGAACTTGAGATAAAATTACACCATCCTGATAACGCCACAGATCCAGCTAAATTGGCTGGATTTTCAAAGGCTCTGAGTGAGTTGGAGTCTGAAATTGATGGATTATTAGAAAACTGGGATTCTCTGGGTAATGAAATTAATGAGCTTGAAGGTTGATTGATTCTCCTGCACTAAGATAAAGCACCTCTGGAGCTAATCGGTGTTGGGTCGATTAACGTTTACGAAGATGTTGCACCAATGGAGCTTGTAGGTGTTGGGTCGATTAACGTTTACGAAGATGTTGCACCAATGGAGCTTGTAGGTG
>CALBFA010000043.1 GCA_937888365.1 uncultured Fidelibacterota bacterium | reverse complement strand
GCAACGACTTTTTTTCAAAATCAATAGGGTTACATTAATTTTGAGTCAATGCGTTGTTTTCAGACTTCTCAAGAAAGTGGGATAAACCTTGCTAAAGATTTAAATTTCTCTATAATAACGCCAAATGACAACAGTGTTGATTGGATAGATAGGAGTTTATCGTATTCAAACCAACGTGTTAACAAATCAAAGTTGAAATTGATATTTAACAAAAAGAAAAAGGAAACAGAATGAAAACAAAAGTAACACAATGCATTTTTTTATTATTGTTAAGTGTTAGCCTCTTTGCAGGTCTTCCAGTCGGACAAAATGCTCCCCTATTAGACCTCAATGGCGACGCAGGTGGTCGTGTAGATGACTCACCATGGAGCAGTAGCGAACTCGTCGGTAAAGTTTGGGTCGTCGTTCATGCCGATCCCGACGAAGCGGATTTAAACAACGTTGCAACAGAAGCTCTATCCGATAAAGATTTTGACTTAACATATTATGGTTCTGTTGCACTGATTAATATGGCAGCAACGTGGAAACCCAACATCGCCATTGATTATATCCTCAAAGGGAAACAAGAAAAATATCCATCAACTGTTTATGTTCGTGATATGGATAAACTTGTTGTTAAAAAATGGGGCTTGGCTGATGACTCAAGCAACATTTGCGTGTTTGACCCAACTGGAAAAGTTATTTTTAGCATCGATGGTCAACTAAATGCTGACGATATCGCTAAAATGATTGTACTTATTGATGCAGAAATCGCAAAACTAAAAAATCCTCCTGTTGAAGTTCAAGAAGAAGTTGAAGAAGAAGTTGAAGAAGCGAAGGAAGGTTAATTTACTCCTAACTTATTTTTTTAAAGATTCTATTAAACGCCAGCTTGCTGGCGTTTTTTATACTTTTCCATTTCTCTAAAGCTTTAAGTAGAATTATCTTTATTTAAGTGTAAATTCGTTTCATGAAAAAATCAAAATCCCTCACTATAATGGTGTTACTATTTCTAATGATTAACACACTAATTTATGCAAATCAATCCATTAGTGGATATATCCGAGATAATGATACGGGTGAGCCATTGCCGTATGCAAACATTATTTTACCTGATTTAGATCGAGGTACAACTTCTAATGGTGATGGCTATTACGTTATCAGCAATGTTCCAGTCGGCGAGCATCGTTTTATTGTTTCAATTATTGGATATACGAAATACGACGAAACGGTATCAATTCCACAGGATATTGACAAACGAATCGATATTCGTCTTAAGCCATCCATTATTAGCGGCCAAGTCGTTGAAGTAAGTGCTGAGAGAGAAAAATTTAGAGAGCTGATTTCGACCAGTACTGTTACCCTCGACCGACGAAGTATCGAAGTCGCACCTTCATTTGTAGAGGCTGATATTTTTCGTGCTTTACAGCTTTTGCCAGGTGTTCAATCATTGAATGATTTTTCCTCAGCCCTCTATGTGCGAGGTTCAACTCCCGATCAAAACCTCATCATGCTGGATGGCATTACCGTCTATAATCCCATGCATCTAGGCGGGATTTTTTCAACGTTCAATACGGACGCTATTAAAGAAGCTAATTTCAATGCAGGTGGATTTCCGGCGCAATATGGCGGTCGTTTAGGCTCGATTCTAGACATCGTCAATCGTGAAGGGAATACAGAAGAAGTTACGGGGAATGTGAATGTTTCCCTTATTTCAAGTAAAGCTCTCATCGAAGGCCCTCTACCCACTGGCGATTCTGATTTATTGAAAGGCTCCTGGATGTTGGCGGGTCGTCGAACCTATTTTGATGTCTTTGCAAATACAATGTGGCGCCTTTATAGAAATCGCCAAAACAATGAATTCAAACGAAATAATCCAAATGAAATCGTGCCCTATTATTTTTATGATTTTCAAGGCAAGTTAAATTTGGATATTGGCAATAATCATCGTCTCACATGGAGCTCCTTTTATGGAGATGATGTACTCAACTTCAAGAACGAATCACAATACTCCTCAGAAGATGATATTTACAACAGTTACAACCCTCAACAAAACTATTATTACGAAGATAAATCTAAAACCATTTTCGACTGGCGTTGGGGAAATTTTACCAACAGCTTAACCTGGCGCTGGATCATTAATCCAAAACTTATTGCCCGAACGTTTATTGCGACGAGTCGTTTTCGCTTTGAAGTCGATTTAACAAGTGAGGACGATTACCTATATCGGGATGACATGGACACCGTCAGTTCCCAATCATCTTTTCGTTTTAATCTCTTTGATCGTATCAATGACCAAAGCATTGAATCGAGTATGACATGGTTGAAAAACGACCAGCACACCGTATTGTCAGGATTTCAATATAAAAATGTTGGATTCAATTTAGGGATGATCATAAGTGCGGAGCAAACAAATAATGGCATTACGGAACAGTTTCGAGATACGCTTATGTGGATGGAGTCAAAACCAAGCGAAACGGCCTTCTATATCCAAGATCAATGGAAAATCAGTCCCCTCCTTTCGTTGCAGCCAGGATTAAGAGTTGCGCGATATTCCTTACATGATTCCTTATATATTGAACCTCGATTGGGTGCAAAATATTTCATCACCGACAAATTATCCATTAAGGCATCAGTAGGTCGATATCATCAATTTTTGACTGTGGCGAATCCACCTGATGAGAATTTACGATTTCTCGATATCTGGTTTGGGATTCCTCAAGACAGACCTGCACCTCGATCCGATCACTATATATTAGGAACAGAATTTCTATCGGAATCTGATATCCTTTTTAGAACCGAAATCTACTATAAATCTTTCGATAATTTGTTGACGCTAAAACCCTCCTCCCTCATAACTATTAATCCTGAGGGTGGTCTTCAAATTGATCCTTTTAACGAATTTTGGAGAACCGAATCTTATGCTCAAGGGCTGGAAATTCTCATAAAAAAACTCTCGGGAAATGTGAGAGGCTGGGCAGGCTATACCTTTGCTGAGACCAAGCGTAAATATGAAAATCAAGATTGGTATTTCCCAAAATACGACCGAACCCATACGCTCAATGTCGTGGCAGATTGGTCACTGACTGAAAAACTTCACTTTAGTACTGCTGTGACCTATTCGACAGGTAATCCTTACACAGCGGTTATCGGTCGATCCGAGACGTGGAAAGAAGGTATGAATACTTTAGGTACTGAGTACTGGAGCAACGAATCGTTTTTATACGGCGAACGGCATGGAGAACGATACCCCGCTTATTTCCGATGGGACATTAGTTTTAAAAATAGAAAACCATTTCGATATGGGACCCAAGAGTGGTATTTTCAAATTTTAAATGTTACAAACCATCTTAATATTTTTAGCTACATCTACAAAAACCAAGGCGAGTACGATTATGAGACAGGTGAATATATTAATAAGGGTGTTCAGGCTTTCGGAATTCCCATGTTTCCGTTTTTCCCGACTTTTGGAGTCAAATATGAATTCTAGACAACAAGTTTCTATAAAAATTTTAATTATTATTACGATTCTATTATTCGTTTCCTCGTGCGGAAATTGGGGTTGGCAGGATATTGATTCAGATAATCAAGAAAAATTAAATATTGTTGGTGTAATAAGTTTGGATAACTCCCTTCGGAGTTTTATCATTGTCCACAAAACACTTGCAACATCCGGGTCAGATTCAAGGATTATTTCTTATGATACGACTTATTTTGAGGCATGGCAATGGTATGACAAAGATTTAGGCATTGTTGTTTATGACACTCTTTGGTATAATACACCTCATATTCATGCTATTACTGAGTCTCGATATCTCGTGAAAGACGCAACCGTTACGGTATCTGACGACACTCGAGACTATGCCTTTGTACTCGCCCCCGAAACCGCTTACAGTTATGATGACTATTATTATGGTGACAATATTTTTACAGACCCGGCTATTTACCTCAATACAGACGGCAACTTTGTCCCAGCTCCCGAATCACATTATACATTAAGCATTACGACACCTGATGGACTCGCGTTGACAGCTAGCGTCCAAACACCTCCGTTACCACAAATTATCGAAAGTGATCTTTCCGATACCCTGTCTGTTAAACGATTATTTGAAATAAAGTGGAAGTATGACGGTGATTATTCTGCAATGCTCACCACCGGGACTAAAGAAGCCCTCCTTTGGGAGGACGACATTTGCGGAATGTATCAATACGGCATTTTGGAACCCGGAGACACGACGTGGAATTCAAGCGTCGAATCTTGGTGCTACGAGATTGATCAAAATCCAAACGCTGTTTCGCAAATGGACATTCGCTTGCGGTTCCTAGATGAGCATTATTATGACTATTTTTTAGCGACAAATGATGGTGCGGCTGAGATTTCAAATTTTCTTGTCGGCAATGGAGCAATTGGTGTCTCCGCTGGCGTCGAAGGGGGTTTCGGTGTCTTTGGGGCTCTCAGTGGCTATTGGACGAAAAGGGTTGTCATTCCTTAAACATTTTTCTGAATTCTGCATAAACAAGGGCTGTTTACTTTCTGATAGACAGCCCTTTTTGTATGAAGGAGCAAGGGATCCTATTTTTCTAATTTTAATAATATGGCGTTCATGTTATTGATTGATTCGTACCTGCTTCGGCTGTAAATAATTTATAATCGAGACTATATTCACCATCGGAATAACTCTGATCTTCGTTCCAATCATGATAAACGCCTTAATTATTACAAATATTATCATATTAATGTTTGCATCTAATATTTATCAAGCGTATATTATGTTGTGATATCAGAATAATAGGTCACCGATTTTTAACACATTATGATTAAGGAGCTAACGTGATTGAATTAACACCATTAGCCATCGATAAATTACAAACAATGGTTCAAGAAAAAGACAGTACATTTTCAAGCGGTATTCGCATCTTTGAAGCAGAAGGCGGATGCTGTAGTAATAAATCTTATGGAATGAGTTTCGAAAAAGATATTAAAGAATCAGACCATGTTTCACAGTATGAATCCCTAAAAATTATTATGGACAATGATGCCTACGCTTCATTAACAGAAATGTCTATAGATTTTGTTGACGAAGGCGTTCAACAAGGTTTTAGAATTGATGTCGCTAGCGAACACAAACACAAACATGAGCATGAGCATGGCTCTTGCGGATGCTCTCATAGCGGAGCACACGCCTAAAGACTTTTTTCTCCAAAAAGGAATCTCTTACACCCCACACCCTGTGCCCTAAGTTTTATACTTAGGGCACTTTTTTTTAATCGCAACCCCCATCTAATCTTATGATTTTTTAATTAGTTTCCGTAAACTCAAGAATTATACTATCCCATCTTATGATTTTAAATAACCCTATATAAATCAGGTGCTACCATGTTTTCGAAACTTAAATTTCTGCAAATATTATCTATTCTTTCTTTGTCATGTTCGGCACTATTTGCAGAAATAAAATATGAGGAAAAACTCTTTGTTCCCTGGGGAGAAAGTGAGTCTGCACCAACCCTCAATATGTCTCAAGGTGGACCTTTTGGACCTGAATCATTTGCAGAACTTAGGGACGGCATCGTACTTGTTAACACGCAACGACACGAGATTCAATTTTTCACACAAAATGTGTGGACGCATTCAAAAAATATTGACGTACAATTCCCCATCGATATTCAGTTCGATTCAAACGAAATTGATTTCTCAATTCTAACACATGATGCACTTTACAAATTTTCAAATAACGTTTCTGAACGCTTGTGGAAAAATCCAAATCCACGCCAAGCAATTTCTCGATTTTCATCCATTTCTGGCAATAAGCCGGCTCTTCTTATCAATCGATCAAACTCAATCGTTGTTGACAATACGCTATCGAAACAACTATTACAAGAAGGTGTCCTCAATCAACAAGATGCCGCTGTTTCCATTGTCCGAGCTTCGAATCGTCACATCGCAATTCATGTCAATAATCATCTTCTGGCGACTCTTAATGCAGATAATTACGACTGGGGAAGTGCCGAATATCTCGGAAGCAGCGAATCTGGGAATCATTATATCCTCGCCGAATCCATTGTCTCTCAGATTCCCCTAAAGGTTCATCGCGAAATAATTATCCTGGATTTAAAAGGCATCACAAAGGCAAAAATTAGAGTCCCCAATAATGTATATTCAAAATTGTCTAAAGAATTTATTGTCAATACTGACGGCTCAATCCTTGAGATGATAACGTCAAAAGTGGGTGTCTATATTGTAAAATGGACTTTTTCAGACGAAACTATTCAAGACATCCAAACATCTTCTGTGCCTCAAAAATTCCTTGAACTCTACGATCCCAATGCACCATTAAACCCCGAATTTCAGCCAGAATCTCAAAGCATAGACGAGAAAACCGACGACGTTTTAATCGTCGAACAATTTCCTGTTGTGACAAGACAGCAATGTTTATCTATCGCTGATACCTATGTGGATTTTAACTTTACGGCATCCAGTAGTAATTTGACAAACGGGCAAATTATCGATCCTGACGGACATCCAATCGAAACGCCTCCTTGGGTCAATGTGGGTTCAAATGTTCGTATGCCCTATCAATGGGGGGGCTTTTCAACGCCGTCAGAATTCATCAATGGAATGTCGCAAAATCGCTACGCCGGCGACAAAGCGACATCAGCCGTAAGTTACTATGGCGAAGGTGTCGATTGCTCTGGTTTTGTTTGCCGCACCTGGAATATGCCGACGCATTACTCCACCTATATGATGGTGAATACAACGCCTTTAATCACCCAAGCCCTCGATTCTTGGTACGATATGCAAACAGGTGACGCGGTTCATATTATTGGGCATGTTCGGCTTATGGTGATGTTTAATCCCAACGGAACGGTCTTGCTCGTTGAGGCTGCCGCCCGCGATTGGCGCGTCAATTATTACACGTATTCATTGAGCGAACTCACCAGCTACACGCCGCGTTATTATGTCGAAATGGAAGGGATGCCAGCGACGATTTCCCAAGCTACGCTTTCCTCAATAGACGATTTTTCAAACCCAACAATTCATTGGGAAACTCAAGACACAAGCGGCATTTCGGGTTTTAAACTATATCAGAATGATGGCTTAAGCGACGAGTGGACAACGCCTCATTCGGGTATTTTACCTCGTTCTCAACAGTCCTACAGTTTTGAAGCCACATCTCCAGTAAGTCAATTTTATCGTATTAATTCTGTTTCCGCATTAGACAATGAAACAGAGAGTTTTCCTTCCGATACCTACGGATTTCTCGACAAAAATTCATCTGATAAATTTTTAATTGTGGATGGCTTTGATCGAATATCAGGAAGCTATGCCTTTCCCTATCATGATTTTGCCATGAAAATGGGGCAGGCACTTTCTCGCTTTACCTATTCTTTTATCACTGCTGACAACGCATCCATTATTGATGGCTCTATTAATTTAAATGAGTTCAAAGCCGTTTTTTGGCTCCTCGGAGACGAAAGTACCGCCGATGAAACATTATCAAATACCGAGCAATTACTCATTCAATCCTATCTGCGTCAGGGAGGGAAACTCTTTATTTCCGGCTCAGAAATCGCATGGGATTTAGACTATCGCGGGAGTGCATCTGATAAAGCATTTTCATCTAATTTCTTGAAACTCAAGCTCAACAATGACGATGCTCAAAGTTATGCAGCAAGTGGTGTTTCAGGGACTGCCTTCGCGAATATGATTTTTCATTTTGACAATGGTGACTATGGTGTTTACGAAGAAGATTATCCTGACTCTTATCTTACCAACGGCGGGTCTTCCTCGCTTTTAAATTATACGAATGGGCAAATCGCGGCTTTAGGTTTTACGGGTATATTTGATGGCGGAACTCAGACAGGTCAAGTCGTAACGCTAGGTTTTCCGTTTGAGACCATCTATAATATTGATGAACGAAATGCCTTTACATTTGCAGTACTGACCTATTTGCAACTCGATACAAGCTTAGATATTCATACTTTCCCAATTTATCCAGAAGATTATACTTTAAATCCAGTCTATCCTAACCCCTTCAATCCCAGTACACATATTAGCTTTTCATTAAATAAAGCAACAAGCGTAAAACTCGATATTTTAGATATTAAAGGGCGGGTGCATCAAACACTCGTGGATGGGGATTTTCCAGGCGGTCCTCACGATGTTATCTTTAATGCACAACATTATGCAGCAGGTGTTTATTTTGTCAGGATGACAAGCAATGATCACGTCCAGACTCAGAAAATTTTATTATTGAAGTAACTCTAGAAATTAACGTTTTTAGATGAGCTGAGTATTAAACTATCGTTGAGAGTTAGTCTTGAATCAAATAATTATTTAATATCGTTTGAATCGTATTTTGGCTTATGGGCTTGGAAATAAAATCATCACATCCAAATGAAAATGCTTTTTCTTTGTCGCTTTTGGATGAATAAGCCGTTTGAGCTATAACGGGCAATTCAGGGCGAAATTTTTTAATCATTTTTGTTGATTCATAGCCATTTAATATGGGGGTTTTCAAGTCCATAAAAACAATTTCAATGGAAGGATTTGACTGACACATTTCCACCGCTTCTTTTCCATTTTTTGCATGCAATATATTGAGTGAGGGGGTCGCATTTTCGAGTAAAATCGAGAGATATAACGAATTTACTTCTTCATCTTCGACTAATAGAACCGTAGACGTGTCATTCGATTTTTTTGCATTGTGATGTTTATAAGGCGCAATACCGTCTTCTGTTTCCTTTTTACTTTTTTTAAAAGGAATCGTTACGTAAAACGTTGAGCCCTTATTTTTTTCTGATTCAAGTCTAACATCTCCACCTAAGAGTTGGGCGTTTTCTTTTGCTATCGATAGTCCTAAACCAAGACCGCCTACACTCTCAGACAAACTTTTTTCTTCTTGTGAAAAGCGCTCAAATATCATTTCTTGGTTTTCGGGTTTAATTCCAATACCTGTATCTTTTACATAGAATTCGATTAAAGGGGGTTCTAGAGCCTCTTTTACAATATATCCGAATTCAACATAACCTTCTTTTGTATATTTCACTGCATTTTCCAGTAAATTGCTTAATACCTTATTGAGCTTTGCTACATCAGTACTACAATAACTATCCTCATTTTGAAGGCTGGTTTCTAAATACAAATGAATTTTATTGTGTTTTGCTTTTACATCAAAAATGGAGAATAATTCCATTAGAATATCATTTAAACAAATGGATTTTTCAATTGTTCTGACTTGTTTGGTTTCTAATTCTGATATTTCTAACAAATCATCGATGATACGCATTAATTGAAATCCACTGTTTTGAATAATATTCACATAAATTTTTTGCTTTTCTGGTGTAAGATTTGGTGTCTCAAGTATTTTTGAAAATCCGATGATACCATTCATGGGTGTTCTAATTTCATGAGACATATTTCGAATAAACTCTGTTTTTAGTAGGTCGCTTTCTTCTGCTTTTTGTTTTGCTAGAACTAGCTTTTCATTTTGCATGATGATATTCTGTTCGGCCTGTTTCCTGTCGGTAATATCATGTATCATTCCAACAGATTTCACAATTTTTCCTGAAGGATCTTTAATATTTTCACATTTTTCATAAATATGTCTGATGTCTTTCGTCCCATTTTTCCGAATTCGAAATTCAATCTCGCACGTTTCTTTACCTTCTGAAATTGAGTTGGAAAAAACATTTCGTACTCTTTCCAAATCGTCTCGATGGATTCTTTCAAGAAATAATTCATAAGTGGGATTAATTTCATGTGGTACAAAACCAAATAATCGATACACTTCATCAGACCAAAACAAGTGCCCCGAAGCGATGTCTAAGTCCCAACTCCCAATAAGAGCCATTTCTTGAGATTTACGCAAGCTCATTTCACTTTCTTGGAGTGATTTTGTTTTGATATCAACACGAAGTCGTAAGGCGTAATTCCAATAAATAAGACCCATCAGAATTAAAACCATTAATCCCGTCGTTCTCAAAACGAGAGATTGGTTTTTTTCGATCCATGTTTTCGTATGCAAGCTTCTTGAAAGCCATCTCTCAGTTAAGACTTTAAGCTCGCCTGAATTAGAGATTATTCCTAAATGAGTATTGAGCAAATCTATGAGTTCTTTATTATTTTTACGAGTGGCAAATGCAAATTTTTCAGGGAAAAGTCCCCCAACAGCCAAATGCAAATTTGATAAATTATATTTCGTAATTAAGTTAATCCCCGCTTGTTGAGCACACACAAAAGCATCAAGTTCTCCCAAATTTAAATTCAATAGGCCGTCTAATTTTGAATGGAATATTTTTTTTACAAAATCATCTCTATTTTTAAAATAAGAAAGTGAGATGTCATATTCTTGGAATCCAACGGTATAATCTTTTAAAGATGCAAGATTGATAATCTCTTTAGATTTATCGGTGTTAAAAAGAGCTTGGTTTATTTGACTATGGGGCAAGGAAAAAGCATAATTTTGCTCTCTTTCAGAAGAGTAAATCATATTGATTAAATCCACATCTCCATTTTCGAGGGATTCGAGTGCATGACCCCAAGTCAATGGAATAAATTCAAAGGTAACATCAGCTGATTTTCCGATTTCTTTGAGTAAAGCAGGTGTAAATCCATCTGCCTTATTCTCATCATTTACAAATTCATACGGTTCATATTCTTTATCAATGGCGACCCGATATACAATTTTGTTTTCTAAATTACTATCGCCCAATAGGAGAATTGGTAACAGAAAAAAACAAAAAATAATCGCCTTTGAAATATCTAATTCCTTAACAAATCGTATGGAAGAGGATGTTTTTTAGTTCTAATAATAAAAGTATGCCCTTTTCTTTTCATGCTTTGCTTAATTTCTCATTGTCATTAGAAAAGTCAAGATGTATTCAAGCCTTTTGACACGGTAACATATTTGTTTTTATTGATTTTACTGCTTGTTATTAGCAAAAAATAATGATATCAACTCATAAGTATCCACACATGAACAGGAAACATGTTTAAAGGTTTAAATATTCCGTTTTACACGAAAGTTATTTTTGTTTCTATTGATTATTACGTATTAAACCTCGTTTATCACTCTTTACTCTATGAATGATGCCTTCATATCGAATGAAACACTTCACTTCCTGTCTTAGAGGTCTATAATTCAGTCATAGCGAGAGAGATTCTGCAATTTAATACAGTATAGATAACTTTAGATGCTGTCATTTCATGTTTTGATACGATATTTATTCAGTTAACTTAAGGTATGAATTGGAAAGAAAATAACCCCGAATTTGCACACTGGATATCAAGACTAAAAAAAGACCCTGTTGAAATACTGGCGAGTGCTGGAAGTCCTATCATTCGCTATTACTTGTTTCGAGATGTTATCAACGAAACGGATTCAGAACGCTATGCCATCGCCAAAAAAAACTTACGAAATTACGGAGAGCGAAAGTCTCTTTTTAGTCAACAGAACGCGAAAGGGTTTTGGCCTGTTTCGTTTCCGGTGGACGGTTTGAATGAGGATCAAATTCATATCTTAACATTTGCTCGTCAGGTTGAAGTATTAGATGAGTTACATAATTTTGGTGCGACGGTTAAACAGGAAAAGATTCAAGCAAGTCTTGTTAATATCATGAAGCAGATGAATTCTGAAGGCCGATTCCCAGGAACGTTACTTCATCATATCCATGCGCTTCATGTCTTAACAATTTATGGCCTAAACGATAACCCCATGGCTTCCAAGGCATATCAATATCTATTTAGAGCACAAAAGCCAAACGGTGGCTGGATTGACGAAGAACAACTTGGGAAGGGCTATGAATTTTGCATCTGGACCTCATTGTTTGCTTTGGATGTACTTAGTATGATTCCCCACTATCATAAGCGTGAGGGGGTCCAAAAAGCATTACGATTAGTATGTGATAATCTTGTGGCAACCGATGCGAGTCCTCTATTAAAAAGCATCCAAGCGTGGGATAATTTAAGTACGGGCTATCAAGGACTTGGGCCGCTTCACGGAGGTACACTTCGAGTTCTTGAAATACTCATGCGTTTGAATCAGCCTTGGAATCGCTATTCTAAAAAGCTTATCAATTGGATAGAACCCCTGCAACTAGCAAATGGTTTATGGCCTGCTATCGCAAGACGCGACAAAAAGGGCGATAAATTAGTGACCCTAAGAGTTTTAAAAGTTTACAAATATTTTAGTAAAATTTATGAAATGCAAATTTCTGAAGATGATGATAATGATAGTAATGACGACAATGATGAATTTGAAATTGCCGTCACACTAAAAGAATAAAGGATTTTTATGGCTATTCTTGAATTTACACATTCTTTACCTGTGATGCCTTTACGCAACACGGTATTATTCCCCCAACAAGTTATACCTCTTTATATCGGACGTGAAAGCTCACTCTCACTATTAAAAGATTTACCAACGGGGAAAAAAATAATTATTGTCGTCGCACAACGTGATGCCGCTGTCGAAAAACCAGGCACTGACGATTTATTTACGATGGGTACAACGGCGGAAATTAAAAAGATTTTAGATATGCCCGATGGTAGTCAAAGTGCTATTGTTCAAGGTGGAGAACGGATTCGAATTGATAAATTGACACAAACAGATCCCTACTTTCGTGGTGTAATTTATGCCCTTCAAGAGGAATATACACCAAGTTTAGAAATTGATGCCTTGGTAAAACATCTTCGCACTCAATTCGCAGAACTCGCAGAAGCAGCGGATTATATCGCTCAAGAACACCTATCGCTTCTTTCTAATATCTCACATCCTGGCCGACTCGTCGATCGGATTATCTCCATGCTTCAATTACCTAACAAAGAGCAACAAGAGATTCTGGAAGAGCTCAATGTGGAGTTACGAATCCAAACCGCCATTAAAATGGTTAATCGCGAAACGCAACGTCAACAAGTGGGTGAAAAAATTCAAAGCGAAGTCCAAGACGAAATTTCGAAAAATCAACGCGAATATTTTCTAAGAGAGCAGCTCAAAGCCATCCGAAAAGAACTCGGTGAAGATGACCAATCCGTTGAGCACAAAGATTTAGAAGAAAAAATCACAAAAGCCGAAATGCCAGAAGACGCTCTCAAGGTCGCTCGGAAGGAATTAAGTCGCCTCGAACGCATTCCCCCTTCGTCTCCTGAATATAATGTTGCACGTACATATTTAGATTGGCTTGTTGATTTGCCCTGGAAAAAAGAATCGGTTGACCAAGTCGATATTCAAAAAGCTTTGGACATTTTAGATAGTGACCATTATGGTCTAAAGCGTGTCAAAAATAGAATTCTTGAATTTTTAGCCGTCCGCAAATTAAAGACAGAACAAGACCCTGATGCACCGATGAAAGGACCGATTCTTTGTTTTACCGGCCCTCCAGGAACGGGAAAAACATCAATGGGAAACAGTATTGCAAAAGCGCTGGGGCGTGAATTTATTCGCATGTCTCTCGGGGGCGTTCGAGATGAAGCTGAAATTCGGGGACATCGCCGAACCTATATTGGTGCCCTACCTGGGCGTATTATTCAGAATCTAAAAAAAGGTAAAACGAGAAATCCCGTCTTTATGTTGGATGAGGTCGATAAACTCGGAACTGATTTTCGTGGCGATCCATCCTCGGCATTGCTGGAAGTCCTCGACCCCGAACAAAACCACTCTTTCAATGACCATTATCTTGAAGTCGATTTTGACTTGTCGAAAGTCATGTTTATCGCCACGGCAAACTGGCTCGATCCAATTCCTGGCCCATTAAGAGACCGTATGGAAATGATCGAATTCCCTGGCTACATTGAAGAGGAAAAAATTCAAATCGCCAAGACGTATTTAGTACCGAAACAAATCAAAGAGCATGGCTTGAGTAATGAAAATATCACCTTTATGGACACGGCGCTCTCGGAAATAATCAATCATTATTCGCGTGAAGCAGGTGTAAGAAATTTAGAGCGTGAAGTCGCAAATGTATGTCGTAAAGTCGCTCGAGAACGCGCTGAAGGGAACGAGAAACAACGTCGCATCACGAAAGGGAGTATTGCAAAATATCTTGGGCCCCAAAAACGCTATAGTGAAATTGCAACACGAATGACGCAACCCGGCATCGCTGTTGGACTCGCATACACAGCGGTGGGTGGTGATATCCTCTTTATAGAAACCATGAAAATGCCAGGGTCGGGTGCGTTAAAACTTACGGGTAAGTTGGGTGATGTCATGAAGGAATCAGCACAAGCTGCCTTTACCTATATTAGAAGTAATTATAGTAAATTTGGCTTGAAACCTGACTTTCATAAAAAGATTGATGTTCATATTCACATCCCCGCCGGTGGCATTCCAAAGGATGGACCCTCAGCTGGAATCACTTTGTTTACGGCTCTTATTTCTCTTTTAACGGGGCGAATCATGAAGCCTTATCTTGGGATGACAGGGGAAATAACACTTCGTGGTGCTGTTTTACCTATTGGAGGTGTTCGCGAAAAAGTCATGGCGGCGAGTCGAGCCGGACTTACGACCATTATCCTACCGAAACGAAACGAAAGAGATTTAGAAGAAATCCCTGACAATGTCAAAAAAACCTTAACGTTTCATTTTATCGAAGAAATTAGTGAAGTATGTGATATCGCTTTGGAAGATAAAGTTGTGACGGCTTCAATCACACCAAAGAACATCGTTTCGGAAATAAAAGCGGAGGCTTAAATCATGAAAAAACATCTTCTCATTTACAATCCTTGGGCGGGTCACGGCGCTGCTGGAAAGAAGCTGCCCCAAGTGATGGCTTATCTCGAAGAAATTCAATTGGATGTCGAACTCATGGAAACACACAAGGCAGGAGAAGCGACGACCTATGTTGCTGAAGCTGATTTTTCCAAATATGAGGGCATTATCGCCGCTGGAGGTGATGGGACTTTATACGAAGTCATCAATGGCTATTATGCGAACACCTCCGCCAAACGAATTCCCATTGGCGTTTTGCCAGTTGGAACCGGAAACGCTTTTGTCCGCGACATGAATTTATTGAAAAGTAATTGGAAAAAAGCACTGGATATTATTAAAGCCAAAAAAACACGTAAGATTGATGTTGGCAGCTACGTAATGGACGGGGAAACGTATTATTTTCTCAATATTCTGGGACTCGGTTTCGTTGCAGATGTCGGTGTGACGGCTAAGGGATTAAAGATATTTGGCAATTTTTCCTATACCCTTGGTGTCCTATGGCAGATGATATTTTTAAAGCCCTTCGATGTAACGATCGAAATAGATGGCCAAATATATAATCGGAAAAATATTTTTATCGAGATATCAAATACGCGATACACAGCTGATTTTTTAATGGCGCCGAATGCTAAAACAGATGATGGGCTCCTTGACATCACACTATTAAATCCTGCCAGCCGTTTTAGACTCTTGACGAGCTTCCCAAAAATTATAACTGGTGAGCATATTCACATGGATGAAGTTGAAACGTTTCAAGCCAAAAATATAAAAGTTTCAACTCAACCTCAAAAAATTCTCACACCTGATGGCGAACTCTTAGGCTCAACGCCCATCGACGTAACATGCATTAAAGAGGGTGTTGAAATTTATTGGCTCTAAATAACGTCGATACTCAAACGCCTTCGTAGCAAGCACAATGCTTGACAATATTTTCCAGAAGTTTCGTCATAATCCTATAAAAAAAGTTAAAAATCAATGGGCTTGCAAAACGATTGAGGGCATAGGGAATGTCCACATAAAAACAATTCCTAGAGCCAAATCCCTCCGTATTCAAGTAAAAGCCTTTGAAGGTGTCATCGTAACAAAGCCACGCTCTATCTCTTTGAAAAGAGCCATCGATTTTGTACAAACTCACACTCAATGGATATTAACTCAGCAACAAAATGCCCAGGAGTTGGAAAATAGGTATGAAAAACTTAATACACAATTCCCCCTTCCAATCGAGGCTGTTGCAAAAGACAGAATTAAAAACCGTCTCGAGATTCTAGCAGATTTTCATAATATTACGTATAAAAAAGTCAGCATCCGGAGACAGAAAACGCGTTGGGGTTCTTGCTCAGCGGCGAATAATATAAATCTCAATATTCATCTAGCGCGATTACCCGTGCGCTTGATGGATTACGTTATTTTGCATGAGTTGGCGCATGTAGGTGTCAAAAATCATAGCGAAAAATTTAAAAGACATCTCGCAATACTTTTAGGTAATGTGTCTCCAAAAATACTCGAAAAAGAATTAAAAAGTTTTGGGGTCCTTTTATTAAAGCCCTAATCACGCCATCTTTATATACTAAAGAAGCCGTAAATCCTTTAAGCGTCACTAATAACCGAATTTAACAATATTTTATTTTTCTCACTTAAAACGACATTTACTCTTAAATAATAAACAGTATTCTTTTGTACAAAAGATGATGGGAGCTTAATAAAATCTTTCTGTGTTGTAATTATTATATCGCTAGAAAGAGAAGCAATCGTTTCCAACGCTTCGTTCCCATATTGCTGATGGTCTCGAAATGTCATCTCATGATTTACTTGAATCTTTAAATCTTTCAGAGCCTTATAAAAATAGTGAGGCTTACCAATGCCACAAAATGCGACAATATTTTTCCCCTTAAGAGATTGCACATCAATTATTTCCGTTTCAAATTGAATGAGTTCTGAAGAGTATTTTAATTCTAAATAGAATTCGTCTCGAATCCATTCAGGCTTTGATTTTATATAAAAAACAATATCCGCTCTTTTTAAAGAATCGAGTGGCTCTCGTAATGTCCCCCATGGTAATAAGTGTTGCATTTTTGAATCGCTATTTCGGATGGCGATATCAATATTTCGATAAATTCGGCGGTGCTGAAAGCCATCATCAAGTAAGATAACGTCGCATTTCGTGTCATCAATGAGTTGAGAAGCCCCTACAACGCGGTTCTCACAGACGGCAATTGCGATGCCCTTCAAATTCAGGGCAAGTAAAAATGGCTCATCGCCAGAAATTTCTTGGCTTACCAAGGGCCCCATCCCTTGGCTTACTAAAATGTATCCTTTTGAAATCCGACCATATCCCCGGGATAAAATTGCAGGGATTTTTCCTTGAGATTGCAACCAATTCGCGAGGGCTTCTACAACGAGGGTTTTTCCTGTCCCGCCAACAGAAATATTGCCAACACTTATAACGGGGACTGAAACAGAATGCGTTTTGAAAAGGCCCTTCTTATAAAAATAATTTCGTAATAAGACGAGACCTAGAAAAAGGAAGGAAGTCGGGATTCGTATTATGAGTGAAAGCGATTTCATCTCTTATGAAAAAGTGTGACCCATCTCGTGTTCCAATTCCAACTGCTCTTTAGCAAACTTATTTGAAATGGATAACAGAAATTTTTCCTGCTCCTCAACCGACATGTTTTCGGGTATGCTACTAGCCTCGCCAAACACTATTTTTGCACGGCTAAACGGTTTAGGGACAACAAATTTATCCCAAGAACGCGATGCTCTCCATATTTTCTCCGCACTAAATGTGACAGGTATGATAACACCTTTCATCAATCTTGCTGCGCTTAAAATGCCAGGTTTCATGACCCGCCTTGGACCTTTTGGTCCATCCACAGCAAAAGCTGCAATGGGGCGTTCCATTTTTTTGACGTGACGCATCATTTTAGAAAATGCTTCTCGTCCTCCTTTATTGCTAGAACCTCGAAATGTTGAAAACCCTAATGCCACGAGCATCGTGGACGCAAAATCGCCATCACTATGCAAGCTTACAATGGCAGCTGGTTTATAAGGACCAATTTCAACCCACGGCATAAGCATATCGCCATGCCAAACTGCAATTATTACGGGTTGATTCTTGTCCAAATGATTGTCAATTTGTTCAAAACCAATGCGTTCGAGTTTTAAGGAGAAATACAGTCCCTTTGCAAACCATTTGCCCAAATGGCGAATCAAAAACAACATTAAACCTTGCTGCCTTTTTTTCTTGGCGGATGATTTTTGCGATGACACTATCGGGTTCCCATTTTCATCTGTATCAATCAGTATTGAATA
Source organism: uncultured Fidelibacterota bacterium (assembly GCA_937888365.1). Lineage (GTDB taxonomy): Bacteria > Fidelibacterota > UBA8477 > UBA8477 > JABMPR01 > CALBFA01. Next base: position 66,048 of record CALBFA010000043.1, on the reverse strand, counting down.
CTATTTAGAAAGCATAAATTTTAATATTTGCGAACAAGATGAAGTCCACGAAAATTAAGTTCATTTTTAGGTTTACGCTTACTGACTAATTTTCCAGCAGCATCAAATGACTTTTCCAATACGAGATCGCCTTCGTCATTATATTCGAATTCGTATTTCTTTTTTAATTGCATTTGGCGATTACGAATTTCTTCCTTAAGGACACTCCCTTGACTATTAAAATATCGAATAATGAAACGATTCAATTCAACATCAAGGACTTCTTCCATCTCTTTATAATCGTTGGTAGGATTATAAGTATATCGGTAAAAAGCGACGAGAGTTCCATTCGGGAGATAATGTTCTTCATTTATAATGTGCTCACGATTGTCATAAATAGTTGTCCAATAGTCTAAAACATCGCCATCTTTGTTAAAATAATATCGCTTTTCTTTATCCAATCGGCCTTCATAATCATAGAATATTTCTTTAGACGATGTCAATACTCTGCCAATCGTGAACGTTTCCTTTACAATTTCACGTCCGTCTCCATCAAATTCCAGCTCGTCTCGTGATTCGAATGAACCATTTCTATTATACCAGATTTGTGTTTCGCTTGTTTTTTTGCCGCCGTATTTAAACCGCGAAATTTTGATAGCTTGCTTACCGCCTGTTAAAAAAAAGGACTCAATTCTTCGCGATGTCAACGCTTCTTTTTTCCATTTTTGCGTCGTACGGCTTCGAACACGATTCTTCGCGTCATACTCTTTTACGGAAAGAATTTGGCCATTTTTATTTTCAACGACTTTGTAATATCCATTATGAGCTAGTTTTTTTGAAGCGATTTTCTTTGTGAATGAAACAGTTTTTAAATCGCCGTCATCATAAAGGACACCCTTTGAAAGCGAACAATCACTTAGTACGAAAACGACAGCTAAAAGACAAAAATATCGAATCATTCTGTGTAGAGAAAAAAGTATATCGCTGTTTTTCGGGCTTGACGAACGGGAAGTTTATTTTCGTATTGGAGCCTATCCATTAAGTCATATAAACGATACCGATCTTTGTCTTCCAAGGTTTGATAGTATCGTATAACATCATCATCGTCAAGAGATTCCAAAACCATCAGACGCGCTTTGTCGAGAGAAAAGCCATCACGCACATAGGTGATGGATGCTACATCAATTTCGGCTCGAGATATTTCTTTTAAAACCGTTCTATTGAGAGGCTCTGGTTCTGCATCTTTCACATCCAAACCTCGTTCCGCCTTTAATTTTTTAATAAGGGATTTTTTAGAATCAGGGTCTTTTGCTTGTTGGGCAATTTCGTTGATTTCTAAAGAAACGGTTTCGAGTTGATGGCGAATCTGTCGCTGGCGTTCACGAAGTCGAATTTGCTGCAAACTATCTTCAACAATTAATTGACGAAATTCATTTTCTTGAATCTCTTTTTTTGATATGGAAGGCGTTGGTTTTTGAGTCGCTTTTTCCGACATCTTGACGAGAAGTTCGTTAAGCGTATTTATCGTGGCATTAAGCTCATCTACCTTATTTTCCAAATTTGCAACGCGTTTACTATCTTTATCTGAAAGAGGGCGTGATGTCTTTAAAGCATCTAATTCCTGAAGACGACTTCTTTGCTGAGCCAATTCAGCCTCTAAATAATGAATCGATCGTTTCGATGAATTAATTTCAGACTCCAGGGGATCGCTTAAAGGATCGGAGGGTTGTGTGACCGTTTTGAAATGCACTTCCTCCAAATCGATGACTTTTTCACTTTGTCCCATCAGCAGAGATAGCGAAAATAGGGTCAAGATTATTATGTGCGTAACGATTTTCATTTTTGCTCCTGTCATCATTTCGTCGAATCTAATCGTAGAGGGCTTATTATCATTGTTTTTCTCGTGTCAGGACGAAAGCTTTTTTAACATCAATGGGTTTCACCGTTAGTCATTTTCAGGCAAAATCTTTTCGAACCAATATTTCATTTCGCCATCATCTAGCGCCGATTTAACGCAGCCATAACCCTGTTTTTGCCCTAAGGAAATCATCTCAGGGAATCGTTCAAAACTTGTAAAATACACTGTCTTGTATCCTTTTTCTTGGCACCACTTTTCTTGTATTTCAATCAGGTTCGTAGCGATTCCCTGTCCGCGATATTGGCGATCAACACCGCCTAGCCAAGAAAAGAATTTTTGTATATCTCGAATGTAATATCCAAGTTTAAATCCGATAGGGCGATTCCCATCATAAACAATCAGAAAAAGAAACGATTTCCGGGCAATAAGAGCCAGCTTCTCTCCATTAACGCGAGATTCTCCAAAAACCATTTCCTCCAATTTGTTCAGTAGGGATAAATCGAGAGGTTTTAATTCTAAACGATATTTCATGTCAATTTTTCTATGCAAAATAGTGCAAATCCACTTTTTATTTCCACAGAGAAAAATCTCGAAGGAAAAGAATCATCTTATGCTAGTGGCTTGAGCTCAGCCGTAAAATGTCGTAAAACAGGCGCTTCTTTGACAATTTCAAACCCTTTGATGTCATTACGACGTTCGAAAATTTCGATAATGTTTTCAGCGACAAAATCCATTTGACTATTGGTATAAACGCGTCGTGGAATAGCCAAGCGGACAAGTTCTAAATCAGGAAAAATAGTTTCCCCCGTTTTGATGTCTTTCTGCGCAAACATGAGACTTCCAATCTCAACGGCTCGAATCCCAGCATGGGTGTATAGCTCAACCGTTAATGCGATGCCGGGGAATTCTGATTGAGGGATGTGCGGGAGAAAATTTTTCGCATCTAAATAGACAGCATGTCCACCTGTAGGTTTAAGGAAGGGTACACCAGCTGCTGCCAACTTTTCGCCTAATTGCTCGACTTGTCCGACGCGATAGGCGAGATACGTTTCATCTAAGACTTCATTTAAACCTATGGAAATGGCTTCTAAATCACGACCCGATAATCCACCATAAGTGGGAAATCCTTCAATTAGAATGAGTCGATTCGTCACTTTTTGAGCGAGTTCGTCATCGTTTAAGGCCATAAATCCACCCATGTTTACGAGGCCGTCTTTTTTGGCACTCATGGTACAGCCGTCAGCATACGAGAACATTTCTTGCGCAATTTCTAAAATAGGCTTCTCGGCATATCCGCCTTCACGCTGCTTAATAAACCACGCATTTTCAGCGAATCGACATGCATCAATAAAAAATGGGATGTCGTATTTATGAAGCATTTTAGAAGTAGCGCGAATATTTTCCATTGAAACAGGTTGACCGCCGCCAGAATTATTGGTGATAGTAATCATACCAATCGGTACGTTTTCAGGGCCGACAGTTTGAATGAGACTTTCCAATTTTTGTATGTCGATATTGCCTTTAAAGGGCAATATTAGATTGGTGTCTTTTGCCGCATCATTGACCAAATCCTTCGCGATACCGCCATTGTATTCAATATTCGCCCGCGTTGTGTCAAAATGATTATTATTGGGAATCACATATCCAGGTTTTATAATCGTCGAGAAAAGTAAATTCTCTGCAACACGACCTTGATGTGTTGGAATAATATGTTTAAAACCGAATATTTTCTTGATCGTTGCTTCAAAATGAAAATAATTACGACTTCCTGCGTAGGATTCATCACCATTCATCATGCCAGCCCATTGCTTATCGCTCATAGCGGACGTTCCTGAATCCGTTAATAAATCGATGTAAATTTTTTCAGCCGGTATACTAAAAACATTGTATCCCGCATTTTTTATGTATTGTTGGCGCTCAGCGTCGGTGGTACGAGCGATGTGTTCTACGGTCTTTATTTTAAATGGTTCGGGGGGGTATTTCATTTGGATTCCTTCTAATATATTTGCAGCGAATGTATGGAGCAAAGTCAAAAATTCAACAAAAAGGATCCCATTCCGCATCAATATTTTCCTTGTATATTATTGTTACTTTTTGTCTTGATATAAAACATGGCTCACAAGGAAGTGCCGTTTACTTTAGCGCCATGGAAAACACATATAAAACGGAGACCTAATGAAATTTAAAAAACTGTTATTTATAAGCACAATATCTCTCCTTGCCCTTTCGGCTTGCGAATTGAGGAAGATTGAACCCAAAGTTCCATCATGGACAACAACCATTGAAATTCCATTAATAAAAAAAACTGTCATGCTCTCTGAAGCACTCGCTGATCAAGATTTAAACGGTCAAGCAACGGACGAAAATGGCAATCCACTATCTGATGATGCCTTATTATATGTTTTTACAGCGGACACAATTGATATCGATACGATTTCCGTTGGCGAATATCTATCCATAGATGCTATGGCAATGGATATGAGTCAAACAATTGACGATGTTTCGATTCAAGGTTCTACCATGAACGAAAACGTAACATTTTCAGACATTGGCGTCGATCCCATTCAAAAGCATATTTCCACATTAATGGGACCGATAGAATTAGACTCTATTCCTCCTTCAAATACCGACCCCATTACACTTCGTGAACTTTTTACATCCGTCGAAACCGTTCCAGATGACACTCCTTTTGAGATACCCGCATTCGATATTGAGCCAATTGTTCGCCATTTTAATTTTGATGATTTTGAATCCGCTACGTTTACATCGGGTGGCTTCGATATTTCAATTAATAATGATATGGTCATGACATTAGGCAGTCCCGTAACGATTATCTTACAGGATACCTTTGGAGTCGATATTCCAGGGACAACGCTTGTCTGGAATGAAATAATACTTCCTGGCATGAGTAGTTCCAAAACAATGGAATTAGCAGGTAAGACATTGCCTGGCAACATTCTCGTAAAAATTACAGGTCATTCCGAAGGTACACAAGGCGGTACTGTTGTAATGAGTGAAGACGTAAGAAATTCATCTTTTACAATTGGCATTGGAGCAAATGATTTAGTCGTTTCAACAGCCGACGCGAAAGTGCCATCACAAATAGTTGAAGAGAATGGTAGTATTTTGCTAGACGATTCAGCGAATAAAATTGAAGAAGCTGGAATTAAGGAAGGTTCATTGGATATAAATATCAATAATGCCATGTCGGTGGCCTCTGAGCTTACTATTACGATTACATCTCTTCTTGACCCTGATGATGTCGCATTTACACAAGTGATTCCCCTTCTTCCAAATGACCTAGCATTTTCGCATAATGATATTGCAAATTATACAATGGTAATGGACATCAATACGCAAGAAGTTTTATATTCCTACACAGTTGTAACGGAAGATACGGACCCTAATTATATTACACTTTCAGAAACCGATTCAGTCGTCGTAACGATTGATCTATTCGGATTAAATACAGAAGATCAAATTAAATTCTCAAATATTTCTGGTATTATCGAATCCCAAAACATGTATTTCTCAGGGACGATTGACGCAGGATCTGATTCAGAACTTTTAGAAGCCAGTATTTCAACGGGTTCTGTTAATGTAGTGGTTCAAAATGATATCAATTTAACGGGGAGCGGCGCCTCGGATTTAACCCTTATAATAAGCGAATTATTTGATGGCAATGGCGATACTTTACGTATTCTACCGACACAACTTGGTCCAGGTGAAACGGTTATTCCTATTCAATTGGATGGCTTTACACTACGTATGCCTCGCCAGAACCAAACGCTTAATTATCGCGCCGATGTCACGACACAAGGCGACGAACAAGGTTCTTATAATTTACTAGGTGATATTCAAGTCGATATTGAAGTCTCCGAAATGACATTCTCTAGCATTACGGGCTATTTCACTCAGGAGGCCATGGTCGATTCATCAGAAATTGATTTAGAAAGTGATCACGAACTTCATTCTGCTGTTTTTTCATCGGGTGAAATTGAACTCACGATTAAAAATAAAATTGGCGCTCTCGCGACAACAGATTTTATAATTAACGAATTTTATCAAAATGGCAGTCCCCTTTCGGAGTCAATCCTTATACAAAATACAACAGACGATCAAATAACAACGATTCCCCTTACTGGTGTTACGCTTTTATTGGACGGTAACAATCAGATGATTCATACTCAGTCCGTCATTTCTATTCCCAGTGACGAAGAAATGACCCTTGTGTTTGGCGACTCGATTCTTGTAGATGTTGTGATTCGTGATTTAGCATTCGAAGAAATTCGTGGTATTATTTCACCCATTGAAGTCGCTATCGATAGCCTCGAAAATGATATCCCTGCATTTCCAGATATGTTAGAGGGTCTCAAATTTGCAAAAGTGAATATCGCTATTAATTTTGATATGGGAATTGAAATCCCTGTTTTTCTCGACTTAACCCTTGTCTCTTATAACGATATAGGTGACACGATGCGCAGCAGCGTTTCAAATTGGAATATTGGTGATAGCGCAATCGTTCATATTCCCAACGCCGCTTCACTCATCAACATTTATCCGACTAAAATTCTTGCCTTTGGTACAACACGTGTAGGCGATGGCGCGTCGGAAGGTCTTATTCGCAGTGATCAATTTGTTTCAGGATCTCTCACGGTGGAAGCACCTCTCGTATTTTTAATGAATGAACCCGTTGAAATGTCTATGGACGTTGCGAAAGTTAGCATGAGTGATAGTGAAATACCGCCAGAGATGCAATCTCTTACCTTATTTCTACGGGGTGTTAACGATTTTTCTTTCGGAGCTGATGTTGTTCTCCTCCTAAGCAATGACTCCACTCAACTCGTCGAACATCCTGAACTCGGTGACACGTTAGCGGTTCTTGAGCTTACGCCTGGCCCTTTTGATACAAGCGTTTTATTGGATGAAGCGGATTTAACGTATCTTAGAACGGAGCCATTTATCATACCACAAATTTTCATGAAGGGCATCCCCGATGGATCAGGTGGATTTATCCCGAGTCGGTTCACTAATGTGGACTCCTTGTCCCTTTCTGCTTCGGCCATACTTGAAGTTCTTGTAGAAGGAGATTCAAAATGAGACGCTACTTTTTAATTATATTCACATTCGTTCTTTTTAATCTCTCCTTGATGGCGCAAGACGAGGGTCTTTCGCTACAAAACGATAGTTGGTCAATAGCAATTCTGACAGAGTTGGAAGACGGTGAGTTACATTGGGATAATGACCTCTTTTTACAAACGGAACTCGCCCAACTTGTCGGATTTTCATTTGCCAATGCATCCACTTTAAACCAAGACTCCGAAGGTTGTGATAACATTGATTGTTTTATAGAAAAAGCAAAAAATGCTGAAGCAAGCTATGTGATTTTTGTACCGTACAATGAAGAGGAAGCATTAACCCTTTATAACCCTGAGACTCAGGAAATAATCCAATCTTTTATGATGGAAAATACAATAACGATTCTTGGTTCTTTGGTTGATACAATTTTAGACGGTGTAACTCAAACATTGAGTGTTATATCAGATGCGCCGAGCGAAGTCGATTCTTTTGCCGTCATGATGCCTGATTCTGGACTTGCTTGGACGGATTCATCAGGAACCGTGTATACCTTTACTGACTCTTCGTCTTATGCCTTTGCAAGCGATTCTACCAGCGAAGATTTTGAATCAATAAGCGGTATTGATGTCTCAAGCGAAAGCGATGTTGATTACGAACGTCTTAATTCAACATCGTTCACCATTAAACAACGCTTTTTGCGAACCTTTTCGTCGTATCAAAATAATCCTTCTAATTTAGCACATAAACGAGAAACATATTTTACATTTGGTTTACCAAGTGTGGATATAACGGCTTCAAATAATGTCATTAATCAAGGGATTATTGTTAAGTTTCTAAATGATGATAATGGTTTTTTAGATGATGCCGAAAAGGCATCACTCATAGACGAATTTACTGGCAAAACAATTAAATTTCGTAATAATATCGATTTACCGACACTTATAGGTTTACAATTTGGTGCTATTGGTGTTGATGTATCAGCGCATGTTGATGTCAGTTTAAGCCTTCCGGGAGATCTCCTTGCATTACCTTTTTCAGGACTAACATTTGAAAACCCTGTTAGTTTTGATCAAAGTGCAGAAATACTCAATTACATACGCGTTGGTGCTTCTTATGGTCAAGAAGTTGAAACAAAATACGGTAATCTTCGGGCTGGAGCAAGTGCTGGGATTATAAAAGGAGTTGGATACGCGCATTATAAAACAGATCATTTTGTACTAGAATCTTCCATGGATTCTCTTAGCGTTTCAGCCGCTGCAACAGCGATTGTAACGGATCCAAATTTTGGTCAATTGGCCGACCCTCAGATGGATAAGCTTGATATGCAAAACTTGACATCCAATACTGGTTTTACCGTTGATTTAGGTGCTGGATATGACTTTTATCCTCTCCTCGGTCTGGAATTGGATGTGAATGTCGCCCTTAAAAATCTCTTCAGCACGCTTACATTTGAGCACGCTAAAGTCATGAAATTTTCCGCCGATTCTAAATTTGAGAATGTTTCTGTAGCGGTGGATTCAATGACATCCTCAAGCGACAACGGTGCTGAAGGTCTTGATGCGCTGGATTATTTATTCTTTTCAAATGAAGAAGTCGTTAATCCTGATACATCCATATCCGTCGGAATTCCAACAACTCTTTTCATCGCTGCAACATTTCAACCGCTTCAATACGTTTTATTACAAGGAGAAATTGAAACAGGTTTTAGCGAAGGATTTAATACTGAGAAGGGAATGAGAACCTTATTAATGGCTCATTTTTATCCTATTTCATCCGTCCGTATCAGCACTGGATTCTCGAATTACTTTGGCTCTGTTCAATTCAGAGGTGGATTTGGCCTTCAATTTAAAAATTATGATTTTTATGTTGACCTCGCGTCAGTTGGAAACTTATCAGATAGCTTCCGAGGCATACAGTTTATGCTGAGTTCGTCTATATATTTATTCTAAGATATATTACGGAACATAAAAACCCTTGTAAACCGAATGGTTTACAAGGGTTTTTTATGTTGTCAAATTTCAGCTTTATAGATTCAGCAGAGTGCTCACTTTTATAAGGAATACATCTTGCGGATCAACATCGAGTAAATTATTCAAATTACTGAGTGGCTTAAATGTCCCATCGTTTACGAAATCTTCCTGACCTCTCGACCAAACAAGATAAATGGATGAACCCGGTTTAAATTCATAACGAACGACAAAATTAGAATTGAAAACTTTGTAATTGAAATCAAAATGAGGAACGTAATAATCGGTGATTCCGTCGTTATTATCATCAATCTCCCACTCCTCATTTTCTGCATTATACGCCGATTCTTCATCTGAATACCAATAAAATCTATCATCAAATACTTTAGCTTGTGTATCAATGAGTTTCATAAAACCATAATACTTTCCTGTTGTGATGAATGGAGCGCCATAGTATTGAATACTTAAATCTGATGTGAGTGTTAAATCTAATCGTATCGTTGATGAAAGTGTATATTGATCCATTGTCGCCATTAAATAGACATCCTCACCGCTATCAGGATGAGAATAGGGTTCATAATCGGGCCATGAATTCCATGTGTCATGATTTTGATTATAGTTGGTACTGGACGTTAAAGAGAAATAATCGTTGGGTCTATAGCTCACGCTGAAACTTTCGCCGCTCCAATAAACCCCGTCTGTTTTCCCTCCTGCCCAAACATTCAACCCAAAGTTTAAACTTTTACGATAATCGGAGCCAATCCAAATCCAACCATTCAACTTAGGGTTATCTAAAACGGAAGGACCGCCTCTTAACGCTGTTAAATGCTGAGCGCTTCCATTCCCACTAATACCAGCTCCCAATGACCAATATTTTTTTGTCGTCACATTGAAATTAAAATCGCCTCCCAGCCCTGATATTTCACCACCATAGGTATTTGAAACGAAAACACTTTGATTGAAATTGTAGCTTTGATACCATTTCCCAGGTGTATTTTCATTAAATCCTGACCATAGGAAGACAACCTTATTATCAACGCGACCATGATAACCAATTTCGTTGGGGTCAAAGCTCGGCGTCGATGTCCATCCACCCAAACCTGAGCGCCAATTATTGTCCGATTTTACTTTGAATAGACCAAAACTTCCTGCAAAACCAATTAAATGTGTCGCGGTAGAATCAACCGATAGATGGTCTGCTCCAACCCTTTGAAAACCATGGGTATATTGCGTTTGGAGATTCATCAATGCATCTTTTGATCCAAGATTATTGGAAGCTGAAACGGTTCCTTGTGCAATCCAGCTATCATCAAGAAATAGATGACTAAAATCAAGTCCAGCAGAATAGGCATCATGGAGGAGCCAATCCATTCCCGTATTCTTTAGTCGTCGATTCGTAGAGGTAAAAATCCCACCCATTGTTGATTTCCCTTGATTAAAATCCTTTTGGAGACGTGATACGAAATAGTTCGTCATGGGTTCCACGACAATGATTTCCGATTCATCATTTTCGTAGTCAATGACACTTGTTTCTTGATCTGTCAGCGCATTTAATATCCCGATTGACCATCCATTATTTGTTTTCCCGCTCAACTTTCCCGCACCTAAGATTGACGTCGATGAAGGATTCGTTGCATATCCCGAGTCTGGATAAACGGCATCATGAGGACGACGACCGATGCGCCTAGTATAGAATAAAGTATTGATATTGTCATCACCAACACCTAACGAGAAATTATAGATATTTCCGCCCTCAATAAAAAAGGGACGTCGTTCAGAGAAATACGACTCAAATCCTGATAGATTTAATTCTGCCGGATCGGCTTCAATTTGACCAAAGTCGGGGTTAAGTGTTAGATCGAGTGTCAAATTATTTGACACCCCGTATTTTACGTCTAAACCGATGTTATGAGCGAGGTCAAAGTTATCCGTGTGCACTGGATTAATAAGATTTACATCGTGGGTGTACTTGCTAATCAAATAAGGTGTTAAACTTAATCGCGTTTGTTTCGGTATATTTTTGATGCCTTTTAAATCAGCAAAATGTCTTACATACCCACTTTCGTTTCGTGACCAATCTGTCCAATAGAGTTCCTCATTGGTTTCAGCAATCCGTCTATGAATTTGAATACCCCAATTCTGAATGTCATCTGACGAAAAACGAAGCTCTCGAAATGGAATTTTAAATTCAGCCGTCCAACCTTCCTCGGTTTTCGTTGCTTTCCCTTCCCAAATAGCGTCCCAGGTTAGGTCGGGCGTTTCATCGTCAAACCACCTTAAATCGCCGTGGACGCTGATGGGATTAAGCCAAAACTCGAACGCTGTTCGGTTATCATTATAGCTATCAAACGAGATGGAAACCCAATCCGAAGGCGTTTCTATATCTCGACGGCTTAGAATGGCTTTGATTCTCTCGGGTTGACTCGCGTACGCTTTTATGGCAACATATATATTGAAATTATCATATAAAATGGCGAACTCGGTATTTTCACTTGGTTTGGCTCCTTCAACAGGTTCATGCTGGATAAATTCGCCTTGAAAAATTTGATCTGACCAAATTTTTTCATCGATTATGCCATCAATTGAAATATTATGCTTGTCAATTTTGTTTGTGTGTACAATTTTATTTTCTGCAAACCCCACTGTATTCATAGCAATAATTATTGAAAATATAAAGTATAGGGAATTTAGATTTTTGAATTTTTTATTCATTGCTTTCTCCTCGCGCCAAGGTTTTCGCAATAGATATACCATTATGATACTAATTGCATAAGTTAGGTAATAATAGGAGGATATGATGAATTTTAATTGTGAAGTATTTTGATGCTTCATATCATTCTGGTATAAGGTATATCAATCAAATATAGTCACTTTTTTGGATAAAATAAAATCCTTCATGGTTTGCGCATCAAATTAAGCGATCCAAGCCGTTTGACTTACATAAATAATTAAAGAAGTAAACCGATTAAATCCGTGCAAAACCCAGTACGATTGCATGGAGGGAAATTGTTAATACGAAGAAAAGTTTTCGAGCATTTTCGGGTTTCATTTTAAAAAATCGATATTCCAACGCATCAACGGGGCAGACAGCCATGCAGTCACCACACAAGGTGCAGGAAATTGTCGGAGTTCTTTTAATAACATCATCCTTAGAAAGTGAATCGTAACGACAGCTCGTTGTGCATTTCATGCAGTCTATACAATCGGTATTAATTTTAACACGAAATGGATTAAGCCGTCCGAAATAAACAGATGCTAAACCAATGGGACAATAGGTCACACAATGAACCAACATACCCGTTTTTCTGGAAAAATACAGAATAATTCCAACACCAATAAGTGCAAAACTGACAGCGACAATGATCGCTGCTGTAACAGGAACGTCCAGCAATCGCATCACATAGGCGCCACCAAAAATCACTATTGATAGTACAATGCGAAGAGGTTGTCTCCATGCAGGTAAAGTCGTCGCTTTCCTCTTACCTAACGCCACTTTATTATCCCAGGCGCCGAAATAGCAAATGTAGCTACACCACGCAGGGCCAATCAATGCAATCGTTGTAAAAAATAATATCGGCATAAAAACGCCTTCACCTCGATACAAAGGACCGGCAAATATGAGTGCTGGAATTGGAAAATGTAGTTTCCCCGTCATTAAAAATATTTTATAGCCAATGAGTCCCAGTAGAAGCTGTGTAAAAAAAACGATTGAGAAAAAAAGCCAAATTCGCTTGCGCCATAGAATTGTTTTAGAGGGATCAATAATATTATCCGTCACCACAAGCGCATAAAGTGTTAGCATCGCAATTTCAAGCCAACCAGCGCCGGGTAAAATCCGATCGAAGATTAGCAGGACTGGATTCGTGGGGCCAAAAATATGAATCAAACTTAGGCTCAATCCTGTCAAAATAAATGAATACCAAGCCGCCCTATGCTTAATGATAAAATATGATTTTAAATACTGTAAATTCATTTTCAAAATAGGCTATTCTTTACTGAGATTTTTCAAAAGGGACTCTTGCTCTTCTAAAAGCTCAAGAATTTGATGCTCTAATAAGTCCTTTTCTTCAATGACTTTTTGAATCTCGATATAGTCGCTGGAATTCGGTGGATTGGCTTCCAACGCAGTTTTTAACTCTAACTCAACTTCCAGGTTGTGCATTATTTTTTCAATCTTATTGAGGCGATTTGTAAATTGTTTTTTCTCTTTATAGTCAAATTTCCGTTGTTCTTTTTCTTGGTTTATTGACGTGTTTTCTTGCTTATTTTCCATTGATGGCTCAAGGTCTTGACTTTTTTTCCATAAATAATAGTCATAATTCCCTGCATACTCTTTGATGCCTCCAGCCGTGATTTCAAGGGTCATGTTCGAAACCGTATTGAGTAAATGTCGGTCATGGGAAATGAGCAAAAGTGTGCCGTCATAATTTTTGAGTGTGTCTTCAACTTGGTTGCGACTTTCCATATCCAAATGGTTTGTTGGTTCGTCTAAAAGCAAGAGATGCGCTGGATGCACCATCATTTTAGCAAGGGCTAATCGAACTTTTTCCCCACCCGATAAAACCGAAACAGGTTTATCGACTGTATCACCAGAGAAGAGAAATCCACCGAGATAGGATCGAATTTGTGTCATCGTCCAATCCGTAGCCGTCGCAAAAATAGTTTCATAAATGGTTTTCTTAGGATCGAGCATTTCGAGTTGATGCTGAGCGAAATAGTTAATATCAACACCTGTTCCAATTTTTAAAAGACCTGAGGTCAAGTCCTCGACACCTGCAATTATTTTAATTAGCGTGGATTTTCCTGCGCCGTTTGGACCCACCAGACAAATCTTTTGATTACGTAGAATTGTCAAATCCAACGATTCATATACCTTCGTCTCATCGTAATATTTCGATGCTTTTTTCAATACTACAATTTCATTTGGAGCGCGTGTCGGTTGCGGAATATTTAAGCTCATCCCCTTTGCTAGGTGCTCAGGAGTATCAATCTTCTCCATTTTATCGAGCATTTTTATACGACTTTGTACTTGGGTCGATTTTGTATTTTTATAGCGAAATCGATCAATAAATGTTTCCGTCTCCTTGATTTTCTTTTGTTGATTTTTATAGGATGCTGCTTGCTGTTCTCGTAGCAAAACCCTCTCCCCTAAAAAATGCTCATGATCCCCTGGAAAAAGGAAAAGTTTCCGATGATGAATATCAACAATATGATTCACAATCTTATTCAAAAAATATCGATCATGGCTTATTAATACTAAGGCACCTTTCCACTCATTAAGAAAGTTCTCTAACCAAATCGTTGCATCTAAATCGAGATGATTTGTAGGTTCGTCTAAACATAAGACATCTGGCTCAACGAGTAAAATTTTAGCAAGGGCAACTCGCATTTTCCATCCACCACTTAAGGTATGGACGGATTGAGTGACTTGATGAGGTTTAAAGCCGAGTCCACTCAAAATTTTCTTGGCTCTATCTCGAACGCGCCAACCTTCAAGCTCTTCATATTGATGTTGTAAATTTCCCAATTTTTTCAATAAGTCTGGCGTGGAGGAACTTGTTATTTGGTCGTTTAGTTTCTCAATTTCCCCTTCGATTTCGACGATTCGGGGAAATGCTAAAATGGTTTCATCCAAAATGCTTCGATTTGTCATTTCAACAAGTTCTTGAGGAAGGTATCCCAAGCGGATATTTTTTTCTTGAACGACATTACCGGAATCAGGCGTATCAAGGCCGTTAATAAGCTGGAGTAAGGTGGTTTTCCCTGATCCATTTGCCCCAACAAGACCCACGCGCATTTGTCGGGTTAACGATAGTGTCGCGCCGTCAAAAAGCGTTTTATCGGGATATGTTTTTACAATATTTTCAAGGCGTATCATAGGCTAATTAATGAAACCCAATCGAAGGTTAAGTCAACTGTCATCATCAATCCCTCGGTAAGTTTAGGGAAATCATTTGGGTATAATATTGAGTTTTAGCTTGAGAATTGATGAATAAATTATTTCGTGTTTTTAAATAAAAATATCTCTTTATGGGGTTGAGGTAAATGATCGATCCAACCGCTGTCAACAAAACCGATTCCCTTATGCATGGCAATAGACGGCTCATTATCCGCTTCTGTCGAACTAAAAAGTCGTCCTGTGGGGCAATGATGATTTGCCAGCTCTAGGATAAGTTTAGAGGCAATGCCCTTGCGACGAAACTCTTTTTCGACGACAACGAGTTTTAAAAAAGTCGAGTCGAACCAATCCGGCTCCCATATCGCATAGCCAGCTCGTTTGCCATCTATCAATGCAACGAGAAAAGATCCTGTCTCCAAAGCATGTTTAATAGCGTCCCGACGGCGATCATCTAAAAATATATGAAACACTTCGGGATTCATTTGAACACACGGTTCAACGTCAGTTTCTAAACCTTTTATTAGGGTTAAATCGTTCATTTTAATTTCTTTCTTTTGATTTTTTCATCAGCATCATTATCTGTGTTACACATTGAAATGGAAAAAGACACAGTCATTTTCCTCCATGACATATTCTTTACCTTGTAAAGAAATGAGCCCCTTTTCTTTCAATATTTTTTCCGATCGATACTGAACAATGTCGTCATATTTGAATATGGCAGCTTTGATAAATCCACGTTCAAAATCGGTATGGATTTCACCCGCAGCCTGAGGTGCTTTAAACCCTTTTTTAATGGTCCATGCCCGAACCTCATCATCGCCAGCCGTATAAAATGATTGGAGATTCAACATTGCGTAAGCACCATGAATAAGCTTATCTAAACCGGGTTCCGTAAGCTTATATTCTTGGAGAAATTCTATCTTTTCTTCCGCTTCAAGCGTCGAAATCTCATGTTCAAGTTTTCCGCAAAGTTTGATGGCTTTGGCATTTGTTTTTTCGGCATAATGAAAGAGCGCCTTGGAAAACGCTCCCATTTCACCTGATAAAATTTCGTCCTCATCAATATTGGCAACGTAGAGAACAGGTTTCATCGTTAGAAGGAAGAATTGCTTTGCCATTTCTTTTTCTTCTTTTGTCAATTCGAGACTTCGAACGGGCTCTAAGTTATCAAGATGGTTCTTTATTTTTTCAAGGAGTGCCGCCTCGATTTTAGCATCTTTATCGCCAGAGCGTGATTTTTTTAATGTCTTGTGTAGCTGCTTTTCAACCGAATCCAAATCTTTTATCATAAGCTCAGACTCGATGGTTTCGACATCTCGAATCGGACTTATAGAGCCCTCCACATGGGTGACATTTTCATCGACAAAACAACGTACAACATGAATAATAGCCGTCACATCACGAATATGAGACAAAAATTGATTCCCTAAACCCTCTCCCTTACTTGCGCCTCTGACGAGGCCTGCAATATCAACAAATTCGACAATAGCTGGCGTCGTTTTTTTAGGCTTATAGATTTCAGTTAAAATATCCAGTCTCCCATCGGGAACAGCCACGATTCCAACATTGGGTTCAATCGTACAAAACGGATAATTTTCTGCAGGGATATCTGCTGCTGTTAACGCATTAAAAACCGTGGATTTTCCAATATTAGGTAAACCGACAATTCCACAACGAAGTGCCATTTTATTCCTTTTCTTTCAATATTATTTATGACTTAGTTTTTCAAATTTTTTCAGCGATTGCTCTTGTCCAAGAGCTATAATTTTATCACCGGCTGCAAAAATATATTCGGCTTTTGGGTTAAAATAAGCAGCGCCATTGGGTTTTTCAATTGCAGTAATAATGATGTCAAATGTTCGACCTACATTAATCTCTTGAATCGTTTTCCCTAAAATAGACGACCCTTCCCCTACTTTAATGGCTTCAAATAATAAGTCTAGATTTGAGCGCCTCGTCACGATTTCAAGGAATTCAACAACTTCTGGCTTCATGGCCATTCTTGCCATTTTATGGCCTGCTGATTCGTAGGGATTGAGTACTTGAGTGGCACCAGCATTTTTAAATTTTGGAATCGATTCCATAATATTAGCGCGAGTCAAAATCGGAATCGTCTTGCTCATGGAGCGAGCCGTCACGATTAAAAATAGATTATCCGGGTCTTGGGCTAAAACAGAAACGATTGCTTTTGCCTTGTCAATCCCCGCCCTTGTTAATATTTCTTCGCTGGTCGCATCACCATGAATATGAATCAAATGATTTTCGGCAATATCTTCGATGCGTTCTGCATTGGCTTCGATGATTACAAAGGGCTCGTTGGATGCTTGTAATTCCGAAACGACTGCGCGACCCATACGCCCATATCCACAGAGAATAAAATGATTTTGTAATTGTAGTATAGAGCGATCCATACGTTTTCTCCTAATCTTTTTAAAATCAACCGCTTGGCGAGAAATTTGTCCCACGATGAGAAAAAATACGCCAATACCGGCAAACATGATAAACATTGCCCATAAACGAGCGCCTGTCGAAAGCTCCCAGGCTTCACTAAAACCAACTGTGGTCACGGTAATAAGTGTCATGTAAAGTGCATCAAACCAATGTACATTATCAATAATTACGAATCCTAAGGTTCCTGAAAAAATAATAATTCCGAGTGAAAATATGAGATTTTTAATATTGGTAATGAGCATATCGCTGATATTAAATTTATGTTGGATTTATACTAGCGAAAGTTAGGCCTCTTAGCTCATAATAAAAATTAAATAATCAGCTTTTATTGAGTTGTAGATTGGTTGAAATGCTTCATGATTGTCGGATTAATTCGACAAATCTGTCGAAAATTATAGTGTATCTTTTGTGTATTTACAAGAGACATCAGACCATATACCTTTTATTATTAGTATGTTATGCTACTTTTTTTATGATTTAATGATTTTGGCACACGCATTGGATGATATCATTATAAAGGACAATGAACATGAAAACAGACACACAACACAAAACTTATAAAAAACCTAAGGAGCTTCAAATGAAAGCATTCAAAATTACAGCCATCATGATATTTTTTTCGACAATGATTTTTGCACAATCGGACCCCAGCATGATGTCCAATCAACGATTTAATGATTGGGGCGATATGTTGGATCTAACGATAGAGCAGCAGCAACAAATGGAAGCATTACGGGCTCTTCACATGCGCCAAAATATGGATGCCATGAAAGAGATCCGAATTCTCCGCGCTGAAATTACCATTCTTATTAATAATGGTGGTGCCAGGGAAGACATCATAGCAAAGGAAAATCTCATCATTGAACAAGGTGCTGCCCTTGCACAAATGCATCTACAACAACACGAAGCCATGAGGGCACTTTTAACCGAAGCGCAAAAAGTATTATTTGACGAGCATGTGCCTAACTTCGGCATGCGTAACGGTTCCGGTAGAGGACGTGCAAATAGACCGAATCACGGAATGGGAGGTCCTATGAATGGATCAATGGGCGGCCAAGGGGGTCGTTGGTAAAAAGATTTAACTCTCTCTCCTCGCAAAAAGCCACGGTAATAGTGGCTTTTTGTATTTTAGTCCTCGGCAAACTTTCCATTAAAAAATTAATATTCTTGTAATTGCAGTTCTGTCTCTTAATTTTGCCTTGCTCGTAAAGGAGACACACATTTATGGATTATTTAAAGCGTCTTTGGATTTTATCCATTTTTTGCCTGAATGTAAATGCTCAATTGCCGTATGGATTAACGTCCACGACACTTATTGCATCAGGAACTTTATGGAATGCGAATGGTGATGGGAGCGGGAATCCGGCATTATCAAGAGATTCTACTCTCGCACTTGCAGCGGGATATCAAAATTTATTTGGCCTGGGATTTGTCCAGACAGCGAACCTTCATTCTACATTTCAAGCCCTCAACTATAATATGGTGTGTGATATTTATTTTTTACAGGATTCACTTTTTAATGCTCAATATTTTGTACTCAATGTCCCCAAAAACATAATGTCGAATGTTTATGGTGGCGTAGGTTTGGTGATGGCTAAAGCAAAGGTCATTGGTTTTACACCGCAGTGGGATTTTGCTGCTAATTTAGGACTTTTTGTCAACGTCTCTGACCATTGGAAATTAGGGAGTGTATTTCGACATATCTTTCAATCTCAACAACAAATGGGTCGTTTGGATGAATCGCTTGAGACGTCCTTAAGCTGGTCGAATCGAAATTTAGAGATAAATTTTGGAGCAACTAAAACGGCAGGATTTCCCCTAAACGGCCAAGTCTCTATCAAACTCATGCCCAATCAATTCATATCTATTTACCTTGGGAAACAAACGTTTCCATCAACGTATCATCTTGGATTTTTAGTGGCGATTAAAAACCAAGAATTTTTATGGGGATATCAATGGCATCCACAACTTCCAGGGTCCATCGGTGTGAGTGTAAAATTGAGCATGGAATAATGATTTCCGTGATGCTATTCGATTAAGCAAATGCAAAAAGATTTACCATTAAAAATTGAACTCACGAGCACGCGACTCATTTTATATGTTTTTTTCTTCTTCGAGCTTTGCGGACATCTTTTTGCCCAATCCCTTTCTCCTGAAATGCTCTCCAATCTTTACGAAATATATCGGAATGAGATTGAAAATCCCTATGTCCTCTACACGGATACGCCCTTCCAACTCGAACATTTGGATTTAAGCGATGAGACATTGAATCACCTTGATAGTATTGCAACGTTTAGGAATGAAAGGCAGTGGCAACATTTTATTGATGATAAAATCGACAATCCTATCGACGAATTTCTCCTTCAGAATACCATTGTTTTCAGAAATATCCCCTCGCGTCTCCGATGGAGTAATCGTTTCAAAGGTACTGATGATTTTGCGATTCAATCCAAAGTTACAATGGGAAATGAGCTGTGGCAAATTGGAGCCGTTTCGGATATGGATCTCTATGAAACAACGCCATTTGACCACTCTGTGTTCACATTTTCAAAGTCTCATGTTTATGAAAATATCGATATCGTTTTGGGTGGTATTAAGCTTAATCAATCCAACTCTTTTTTGATGGCTTCAGCGTTTGGGTTCCCTGCGAACTCACCCTCTTCAATGGTGCGCATGTCGCCTTATAAAGTACAGCCCTTCCTGAGCACCAGTGAAACAGCTTATCTCAATGGTGTCGGAATGCGTAAAAACCGCCGCGGAAGAAGCGTTATCTTTGCAGTGGGTTACGTACCTGAAAAAGGCCGCATGAAGGAGGGACAATTTTTCCCCGATTTGGATGGTATCCACTCGCCAAAAACGCTGCTTCAAAAACGAGATACGCCTTTTTCTTTCGCGGCGATTAACATCGAGGGGGCGTTATTTCGGTTTTCAATGATGGGGAAAACAAGCGTCGTGAATCATCATTTTGAAAGCGGTTTTGAGATGAAGAGTCTCGTCAAAAGTAAATTTGCCACATTTCAATCCTCATTAATGGCGACGCAAATAGGACGTTTGGCTGGAAACATATCATTGCGACTCAAGGCCGAAGCAGTCGATATTGCCATCCAAATGAATACGGGAAACGGAACGGTCCTGAGGTACGCAGGAAAAGAAGGATATGATGGATCAGATGTCGGTATTGCGTTAAAAATGAAAACCCCGTTTAATGCGTCATTTCTCACATCCTACACCGTAAGATTAGATTCAAAAGTTCCTGAATTTAACGATACATTTGTAAGAGAAGGTTTCACTCTGTCTCTTTATAAAAAATGGGATTCTCGTAGTTTTGACATCCGTTATCGCCAAAAATCTATTGAAATATTGAGATTCAATAATTCAGAACAGACCTTGTCAATATATTCTGCAATGCGACATGACTTCGATTTTCAATGGCTAATATTCAATAAAATAAAAAGACGATTGAAGTGGCACTTTAAACTTGCGAACCAAGAAAACATCTTTTCCTGGGCGTTGAATACACGATTTGAACATCAACAAAAGAGTCATAAAATATCCCTCGATATTTGGCGTTTTGTCGCCGATAAAGACGTTAAGCTTTACGGGACAGCTCCAGAAGTTGGATTGCCCGTACGTTTATTAATGTTTTCAGGCGATGGTTGGAGGGGGCAAATTTTAATTCAATATCAACTGGTTTCCGGCTTATCACTCAGTAGTAGAGTTGGATTTTACAAGACTTACGTGCCAACGATACAGACGTCACGAGACGCTGTGTTCTCCCTTGTTCTGGACATTTGACAATTTCCTAAATATGTCAGCCAAAATTATATAAGTGGTTTAAATCTCGAATTTCAATCCTGTCATGGATTCCGAAATTGCCCATAATTTTCTCGCTATTTCTGTATCCTGAGCACGATTGCTAGGCGAAACGAGGACGGGATAACCCTTCCATTCGCCTAAGCCAGACGGTCCAAAATATTGACCATTTTTAGTGGCTGAACCTGTCGCAGCCCTTAATGTTGGTAATGCGCCCATGGCACCTTTTTGAGCCATTAATTTATTAAATAAACGGCTCACTGCCGATTTGGCTAATTCCGTATCCGTTAAGCCTGGATGGGCTGACGTCGCTATCATATCGAGATTTTTATCTTGAATTTTACGCATCAACTCGAATGTAAAATAGAGATTCGCAATTTTACTGTCGCCGTAAGCTTTCCAGTTAAAATAGCGTCTTTTTTCCCAACTTAAGTCCTCAACGTTAAGATTTCCCATTTTATGCGCGTTGCTGCTCACATTGACAATTCGACTTTTGAGCGTCGATTTTAAGACATCAAAAAGGTGGGATGTAAGGGCGAAATGCCCCAAGTGATTTGTGCCAAATTGCAATTCAAAGCCATCGACGGTTTTGCCATAAGGAGGGACCATAATTCCCGCATTATTAATGAGTAGATCAAGACGACTAAATTCTGATTTGAAACTGTCAGCAAAGTCTTTCACCGATGCCAAATTGGCAACATCCAAGCGTTTGACCACCACGTGGGCATTCGGAAATAATGTGCGAATCTTGTCCATTGCCGCGTCACCTTTTGCCTGATTTCGAACCGCTAAAATGACTTCGGCATTTTTTTCGGCCAACGCGAGAGCCGTCTCAAAACCAATGCCGCTATTGGAGCCTGTTATAATTGCGACTCGTCCTTTTTGATCTGGGATGTCGTTTGTTGTCCACTTTATATCTGTCATGTTATTTTCCTTATATGTTGAAGTAAATAATTCATATCTATCACGTTATTCCTTCGCGAACAAGTCTCGATAGAATTCGTATTCTTTTATTAAATCATGATGGGTTCCAACTTTATAAATTTCACCTTTTTCAATCCAAATAACACGATCCATGACCTCAGCCGTTGCTTCGCGATGCGTTGCGACAAGGTACATGGCCTCTGGATTAAAACGTTTCAGCGCTTTCCAAAATTGTTTTTCCGTATTCAAATCCAGCGCTGAGGTGACATCATCAAGAATAAGAATCGGTGGCTTTGCATAAATAGCGCGTGCGATGGCTGCGCGTGCGCGTTGACCGCCGCTTAAACCAATGCCCCCTTGTTCAACGATTTTATCATTGGATAATTCATCGCCAATAACGGAGGCTTTTTTAATGTCATCGATCTCAAAATCAGTAAGACGTCCCATGTGAATATTCTCAATCAAAGAGCCCGAAAACAATTGAATCTCTTGGGGGACATAGCCAATAATGCTCGCTTTACTTTCATCATTGAGCGTGTGTAGCGAGTGATTATTTATATTAACCGAGCCAGAATCAGGTGTCAGCCATCCTGAAATAAGTTGCAGTAAAATGGTTTTGCCTGAGCCAACTTCCCCGACTATTCCAATTTTTTCGCCTCGGCGGACTGAAAAAGATATGTCACGAATGACATCATCGTCTTCATCTGGAAATTTATATGTAAGATTTTTTGTTTCCAGGCTCTCAACTTCGCTATCGATAGTTGACGTTTTGACGTCTCTGTTTTCACCCTGTTCAATTTCTTCCAAGCGATTCACTGAAACTTTTGCAACATTGATGGAAACGAAAAACCATGAAATGGTCCAAATCGGCTCGGTAATTCCTGACATATATGCAATAAATGCATAAAAGTCGCCCATACTGATAATATTATTTACGACATAGAAACCACCGAGAAAAAGGATAATAACGAGGCCAATTTGATTGACCAAACTTCCGACGCTCTCTAAAAGTGACCGGACAAAAACAACACGCTCTTCTGCCGATTTCCGATCTTCAATATTCGATTTAAACAAATTCCCCTGTGCGGATTCCATCGCGTAGCCAATAACGATTCTTAAACTTGAAAACGCTGATTCTAAAATATTGTTGGTTTGACTGGTGCTTTCTTGCCTCTGCAAATAGGCTTTATGTTGGATTGATTCTGTTTTGCTCATTATCCAAATAATGAGAGGTAATGGCGAGACGGCTATAAGCGTTAGCTTCCAATGTAGCGTCATCATAACAGCGATGGAGAAGAGAAGCGTAAAGCCTGCTTCGATGGGACGCATAATACCAGAATTTGCAAACCAAGAGAGTTTTAAATCGCCATCAATATCATCGGAAAAACGTGTTATTAAATCGCCAGACCGAAATTTATTAAAAAATGTTGGTTTCTTTTTTAGAACCGAATCAAAGTGAAATAATTTTATATCTTTCCCTAAGGTAAGATTCATAACATAGCGTGTCGAGGGTAAAAGCCAGCGTGTAAATGTGCGGGCAATTCCAACGCCTAAAATCATCCAGATAAATTTTTGGCTCGTACTTGTTGCCTCGCCAGCGATGATAGAATCAATAACGTACTTAAATAATAGCGGGTAGGCCGTACTCATAGCGATGCTTAAAATGGTCAAGAGGATGACGAGGGATATGCCTCTCCAGCGCCTTAGCCAATAGGGTTTGAACCATGCGAGTACATGTTTACCAGCCGAAAATACCGCCATTAAATAGTCTCTCCGCGCTGCTCGCCGTGTGTGACAAGATGGTAGTAGGAGCCTTTTTTAGACATAAGTGATTGATGGTCTCCATTTTCCATAATTGCACCTGATTGAATAAAAAATATTTGATTAACTTTTTGAATTGTACTGAGTCGATGTGCTACTATGAAACTCGTACGCCCCGTTATAAGGGTTGTTAATGTTTTTTGGATGCGTTGCTCCGTGCCGGGATCAACAGACGAGGTTGCTTCATCAAGCACCAATATTTTTGGACTCACACTCAAGGCGCGGGCAAATGCTAAAAGCTGTCTCTGTCCGTAAGAAAAACCCTCGCCACCTTCATCTAAAATCGTTTCATAGGCTGCATCTTTGGATAAAATGGTTTCATGGATGCCTGTTTGCCTAGCGGATTCCGTCCATTTTTCTTCGTTTATTTCTTCTCGAAAGGCTCTCAGATTTTCATAGATAGGTGCAGGAAATAAAAACAAGTCCTGCAATACAAGCCCAAACCATTTTCGATATTCATTTAAATCAAATTCTTTGATATCGATTCCATTGATGCAAATTCGACCTTCTTGTGGATCGCGAAAACGACATAAAAGGGTAATAATCGTAGACTTTCCACCACCAGTTGGCCCAACAAACGCGACTTGTTGACCTCCATCCACATGAAATGAAATATTTTTTAGAATAGGCTTATTGGCTTCATATTCAAAACAAACATTCTCAAAAGAGATACTTTCGATGGTTTTAGGAATGTCGACTGGATGTGGCGGAGACTGAATTTCCGGTTCGGTTTCCATCGTAGAGAATATTCGATCCGCCGAACCACCAGCCGATTGTAATTGGCTCAATTGTTCCGTAAACATAAAAATTGGCCAATATATTTGTGCGATATATTGGGCAAATAAAACGAGGCTTCCTACGGTAATGCTGCCTTCTTCTATCCAGCGAACGCCAAAACTTAAGGCAATGACCGTCGCCAAAATTTCCATGAAGCCTAAACCATTGAAGATACCGTAATTGATATAGCTCATCTTAATACTAAAACGATTGAATTTCTCCGTCGAATCGTCAACGCGTTGCATGGCCCATTTGACGCGATTAAACATTTGTAAAATACCTGCAGAGCGCACAAACTCGCTGACGACGCCCAACATTTTGGAATAATTTTCCCTGTCTTTTCGGTAGTAAGGTCGCAGCATTTTAAATGAGAACCAAGCGCCTCCGATGACGACTGGGAAAATCACAATTGTAATCAATAAAAAGCGAATATCCACAGATGCCAAAATGACGAGAGCACCGATTATCATACCGAATGACATAAGGAGACGTTGCGCCATTGTTGAAGTAACGGCAATAATGCGTTGCGGGTCCGACTCTATTCGGCTCACCAATTTTCCGATTGGGATAGATTCTAAAAAGGGAATTCCTAATTTTAGTGTATGATTAAAAAGGGCGACTTTCAAGTCGTTGACTGCATAGATCCCAGCTCTTTGAGCCATCCAATTTGAGTAAAATCCGACGATGCCGGAAAAAATCATAACGGCTAAATAAAGACTGGCAGAAATGGCAACTTTCGAAAAGTCACCGCTTGGGATATCTTTATCAATGATTTGCTTAAGAATGAGGGGTTGGAAAAGGACTAGCAGGACGCCTATAAGTGCCCAAAGCAAGGCCCATAAAAAGGTTTTCGAATAGGGACGAACGTAGGGCATAACGCGAACCAGCATCTCACGAAATGTATAGGTTCTGGCTTTTTCTTCGTCGATTACAAAATCGTCATCCCACCACATTGGTGCCCCTTTCCTGTGTCAACTTAGTTGAGAAATGTGTAAATGGTAGTCGTGAGTTTCGGGTTATTTAAAAAATATCTGAAGCTAGTTTTTTGACTTTCCCCTTGCAGCACCACGTTTAAACCTTATTTTCGCCTAGAAAATGAACCCGAAAACTAACGCTCCACACGAAACAACTTATGCTTGAAATAATTATCGCAGTTTTTGGATTATTGCTCAGCTTTTTCTTTAGCGGTGCAGAAATGGCACTGCTCTCTTCAAGTCGAATTCAACTTGAAGTCTGGCAAAAAAAGAAAATAAAAGGCTCGGCGGCAGCACTTGAAGCATTGAATGATTCTGAAAAGTATATTTCCACGAATCTTATCGGTATCAATATTGCCAATATTCTAACGACCTCTTTTGCCACAATTGCTTTGCTTCGGATTATAGAGTCTGAATGGATTGTCTTTATTATTGTATCGTTTTCCATATTGATTTTGGCTGAGATTTTACCCAAAACTATTTTTAGAGAAGCTCCTAATTTTGCAATGCTCTTTTTTGGCCGAAGCATGGTCGTTTTCGAATTACTTTTTTATCCGGCTATAAAATTTTTAGAGTTTTACCGACGAATTATATTAAAAAGCAATGTCTCCAGCACCTCAAGTGATCATACACTGGATCGAAACGAACTCCATTTTTTACTCAATCAATCCAATGAAGAAAGTGATATTGGGAAACACGAACGGGAGACAATCGCAAAGATTTTTCAATTTCGTCATACGGTTGTCAATGAAATTTTAACACCTCGTCCCGACATAAAAGCCATCGCCATAGATGCAAGTATTGAGGAAGCCGAAAGTAAATTTCTCGAATTTGGTTTTTCTAAAATGCCCGTTTATGACCAAACGATTGATGATATAAAAGGCGTCATTTTTCTGCATGACCTTTTTAAACAACCCAAAAACATTCAAGAAATCCTTAGACCCACCTATTTCGTACCTGAAACAAAATCGGCGGTTAAATTGCTTTCAGAGTTTAAAGAACAACATATTTCTCTCGCTATAATAGTTGATGAATATGGCGGGACGGATGGTATTGTTACGATGGAAGATTTATCGGAAGAAGTCTTTGGGGAATTTTCCGATGCTTTTGATATGGATAGTACTCTTGTCCAAGAAATTGAAAGCGGCTGGTTGGTTCAAGGCCTTGCAGAAGTAGATGAATTGAATCATGAATTAGGACTTGATATTCCTCCTGGCGATTATGAGACATTAGCAGGATTTATCATTGCATCCTTGGGACACATACCCATAAAGGATGAACATGTTAAAACCCATGGATTTCGGTTTGATGTTTCAGCGGTAACGGCCACACGCGTAGAGCGGATTTTTATTCAGCCATTGAATTAATGAGTTTATTAACTCGATATATTTTAACAACATTTATACATGTCTTCTTTTTAGTTTTAGGAAGCCTCGTGGGACTCTTTACCATAGGCGATTTTGTTGAAAATATAGACAAATTCGTCGACGCTGGCGCTACGATTGAGCTCGTTGCCATTTATTATTATTACAATATCCCCTATTTTATCGACACCGCCATTCCAATGTCCATGCTTTTAGGGACGGTGTTTAGCCTCGGAATGCTTAATCGTCACTACGAAATTGCGGCGCTTCGGGCTTCTGGCGTAAGTCTCTGGCGAATGACACGAGGATTAATTGCTTTAGGCCTCTGCATTGTCTTTTTCCAATTTTGGTTTCAAAATTTAGTGGTGATGCCTTTTAACCACGCCAATAAAACAATTATGCGCGAACAATTGAAACCTAGAAGATCGCCTCAAAAAATTCGAGAGGTCGTTCGGCAAGATCCATCAGGATGGATAATATTGATGAATGTTTTTGATACAAAAATGAATTATGGCTACGACGTAGCATTGCTTTCAATTGCCAACGAAAATCTCACGCGGCGATATGATATTCCCAAACTTAGTTGGATTGACTCAACTAAACAATGGTCTGCAGTAGCAGGGACTTTTCGAGAATTCAATAGTGAAGGCAATATCTCTTTCTCACAACTCAGTGAGATTGGCTTACCATTATTATCCATTACACCAGCAGATATTGCTAAGGAACAAGTTCGTCCTGATGAAATGAATATTTTTCAACTCACCGAATTCATTAAAAAGAAGCAAGTGCTTGGACTTAATCCACATCGATGGATTGTTGATTTCCATTTTAAAATTGCCTTCGTGTTTTCAGGATTTATAACACTTCTTCTGGGCATATCATTTGCAATTGGAGGAAGTCGCGAAAATCTCGCATCGGCGGTGGGTAAATCCATCGTCGTCCTGTTCGTCTATTATATTTTGATCATTGGTGGTCAAAAAGTTGGGCACTCGTCATCTATGCATCCCGCTATTTCAGTTTGGTTTGGAAACGTGTTTTTTCTACTTCTAGGTTCAATTTTATTCTTTAAAACCTCAAAAGAATGAATTGATGTCCCTCGTTCGCGACGCTTATTACACGTAAATACCTCGGTTAATTATTTAAAAACATCACAAGTACTTTCAGATTACTGATAAAGGGCGAAGCGCTTAAGGTTTCATTCGACCACGGATTAATAAGTCCCACACTCGAAATAATCAATGAAATAGCGAAAAAGGCGTAGAAATATCGCTCTTTTTTTCGGCTGATTTTCGTGAAATAAGAATACATGAAGAAAAACAAAAACGGAAGCAGCGGTACAAACCAGCGGATACTGTAAGACCAGCCTCCATAATTATTCGTGAATAATAAATAGTAAAAGATAATGATGAGTGACGTGATTCCGATAATTGTGGCTTCGCGATGATAGGCTCGTTTTCTTTTGATTTCGAGAATCAAGGCGGGAATCGCGATGAATAAGAAGGGATTGTAAATGAGAAAACCTTTGCTGCCTATTAAACTATGGAAAGCGTAGCTCAAAAAGAATATGCCTCGATTGATGCCAATGCCGGACAATTCATTTAAATCACCCCAAGGTGAGCCTGGGTATTCGAAAAAGTGCTTATTGAGTTGCATCGGTAAAATACTACCCGAAATCGCGTTATTTATATAAAGCGTTGGTAAAGCTGTGAGAAGTAACGGCAAAAGATAGTAGAGGGTTTTTCGTCTAAGTGTTGACGTCGCAATGACATCCATTAAAAATACGAGATAAAAAGCCGCCATGGGTAAATCTGAAACGGCTGCGATTGAAAGGAACAATCCAGCAAGAAAAAGCGTCGATTTCGTTGCTCCAATCCCTTTAGATTTTAGAAAATAATAAAAACCAATACTTAAGGAGGACGCCGCTAATGAATGGTTATTAAATGTCGATGACCAGGTAAAATGTAAGGATGCAATCGCCAACGCACACGTCAGCCATAGACGATATTTGTCATGAATTGCTGTAAATTTAAGTGAAAAATAAAATGCAACGATGCCACAAATCCAAAAAATTTTTATCGTGAATAGCGTAATTAAATAATACGCCAGATTCCAATCATCATCTAATTTTATTCCTAAATGAAATAATGGAAAATAAACGACAGCTCCCATTAATGAGGGGAAAACGGGTTTATCTGAGAAGAAATGGTCGTCAATAAAGACTTTGTCGCCGGTATCAGAAAAATTTGAGTCATCGATTTCGAATGTATGATTTTCGACAATAGCTTGAATCGTCGCCATACGACTGGCGTCATTCCAACTTGCGACACGAGGCATCACAATAAATGATGCGATTATAGTTATTGAGACAATGAGTTTTTGAATAATTGACAATGTTTAATTTACGAATTAGCCATCATGGAAGCGACATCATCTATACAATAAAAATTGAAAATATACGTCCCTAATTTAGACGAAATGATGCCGTCGTAGTCCCTCTAAAACTTCATTGACGATGACTTTAACGACGCCCCAAGTCGGCACGGCTAAGAGCATCCCTAAAATGCCCCATTGGGACCCGACAAGAATCACTAACATCACAGAAAGGGGATGCATATTCATTGATGACGACATGACAAGCGGTGAAACGACATTATTATCGATGACTTGAACACCGATAAACATGGCAATAATATGACCGATGTAATAATAATTCGCAGCGGCTATTGGGTCGCCAAGGTTGTTATAGACACTAATAATAATAGCAGGCGTCATCCCCATTACAGGGCCGACATAAGGAATAATATTGGCCATTCCAGCAATTCCTGCAATGAGAAATGGGTTCGAAATATTGGCATCAAAAACGATATTTAAAAAATAGAGTCCGATTAATGATTCCAGTGCGATAGCGCCCGCAGCCATCATTTGACCACGCACAAAATTAGAGAGATTGACTTGCATTTTGTAGCTCACATTCAACGCCATCTCAAAATATTGATTCGGTACCAGCGCCAATGTGCTTTTAATAATGCGATCCCCATCAATGACAAAAAACAATGTTATGATGAGGGTAAAAATAAATTTCGCAATGGCATCCACGGTACCCGCTAGAATATTTTTGAGTTGCCCAAAGAAACTACTGGCAAATTTTGATACGATGTTAGGATCAATTTTAGCGTCAGGGAAGAATTTGCCAATCGACGCATTTAAAGAATCAATAAGGGCGTTAATTTCAGAACTACCTGATTTTGATTGAAATATATCGTAGAGTTTCGTCGCTTCGTTCAAAACATTGGGCACTATGCCAACGAGGAAAAAGCCAAAAGCCAGAAAAAAGCTTCCAAAAACAATAAGGGTTCCCAGACTTCTTTTTATCCCGCGGCTTTCGAGTCTATCGACAACTGGACTAATAATACTTGCGAGAAGCGACGCGACAACCGCCATAAAAATTACGTTGTATAAATACGGTAAAAATTGGAAGGCACTCCAAAAAAATAGAATCAAAAGCCCAAAATAAGCTAAGGCTTTAAATAAGGCAAGCTGACCCGCTTTTATGGAAAAAGAGCTTATGCTAACAGGTGCATTAGAGCCCATTATTGTGCTTCACTTTTTTTGGATGCCTCAAGCTGGCAAAGTCTCAATGCATCGTTGGTTTCTCGCAATCGATGTGCTAAAACTTTTGAAAGCGCCAGCATAATTTTATTCCCTGTTTCTGGTTTCGAATTCAAAAGTTTCATTAAATCAGCTCGAAAGAAGCCGAGGAGAATACTATTCTCGTTTGTTTTGATACTAGCGGAACGCGGCGCCTCGTCTAAAAGCGCTAATTCGCCTAGGAAATCACCTTTGTATAAATCATTCAAGCGTCGTGGCTCTGAATGCGGTATGTTTTGATAGACACCCACACTCCCGTTGAGAATGATGTACATACCACTTCCTGGGTCGCCTTGCTCGAATACGCTTTCGCCTGAATTATAGTGACGGACATGCGCCATACTGCCGACAAGTTTAAGTTCGCGGCGTGTTAAATTTTGAAATATGTAGATATTCGCCAACGCGACTTCCGTTTTACTGCGTCTTGCATTGAGTTTATCTTTAATACTTGAGAAAAGTGGGTTCTGCATTCTTTATCTTCCTTCTTGCGTGGTTTAAGCTAATGAAAATAAATGTCTTCTCAACAAAAAAGCCATCGGGATTGGTTCAAAGATTGAGTGGTAAAATATGAATTCGTTTATACTGCGTTGGGTCCGTCTATTTTAAATGATGCGGCCTAAAATAAATCCGATTACGACACCCGTAAGAAGGACTATCGTCAAGATGCGTCCTGACATTACCTGGCTAGAGTACCCTCGTTTAACAAAGAATATCGAGACGAAATAGCCCATCGCATTCAATAGCCAAAAAAATGGGATAGAGAATACTTTGATTAATAAGGGGCCTAAAAAGGGTACAAGGGCTATCAACGAAATGAGACCTGCGAAGGCATTACTAAAGATACCTATGAGAACAACGGAGGAGGCAACGATGTCTTTATCCCACTCGAAATAGAACCCGCATCCAATAATGAGAGCCGAAACCACGATGAAAATAAATGTCTTCGTGTAAGTGGAAATAAAGTCTTTAAAGGATTCTCGCATCGCTTCTAATAATACTCAAAGTTATCACTAATTAAAGTGAATTAATTCCGACGAACATCCACCGACATGGGGGATTTCCCAAACTGAGTTTTGATAATGCCCTTCTCTGGATGAACCCAGAGTGATAATATTGTCCCATTATTCGATAATTTTGTGAGCAAAATATCGGTCTTCTCGAAAATATTCGTACCGACAAAATCCATAAATTCAACATCGTATCGTCTTGCGTCCTTGTCAAATTCTTTGGGGCTGACCCTTACATTAAAAAATCGTCCCTCGATGAGTACGTTTATGGTGATTTTTTCTTGTGGCTTCAGATCTTCTACATAAGCAACCGCTGAAAACAAAGAGAAATAGGGTTTCGACGATTCAATCGTTTTTGAGTCGGGGTAAAAAATTTGACCTGTCGTATCCGTAGTAACGCGGTATTCCTGATCCCAGGAAAATTCGTGGGTCTTTTTTCCCCATGTTACGGGGGAGTAGTTGTCATTATTAAATTGAACCCAATAATAATTGGCGACATCCACGATAGATTCAAGATATCGAGAATAGGGTTTTGTATCGTAGCTGACTGTTGTCATCAATGAATCCGTTTGAATCATGCGCTCGAGCTTCATGACGGGCAATCCGAGAAAAGACACTGTAAAATTCTGGATCCTTGTTTCCTGGCCCCATCCAATTGAAAATAAAGTCATCCACAATAATACATGGCGGATGACGCTGCGTTGAGATTGCCTCACGTTATGCTTTCCACGAATATTTTCCAATGCGTCCAGCGATTCCCATAAAACTGATGTACAGTGGCTGTATCATGAACCAAAGGGGAAAAAGCATGATGAGTCGCCTCTCATTCATTAAGGAACTTCCTTTGAGAAGGATGGCTCCTTCGCCGAGGAATTTTACTAAAATCGAGATCCAAAGAACAGGTGAAAATGGGGCGAAGAAAAGCGACATAAGAATGCCAAGATTGGTAAGATAGGCGGACAGAAGAAAGATGAAAAATAAAGGTTTGCTCTTTTCCAAACCTTTGCTATTTGACGCCCAACGTATGCGTTGATTCATAAAAGATTTGAAATCTCTCGTAGGATGCGTTTGAACCATCGCTTCAGGATTCCAATTGAATTTAGCGTCTCTCCCTGTTTGTTTCGGGATAGTTTGGATTAAATACATATCGTCGTCATTATCTTTATGAGCGCTTGGACGGAAGCCGTCAATTTGGATAAAGGCACTTTTTCGATAGGCAATATTTTGTCCGGTTCCAGACCAATTATAGCCACGATTAAGCATCGCTCCATTGGAAACCTGTAAGGCGAGGAAATCCAAGGCCTGGTATCTAGCAAACAAATTATTTCCCGTTACACTCGAATAGGATGTCATGACACCTGTATTTTCTGTGAATCCTTGAACCATGGCTTTTACCCAATTCAGTCCCAAACGAATGTCAGCATCACAACTCAATATCATCTCGGTTTTCACATGTTTGATGCATTGTGTTAAGGCATTTTTTTTTGCCGCCATTTCAGTGGAGTGTTGATGAATATGAATGTCATGGATGAAGTCATATTGGGCAGAATATTTCCTTAGAATCGTGGGTGTTGCATCTGTCGAGCGGTCATTGGCAATAAAGACATGAAGAAGATTTTTAGGGTAATCTTGTTTGATGATATCATCTAGAATATGAGAGATGTTGCTTTCTTCATTCCTCGCCGCGATGATGATGGAAACTGGTGGTAAAGCGTTCTCATTTGAGGCATCAATTCTTGCGCGCTTCAAGCCATCATACATAAGAATGATAAATACAACATAAGTTGATGTTGCAATGGCGAGAATAAAGAGTGTGATTGTTACAGGCATTTACGTTTTAGACTATTGAATTAGCATTAATATATTATCGAATTTGAGGCGATTATATGCCGGGAAACATAGCGCTTTGATGTTTTAAAAAATGAAAAAACTAGCAATAACAAAATAGACAAAGACGCCGGCAATATCGATAGCTGTTGTGACGAAAGGACCTGTTGCAATGGCCGGGTCTTGATTGAGCTTTTCCAAAACAATGGGTATAAATGCGCCAATCGTTGTGGCAATCGTCATGGCGGAAAATATGCCTGAGCCGACGGTAATGCCTAACTGTTCTGGCGTCATAACGCCTAAATCCATAATTTCTAAACTACCCACTAAATAGCCAGCGCCACCGAGTAAAAGGCCATAAAGTAAACCTAAAATAATACCAACACGAAACTCTTTAAAAACCGTCGCCAGACTATCCTGATGCGTGACTCTACCCGTTGCAATACCGCGTACAATGATGGTTGAGGTCTGTGTTCCAACGTTTCCAGCCATCCCCGTAATAATGGGTAAAAATGCCACAAGGGCTAAAACTTGCCCAAGAGTTGTTTCATATTTAGAGATGATAGATGCCACTAGTAGTCCACCAATCCAAGATGCAAATAACCAAGGGATCCGTAATTTTACATTATCAAAAACGTTTTTACTAATGATCTCTTTATCACGACCCGCACCGGCCATCTGCAAAAAGTCTTCGGTGGCTTCTTCTCGAATAACGTCGATAACGTCGTCCACCGTAATAATACCGAGGAGTGTATGGGCTTCATCGACAACGGGGACTGCCAGAATATTGTAACGCGAAACAACGTGTGCCACTTCTTCTTGATTCATATCCGTATCAACTGAATGGACACGCGTTGTCATAATATTGGACAGGAGGTTTCCAGGTTTTGATGTAATGAGGTCGCGTAATGAAATGACACCTACGAGGCGTCTGTGGTCATCAATAACATAAAGATAGAAAACCATCTCTTGATTTACTTGGGTTTGAATTGATGAAATGGCGTCTTTTACGGATAAATCTTCATGGAGGGCAAAAACTTCCGTCGTCATAAGCGCCCCGGCGGAATCTTCCTTGTAGGCCATGAGGGCTTCCATCTCTTCTGATTCTTTCCCTTTGAGTTGGGTAAGAATCTTATCCGATAGCTCTTCTGGGAGTAACCTTAGAATCGCAACTTCATCATCAGCCGAAAGCTCTTTCATTAATAAAAGAATTTTCTCCATCGGTAAATCCGGGAGAATTTCTTCGATAATGCTATCGTCTAATTCAGATAAGACTTCGGCTGCTTGCTCAACAGTTGGGATAATTAGAAAGACCTGCGCGCGTTCATCTTCATTGAGATGTCTAAAAATCAGTGCAATATCAGCAGGATGAAGTTTCGTCAATACTTTCTCGAGATTACCTTTTGCGTGTCGTCTCAAGAGTCTTCTAATTGCGTCTATATGGAGTCTGGTGTCTTTCATTTGAGGAGTGAATTTAGTTTTTCGGTCTATGAAGTCAATTGAAGCGAAGAATTATTATAATGTTTATTATTCATATCGCTTATTGATGGGTGGGGGCGGTGACGAGTGACGCGTGAAGAGTGATGGGTTTTGAATTATGAGTTATGGGTGACACAAGAGAAAGCTAGTTCCTCTTTTGGAAGGGGTTAGGGGTAGGTTATTGCGATCTCGTGAAACCCCGAAGATTTTACTACAGAGCGTAATGAAGAATCTCGTGTGTCTTTATGTAGCAGGCGTGTCACGAAAAAGTAAAAAATAGTGGACACGGATTTCAAGGATTGGGTGGATTTGTTTATGAGGCAGTGTTTTCTACCACCTCCCCCGCAAACGGGCGGGTACTCCTCCTTCGCAAGGAGGAGAGTGTTTTTTTGCTCTACGCTATTTTTTGCTTTTGTTTTTCTTTGTGGAACTCGGTGCTTCTTCGTGGAACTTGGTGGTAGACTTTTTTCGCAAGCAAGATGCTTACCTTACTATCGTTGTGCACAAGAGAAAGCTAGTTCCCCTTCCAGAAGGGGTTAGGGGTAGGTTTTTGCGAACGCGTGAAAAACCCAGATATTGTCATTCTGAATGAAGCAAAGCGCAATGAAGAATCTCGTGTGTCACGAAAAAGTAAAAAATAGTGGACACGGATTTCAAGGATTGGGTGGATTTGTTTTGTGGCAGTACTTTCTACCACCTCCCCCGCAAACTGGCGGGTACTCCTCCTTAGCAAGGAGGAGAGTGTTTTTTTTGCTCTACGCTATTTTAGTCTATGAGATTTGAGGAGACCCTTCGACGGGCTCAGGGTGACAGGTTTGCGTTAGTTTTGTCATTCTGAATGGAGCAAAGCGTAATGAAGAATCTCGTGCGTCGTTTTGCTGTACTTTCGTCTATGAGATTGCATGGGACTCTTTTCCGCCAACTGGCTGAGCAGGGTGACAAGTAACGAGTGACAAGTCACCATTTGTCTGGCTGAGCAGCGCAAGCGTCCGTCGAAGCATAAAATGGTGGCAAAGTGACAGGCTTTCCATTTAAACCATTTGTGTTCATTTGTGTGCATTTGAGGACTGTTTTGTTTTCTTATAACGAAAAAGTAAAAAATAGTGGACACGGATTTCAAGGATTGGGTGGATTTGTTTATGAGATAGTGCAATCTACCACCTCCCCCGCAAACTAGCGGGTACTCCTCCTTAGCAAGGAGGAGAGCGTTTTTTGCTCTACACTATTTTTTTGCTATGAGACTTGAGGGGACCCTTCATTTCATTCAGGGTGACAGGAAACGTGTGACAAGTGACGAGTGACGAGTGATGGGTTTTGAGTTATGAGTGACACGTGACAAAGAAACCCACCCCTGCCCCTCCTTGGAGGGGAATAAAAAATAAGCTTTTTCTTTGTGGCTTAGTGCAACGGCGCCTGTCCTGAGCTTGTCGAAGGGTGTGAGTCTTTATTTTTTCTTGTTACGTGTCACGTGTTACTGGTTACGGGACATGCTCCGTAGTAGTTTTTTTCTCTTTGCACAAGATTATTTCAACCGCAAGCAAGATGCTTACCTTACTATCGTTTTTCTTTGCGACTTGGTGGCTATTGTTCGTTTTTATCAACATTCATGGTTGGATCTAGAGCATCACGGAGCCCCTCACCAAAAAGATTGAACCCTAAAACCATTAGTGCAATTGCGAGTCCTGGAAAAATAGAAATCCACCATTCACCTCGTAGATGTGCGCGTCCAAAAGCAATCATAGAACCCCAACTGGGCTCTGGAGGTTGAGCGCCTAAGCCAATAAATGACAATGATGCCTCTGCCATAACCGCTCCTGCAATACTCATTGTAAAGGCAACAATAACGGGGGCAAGGCTATTGGGCAAAACGTGTCGAAACATTTGTCGTGCTTTGGAAAAACCCAATGCTTGAGCCGCCAAAACATATTCTCTATTGGCAATCATTAGCACTTGCGATCGCATAATTCTTGCCATACTTGGCCAGGAGACAAGGCCAATAGCAATCATTGTAATTTCAATACCAGGCCGTGGAACGGCAGCCGTAATACCAATCATAAAGAGAAGAGCTGGGAAGCCAAACATAACGTCCGTAAAACGCATGATGATTTTATCAAGCCATCCACCCAAAAAACCGGCAATCAAACCTAAAAGCGAACCAATCATTAAGCTGATGGTACTGGCTAAAAAGCCGACTTTTAAACTAATCCTCGCACCGTAAATGATGCGAGATAAAACATCACGACCTTCTTCGTCTGTGCCGAGCCAGTGCGACATTGACGGTGCTTGGAGACTTATATCAAGGTTTGTCTCGTAAGGATTATTCGGCGCAAAAACGGGGGCAAAAACCCCCACTGTTATAATAAGTAGGACGAGAAATAAACCGAAAATTGCCATCGGATTGTGACTCAATTTGCGAATTGTTTCAGCGCTTATGGTTTCTTTGCGACTCAATTTATTTCCTTATTCCTGTGATGGAACTTTCATCGTTTTCATTCTTTATCCTTCGACGGACACATAGGTCGGGCAGAGGGGAATTGAATTCCGGATTGGCAACAAGAAGGGAATAATGATCTCCTATTTGCTCCTTTTCCGAGCACCATCAATGAAATCGTTTTAAAATTAATCATTTATGATTTCTCAATTCTTATCCGCGGATCGAGATAACCATAAAGAATATCGACGATAAAATTGGATGTTACAAAAACCAACGCCGTGACGAGAACCGTTCCTTGAATAACGGGAAAATCTCGCTGCATAATTGCATTCAATGCTAGCCGACCAATACCCGGCCAATTAAAGATCGATTCTGTCAATACAGCTCCCGACAAGTACGAACCAAAATCAACACCAATAATGGTGACAATCGGAATAAGTGTGTTTTTAAGGGCGTGCTTTGTAATGACAATAAGTTGACTCAATCCTTTTGCTCTTGCAGTTCGTATATAATCTTGATTCAGAACTTCAAGCATATTGGCTCGTGTAACGCGTGCGAGAAATGCAGCAGATCGTGTTCCCAGTGTGATGGCTGGTAACACTAAATAGGCCCAACAACCATAGCCGCTGAGATATTGCCAACCCATTGATTGAGCTGCCAACACGAGTAATAATCCCACCCAGAATACAGGCATCGATATCCCCGCCAACGCAAACAGCATCGCTGCGCGATCTATAATGCTATGGGGTTTGATGGCTGAAATGACACCTACAGAGAGTCCTAATAATATGGAGATAAACATGGCGCCTAGTGCTAAAATCATTGTTGCGGGGAAACGTTCCATTATGAGTTTCGTAACGGGTTGTTGATTCACAAATGAAATGCCTAAATCACCATGGATTAAACCATTCAAATAATGAAAAAATTGAGTGGGTAGCGATTGATTTAAATGGAATTGTTCTCGCAGGATTTCTAGAGTCGCTTCGTCATAACGTTCACCCACCATACTCAATACGGGATCGCCAGGAACAATGTACATGAGAATGAATGTGAGTAAAATTATACCTATAATTACGGGAATGAGCTCAAGGATGCGGCGAATGATAAATTGAATCATGGGGCAAGGTAAGTGAAAGTGGTGAATTACAAATTACAAAATGTGACAGGTGACGAGTGCAAGTTATGAGTTATGAGTTTTGAGTGACAGGTGACGGGTGATGAGCGACACAAGATAAAGTTAGTTCCCCTTTCGTTGAAAATCCCGACCAACGCGTCGGGAGAAGGGGTTAGGGGTAGGTTATTGCGATCTCGTGAAACCCCGAAGATTTTACTACTGAGAGATTAACGATTATAAAAAAAGTTTTTTTCCAAATTGCCCCCACGACTAAAGTCATGGGCTGCTCTAAACTATATATTATTTCTGCGAAATTCTGCGCTGTCTGATGGAATGATTTATTTTTTTCCCTTTGTGAAACTTGGTGTTTCTTCGTGTGCCTTGGTGTTACACTTTTCAACCAAAACGTCATCACGTCCGTAAGACAAAAAAACCACAGCAAGCCGGGGTTTTTAAAATCAACTATTTTTACTCGTTTATGTGTTGAGTGGGTCAACCAAATTGTAGTTGAACCTCACTCTCAACATCGTAAACATGCCAAGAGTCGGCAAGTCACTACTTGATAAGTTTGAACTCATCTCTCCGATTCTGAGACCAAGCCTTTTCGTTATGGCTCGGATCAGCTGGCTTCTCTTCGCCGTAGCTAACTGTGGAAATACGGTTTGCTGCAATACCCATATTTACAAGGTATTTCTCAGCAGATCTAGCTCTATCGGCTCCCAGGGTAAGGTTGTATTTATTGCTGCCTCGCTCATCGCAATTACCTTCGATACGTACTGAATAGCTGGGATGTTTAATCAACCAGTCGGCTTTCTTTTCTAATACTTTTTGAGCAGATGGCGCCAAAACAGATTTGTTGTAGGTAAAATGGATTTTTTCAGATTCAAAAACATTTTTTTCATCCTGTAGCACTTTAGCTGCAGCTTTGGCTTGGACTTTTGCCTTAGCCTTTTCCGCAGCAGCAGCATCTGCTTGTTTGGCTACCATATCGCTGGTTGGAGCGGTTTCTTTAACGGGTTCTCGAACAGCGGTTGTCTCTTCGACAACTGTTGTGTCATTTGCAGGCACTTGTTTCTTCTCTTTGGAACATCCCGACATAAAAAACAGGGCAGCACTCCCCATCACCAGCATCATTAAAACAAGGGTTATCTTTCTCATATTTTATCCCCTCCTTAGGGTTTAGGCGTAAATTTTTGTTAGCGCCTTTTTGTTCGGCGTAATATAGTTGAAAATTACAAATGCTAAATGTTAAATTATAAATAAAAAAAGTAAAGAGTGACATGTGACGAGTTATGAGTTATGGGTGACAAGTGACAAAACCGTTTCATGTCATGCTGAGCCTGTCGAAGTGTTGGACATGAAATATTTAAGATTAATCATTCATTTTTTCTTTCTATATCCTTCGACGGGTGTTACGCTGCACTCCACTGCTCAGGATGACATAATCCAACGCCATGAAGAATCTCGTGTGTCTTATTGTAGTAGGTGTGTCACGGAAAAGTAAAAAATAGTGGACACGGATTTCAAGGATTGGGTGGATTTATTTATAAGGCAGTGCTTTTCTACCACCTCCCCCGCAAACTGGCGGGTACTCATCCTTCGCAAGGAGGAGAGTGTTTTTGGCTCTACGTTATTTTAGTCTATGAGATTACATGAGACTCTTTTAACCACAGAGAACGCAGAGAAAATTATATTTGATTTTAGAAAAATACGGCTGTTATATACATTTGTAATTTATCATTTGTAATTCTTACCCACCCCTAACCCCTCCTTGGAGGGGAATAAAATAATGCTTTTCTTTGTGAAACTCGGTGCTTCTTTGTGCAACTTAGTGGTAGACTTTTTCTCTTTGTGGCTTCGTGCGACTGCGCCTGCACTGAGCTTGTCGAAGGGTAGTAGACTTTTTTCGCAAGCAAGATGCTTACCTTACTATTTTTTGCTATGAGACTTGAGGAGATGCTTCTCCGCCCACTGGCTGATCAGAGTGACCCACCCCTACCCCTCCTGGGAGGGGAATGAGAGATAATATTTCTTTGTGGCTTCGTGGCTTTGTGTGATGTTTTTGTATTTTTCGCTATCTTTTTACTTTTTTCCCTTTGTGAAACTTGGTGTTTCTTCGTGTGCCTTGGTGTTACACTTTTCCGCAAGCAAGAGGCTTACATTACAATTTTTTTTTCTGCGCAATCTGCGGGGAACTGGAAGCCCAAAACGGCATCACGTCCATCAAACAAAAAACCCCAGCAAGCCGGGGTTTTTAAAATCAACTATTTTTACTCGTTTATTTGTTGAGTAAGTCATCCAAGCTGTAGTTAGCAGCAAGTCCAAAGAATACATGGTTGAATGCACCTGCATCATCTGCCATTAAACCACCACCAGCACCGACTTTAGCAACAATTTTTAAAGGCATACCAGCAACTGGATAAACAATATTTGCAGAAAGATTAGCACCAAAACCTTCGCCAGCCCAACCTAATTTTGAGTCAACAACAACGCAACCAAAAGGAAGTTTGGCGACTTTAGTCAAAAAACCTGCCATTGCAACAAAACCTTCAACCGCTGCATCTGTACCTTCACTGACCATGCCTAAATCCACAACAACATGAGCATTCATTCCGAATAAATCAAACATAACAGGTGTACCAACTGATATGCCATAGCTCATTCCTGAACCACCCGAATTTAAAGGTTTGAAAAGGATATAGTTAAATTGTGGAGCGACGAAAATACCCTTCATGCCTTCGGCTTTTGGTGCTTCGACCATTTCTTCAACGGCAGCAACGGCTTCTTCAGCGACATCTGTTAACTCTGCAGCGACAGTATCAACAACTGTTGCCATAGAATCCATTACAACTTCTTCCATTACAGTAGAATCTTCCATCATCATGTCGTCTTGAGCCATCAAAGGTAGGGCTACTACAATCATGAAAATCAGTAACAATAATTTTTTCATTTTTTCCCTCATAATTTATTAGTTTATCTCTCGTTTTCCATATTTACGCTTTGATGCGTCATTTATTCGTTAAAGTATTCGCTAAATAGTTAAGGACAAGTATTTTTATGAAAAAAATGCGATTGACGTTTAAATAATTTTGGCATTGTCATTGTGTTGAAAATCTCCTGTGTCGTCTTAAAAATAATTACCACGGAGGGAATTGACGCGTGAAGAGTGACGGGTGACAGGTGACAAGTTTTCCATTTAAACCATTTGTGTTCATTTGAGGACTGTTTTGTTTTCTTATAACGGTAAAGTAAAAAATATTGGACACGGATTTCAAGGATTGAGTGGATTTGTTTATGAGGCAGTACTTTCTACCACCTCCCCCGCAAACGGGCGGGTACTCCTCCTTAGCATGGAGGAGAGTGTTTTTTGCTCTACGTTATTTTAGTCTATGAGATAATATGAGACTCTTTTAACCACAGAGGAAACGGAGATTTACGCAGAGAGCACAGAGAATTTATCAAGTTAAAAGCGAAACATTCGCTTCACGTGTTCTTTCTTTACTTAATTTCCTCTTTGTGAAACTTAGTGCTTCTTTGTGTAGCTTGGTGTTAGACTTTTTTCGCAAGCAAGATGCTTACCTTACAATTTTCCCTTTGTGGTCGTGCTTTTTCTTTTCATTAATAATTAACCTTCACCGCACGGCTCCGCCACGGTGAGTCCCAATATTGTGGATCACGATGGATAAAATTATTGTATCTCTATGGATGCTTTTCAGCGTTTATTTGTTAGTAAATATCAATCCTTAGAGACCGAGATATACTAATATTAACGCCCGATTTCGAAAGTCTTTTCCAGCAAAATGTTGTAATTTTGACAATCGTCACATGAGCATTTAATCATGTTTTTTATCGCTTTTCTCGATTTTTATACGGGGATGATGATCGGCAAAAGTAATTATGTATCCTCCGCGTACTTTAATTCTGTCGATGTATTCTATACACACGCCACATCGTTTCCAAAATATTTTCTAAAGAAGAATGTTTCGCCTTCCATTTCAAGATGTCGTCCGCCCGTAACGCTTGGGCGATTAGTTCGGCTGGATCACCGAGACGTCGTGCTACAATTTCGTAATTTATTTTTTGCCCCGTGATTTTCTCCACCGCTTTGATGACGTCTAAAACAGAAAATCCTTCACCCGTCGCTAAATTTACGGTTAAGCTTTGGTTGTTTTCCATAATAAAATTCATCGCTTTGATATGAGCCGTTGCCAAGTCGTTCACGTGGATGTAATCCCGTACGCCAGTTCCATCGTGTGTGTCATAATCATCACCGAAAATCTGCATTTTTTTACGCATGCCTGATGCAATTTCCATCACGATAGGTAATAAATTTGCAGGATTTCGTTCGAGTTGAGACACTCGTCCCAAGGCATCATAACCCGCCGCATTAAAATAACGAAGCGCCGCAAAATTAATATTTTTAAGCTTCGCATACCAATTTAGGATGTCTTCTATGGCGAGTTTAGTATAGCCATAAAAGTTTTCGGGATGTGTCGGATGTTTTTCGTCAACAGGCAGATATTCCGGAGCCCCATAAACCGCCGCCGAAGACGAAAAGATTATGTTTTTAACATTTGCCGCGAGCATTGCGTCAAGAATATTGATGGATCCGCTAATGTTATGCTCCGCATATTTCGATGGATTTAGCATCGAATCCCCCGCCGCCTTTAGAGCCGCAAAATGCATCACACAATCGAAAGGTTGTTGAAATACACCCTTTAAATCGCCTTTATTTAGGATGTCTCCATGGTAGAAATTGACACCTCGGGGAATATTTTCTTTAAATCCCGTCGAAAGGTTATCAAAAACCGTAATGTCGTGACCCTCAGCCAATAAATCAGCCACAATATGGCTTCCAATGTACCCTGCACCGCCTATTACTAAAATAAGATTTGGGTTCTGGGTTTTAAGTGTTGAGTGCGTCATTCTATTCCTTTTATTGCGTCTTTTTTTTAATTTTTTGGACACGCTTCACGAACAGTCGATTTCTGGTTCCACTAGTTTTGACAGCCTCGTAATTATTTGCTCCCAATTATTTTGGGAAACACAATAAATTTGTTCCCTGGATTCTACTTTGTCACTCTCAGAATCAGCATCAGATTGGCTCTTATTATTCTTTTTTAGAGAAACTTCAAAAAAAACTTCAACTAGGGATTTTGTGTAAATATTTTTTTTAATATCCTGCTTTAGTGAAATGTTGTGGATTGGA
The DNA here is from genome assembly GCA_937888365.1 of uncultured Fidelibacterota bacterium. GTDB lineage: Bacteria > Fidelibacterota > UBA8477 > UBA8477 > JABMPR01 > CALBFA01. The sequence goes on along the minus strand of CALBFA010000043.1, from coordinate 22,424 downwards.
ACGTTCACGATGGCAATTAATCCATTGTCATTTAATAATTTTGCCAACTCGAATATTTTAAGATACTCGTTGTATTGGAAATCGTCTATGAGAGTAATCTTATCTTGAAGAAGTGGTCCTACAAGCGATGCATCCAACACAACAACATGTTTTCCGGATTCAAACAATCGTTTTTCGAGCTCATAGGCGAATGTTTTACATTCAGATAGCTGATTGCAAGAGACCCAAAATGTTAGCGCTTTTTGTTGATAGCTATTAAGTCGTTGTTGAGTCGTCACTAGACTATCCTGTGAATAATTGACTCTTTCAAATGTTCGTTTTTGAGATTGAGGAACATCTTCTGCGACCCTATCTAAAATCATACCCACGGCAACTGTTTCATGACTCAGTTCATCAATAACGACAAATGCGCCCGTCTCTTTATTTTTAATATAGGCATCAAAACTTAAGGCCTCTTGTGTTGTAACGGCGACTCTTGCTATATCATTCATTCCCAAGGTTTTAACAGACGAACGATGCATGGTATTGACATCAATTTTATACCGAATCTCACTCAAACGAGCTTTAACAATACGCGTTGTATGTTTAAGAAGATAGGTTCTTGATGCATCAAACGGCGAAGTAGCCATCCAAACCAAAGTTGAATCAAAAGTATGTCCTGTTTTAGGCATGTTTTGAGGATGCACGAGTAAATCGCCTCGGCTAATATCAATTTCGTCTTCAAGTTCCAAACTGACGGATTGACCAGCAAATGCGTAACTCTGATTTTGCGTTGAGACATTAATGGATTTTACACGTGTTTTTAAATGTGATGGCAACACGATAAGCTCATCGCCCACACGAATAATTCCAGAAGCAATTCTCCCTGCAAAGCCACGATATTTTCCATCAGGTCGCAAGACATATTGTACAGGATATCGAAAATCTATCATATTAAAAGCATTTGAAATATGGATTGTCTCCAGCATGGACATAAGTGTTTTCCCAAGATACCAAGGCATCTTTCCTGAGACATCCACGACATTATCTCCCCGTAGAGCTGATAGAGGAACAAACTCGATATGAGGTATTGATAGTCTAGCCGAAAAAGATTTAAATGATTCGACTATTTCATCAAATATATTTTGGGCATAGTTAACTAGATCCATTTTATTGATTGCCACTATTAGGTGTTTTATTCCCAGAAGATCAATCAAAAATGTATGCCGCTTGGTTTGTGTAATAACGCCTTTTTCGGCATCAATTAAAACGATTGCAAGTTGAGATGTGGATGCGCCTGTTACCATGTTTCGTGTGTATTGCTCATGACCAGGCGTATCTGCAATAATAAATTTTCGTTTATTTGTGGAAAAATACCGATACGCGACGTCGATGGTTATTCCTTGCTCTCGTTCAGCTTTCAATCCATCTAATAATAACGCGTAATCAATATCGGCACCAGCAGAACCTTGCCTTTTGCTCTCTTGAGCTAGGGTGGCAAGCTGATCTTCATACAACAGCTTACTATCATACAATAAACGGCCGATTAAAGTTGATTTCCCATCATCTACCGAACCTGCTGTAATAAATCTAAGCAGATCTTTCTTTTCGTCTTGATCTAAAAAGGTACTAATACTCATATTATCTTCAGATTATTTTTCTATTTGCGATGATACTTTTCCCTATATCAATTAATGCTTTTCCAGGAAATAGAACTCTCCAAAATGGTACTTTTACCAATTGAAAATAGATGAATAGCTTAATGATTAGGCTAAGGCCGTAACTTAAACTTGTTGCCAAGGCGGCTCCCCTTGCACCCATTTTGGGAATGAAATACAAATTTGCTATAACATTTGAAATGACCGTAAACAGCCCGACATAGATGTTGAGTTGAGGCTCGCCTCTTGCACTAAAATCATTTGATAAAATACGACCGACACTTGTTGCGATAATGCCAGGTAATAAATATATCAAAACAACAGACGCTTCAATAAATACCTCCCCAAAAAACGTTTTAATGATGGCATTTGCACAAAGCGTCAAGATTATAGACGCTAATATTGTTAATAAAAATGTAGTTGAACCTAGAATTTCCGTCGCACTTGTATCGAGCTTGCTTCTTTTATATTTCTGTGAAAGATGGGGAAAAACAGCTGTGTTTACGGCTTGGGACAACAACCAAAGTTTTTCAGCTATTTGGACTGCGATAAAATATATCCCTACCGTTGCCGTATTCGCCAAAAAATTGACCAAAAAAATATCAATTCGATAGTTAAGAAAACCAACAATATTTGCGGCGTGAATTTTCCACGAAAATGAAAGCAGTTGCGACCATGAAACACTGGTTACCTCATCTATTTCACGCAATTGTTCTCGTTTCAGTAATATTAATAGCGTTAAAATTGAAATAAACTGACCTGCCCCAAAAGCTCCGAGTGCCCAAGTAACATCAAAATTGTAAAACAGAATCATTAACCAAACAATAATGAGAGAGAAAACGGGGAAAACGACATAACTCACGTTATAAGTTGAAAATTTTTGAAGTCCTAAAAAAATATTGGGTAAGAGTTCTTGCAATATCAAAACGGGGAAAAGAACGGAAGCTAAAATAAGTGCATTGGTTGGAACATTTTGGAAAAAGGTGTCTCCAAATAAAAATATAATAATCGCATCTGCCAATAGCGCAAGCACTGTCGTAAATGCACTGAGTTGAACAACTTTGAAAATAGCATTTTTTATTGAGAGTTCCTTGCGAGCAAGAAAATATACGACAGAAGACCCTAAACCCAGGTTAAGGATTTTCATTAATAACTGGGGAAGCATTAGAGCGAGAGCATATGCCCCATAGTTATCTTTGCCCAAATTTCGAGCCAAAAGAACGGTGAAAGCCAACTGAAATACTGTTATTCCGACTTGTCTCAGAAAGGTAGAGCTTAGATTGAATGCAAGTTGTTTTTTAGATGTCATTGTTATGCAACAATCTCTTTATAGGCGGAGTAAAGTGAATTAATAATCACACTTGAATGAAATCGCTCTTGAGTATAATGTCTCAGCTTTTCAGGGGAATAGTTAGAATAATTTTTCTGAATATTCACTAGTGCTTGTGAAAAATCTTCGATAAATCCTTGAGGGATTAAAAAACCAACGCTATCATTGACAATGTCTCTCGGTCCTCCACTATCAAGTGCTACAACAGGTCTACCTAAAGCCAAAGCTTCGACTAAGACGAGCCCAAATGTTTCCGCCTCACTGGAGGAGACTATTACATGAGCATCTTGAATCATATGTGCAATTTCAGTCGAGGGAACCGAGTCATGCCATTCAATCTGTGATTCTATCCCTAATTCTTTCGCCAAATTCAACAGAGATTCTTTTTGTGGGCCGTCACCTACAATTCTAATTTTAGTTCCTAGCGAGAGTTGCTCACTTACTAACGCGAAAGCTTTTAAAAGCTTATGATGTCCTTTGACATGTATGAGCATACCAATAATTAAAAATATGAATTTTTCTTTGGCCGGTTGATGTAATTCCGATACAAAAAACGAATCATTAATCATGTTAGGCAAAACACGCCATTTTTCTTTATCTAGATTAAAGTTTTGCTGAATTTTTTCTTTCAAGTATCGACTTACAGCAATGTTTAAGTAGGAATTTCTATAAACGGCCCTCGCCATTTTTAATTGCCACCAAGGAAGTTTTTTCTGAAGTAGAAAGGAAGAATGCTCCGTTAATATAAAAGGGATATTGAATTGTTTTTTGATGCTTAGTGCCAACCGACCCCCATAAAGAGCCGAATGAGCATGAATTACGTCGGGTACACCTTGCGTTTCACAATATGATTTAAATAATTCTAAACCATTGTTTACCCAATAATAATTGGTGCTACTCGGGAGAAATGAAAATCGTTTTGTAAAAGATTTTTGAGCTAAAAAATAATTCTTATCCCTAATTGATTGAAATATTTTAAACGTTATAGTGGGTGAAAATACTGAGGAAATAACGCCAACTTTTAATCCAGATTTTGAAAGTGCCTCCACCTGTTCTTGGACAAAATTACCCGAATAGGAAGAGAGAGGTGATGGATACCAAGATGCAATAATTAAAATGTGCATTTAAAATGGTCTTTTTAGCAAAATCCTATTTCCTAGATAGGCTCTAAAATATTCTCTTTTTTGTGGTATTAAAATTCTGTTTTTTGCTTTAATTTTTTTATAGTCATTTCTTTCGATAGCAACCCCCATGACAGCATTCACGACTTCAATTTCTAAACTGTTAATATCTTTTTTCCAGGCATTGATTCGAGCCGATGAAACACCTTTAAATTTATTACCCGAAACAGAATTTCCACCCCAAGACGAACCTAAATAGCTCGGTGTAAGTAAGTTTTCTTCAAAATCTATCTCGACAAATAACGCCAGATCCTTCATGATTTTTTGTGGATTTGTCACAAGATCTTTATAATATATTATTTTATAATTTTCAATATTTGTGCTGTTAAAATCCGCAAAGTAAAAACTATCATAAATTGATTTTATAAGTGAATCAAGATGAGGGTAGCTTTTTTTCATTTTTTGTAGATATCTCCGAAGCGTCACTAAATTAGCATAAGGATTTCTTAAAATATGTATGAATTTAGCATCTGGATATAAGCTAGCGATACGTATTGCATGCTCACTGTTTTCAACAGTTTTTTCAATAAATCGCAAATCTTCGGGAGCAGCTTTTTTGTTGATCACGGAATAGATAGAGCGGAAATATTGGTCAATTTTAGTCATCTCCGAGGAATTAGAATTAAGCTTCCCCATTTCTTCTTTAAACAAAGTCTCATCAAACAATCCGCTTGCTTGACTATCTCCATACGGATCATTGGATGTATTACAAGTATGAATCCATTTACTCGCATTATTTTCAAATTCTTCAAGAGAATAGTTTTTCTTTTTTGTTCGTAAAAATGGATATCTCGTCCACCAACCCAAAAAATGAGCAAAATGCGTCTCAATTGGTATTGAAAAGACTTGAGAGTGGTTGTCAAACAGAGCTCTCAGCAAACTCGTACCAGATTTATGTGACCCTAGCAAAAAAATTGGTTTAATCAAATCGTTTCCAATAGTGAATTTTCCATTTTTCTCGATATATCATCCCAACTATTTTGTTTTGCTAAATGAATCCCGACTTCGTTTTTGGGGGTTTCGATTGCTATTTCAATTTGCTCAAGAAACTCCTCGTGCGTATTTCCGACAAAAATAATATCTTTCAGCTTCTGAATTGTTGAAGAGTAATTCATGGAAACGACCACTTTTCCAGCGGCGCTATACTCGTATAATTTGTTCGGATTTAAAGGCCTGGTGAGTTCGTTTACAACAAAAGGAATCAAAGCCACTTTAAATGATTGAACGTAGGCAGGTAAATCTCTGTAATTAACTTTTCCTAAATATCGAATATTTTTCAATCCCTGAAAGTTCACTTGTTTTTTATACCAACCCACTTCAATCTCAGGTCCGATAAGTACAATCTCATAGTTTGGGAAAGCGATACAAATTTTCTGAACTAAATCTATGTCTAGCCAATCCATCGCTCCAGCATATCCTAGAATAGGCTTTTCAATGTTTTGAAGTTCTTCGGGTGTGTTTTGAGGCGAATTAAAATGATGAAAATTGACCCCGTTCCCGAGATTAATAATATTTCGAGCACCCAAGTCGCTAATCTTTTTCGAAATCTCAGGACTTACAGAAAAGTTAATCTCCGACTTTTGTAAATATTGATGCAAATATTCCTTCAACCAAATAGGTGTATTAGGAAAATCTAAGTGGCCGTCATTTGCATCGTAAAAATGGAGTGTGGCTTTGAGTTTTGACGCTATCTTTCCCCAATAAACATTGCTGAGTCCAATAAGGCGTGATGATTTATTGAACCCCAATTTAAACAATACAATCTGAAGATAAATAGTGATAAACCATGAAAACATGATTTGGACCAAATTATTTGATTGAACCCTCGCTAATCTACTATGAGGGATGGTTTTCATAAACGGGATTGTGATGACCGTAATATTTTCCCGCTTGACTGATTTCCAGTGTTGTGCTTTTCCTAATCCATAGGGTTCGATGAATAAAATGTCCCAACGATGTGGAAAGCGCGTAAGGATCTGCTGTTTTCGAGTCATCAAATAGTCCCATTTTATTTCTGAGAACCAGATGAGTTGATGTCTAGATGACATTCGTTAGAAATAGCCTTCGCGTTTCTTTTGTTCCATAGAGGCCTCTTGATCAGAATCTATTACTCGAGTCGTTCTTTCACTTTTCGTTTCCGTCATCATTTCTTCGATTATTTGCTCAATTGTTGTCGCAGTCGATTTAATTGCGCCCGTTAAAGGATAACATCCTAGCGTTCTAAACCTCACATCTCGAAGTGAAATATTTTCTTTTAATGATGCGGGGAATCGATCGTCATCAACCAAAATTAATTGACCGTCAATTTCTACAACTGGACGCTTTTTTGAAAAATATAGAGGGACAATTGGAATTTGTTCCTTACGGATATACTGCCAGATATCAAGTTCTGTCCAATTTGAGATTGGAAAAACGCGAATACTTTCGCCTTGCCCTATTTTTGAATTGTATAAACTCCATAACTCTGGGCGTTGATTTTTTGGGTTCCATTGATGGAATTTGTCGCGAAAACTAAATATTCGTTCTTTGGCTCGAGATTTTTCTTCATCACGGCGCGCGCCTCCGAATGCAGCGTCAAATTTATATTTATTGAGGGCTTGCAGGAGCGCTTGTGTCTTCATGATATCCGTATGTACTTTTGACCCATGCGTGAAAGGACCCACTCCGGATTCGATTCCAGTTTTGTTTTTATGCACAATTAAATCAATATTTTGATTGCGGCAAAACGTGTCTCTAAACTGAATCATTTCTCTAAATTTCCAATTCGAATCAACATGAAGCAGCGGAAAAGGGATTTTCCCTGGATAAAATGCTTTTTGAGCCAATCTAACCATAACTGATGAATCTTTTCCTATAGAATACAACATAACAGGATTTTCAAACTCAGCCGCGACCTCTCGAATAATGTGGATGCTTTCAGCTTCTAATGCGTCTAAATTGCTTAAGCGATAATTTTCTTTTTTACTAATGTTAATCGTATTTGCCTCTTATTATTCCATTGTTTGCTAAAAGTTCGATAATCATTATTACGCTTTCCTCAATATTATTAAGTTCAGTATCAACAATTAAATCAGGAGAAACGGGTTCTTCATAAGGCGAAGTGACGCCCGTAAAGGAATCGATTTCCCCTCCTTTAGCCTTTTTATACAAGCCTTTAGGGTCTCTCGATTCTGTCGTCTTAATCGAACACTTAATATATATTTCAAAATACGTTTCAGAACTTGTCGTTTTCCGTGCTTTATCTCGATCTAATTGAAAAGGAGACACAAATGAGCAAATTACAATGTGTCCTAAATTAGAAAATAGCTTCGCAAGCTCTGAGACTCTTCTAATATTTTCGCTTCTGTCTTTTTGCGTAAAACTTAAATCACTATTTATTCCTAAGCGTACGTTATCGCCGTCTAACACCACGCTTTGATAATTTTTCCCAAATAAATATGCTTCCAAAGCATAGGCAATAGTAGATTTGCCGGAACCAGATAATCCTGTGAGCCAAACAATAGCACTTTTGTGCTTGTTTTTCTTCTCCCTCATATTCTTTGTTATTGTTTGAGGGTGTATAAATAAGTTTTTATTCATTTTCACCTAATGCTCCGCCATCTCAGTCCCATTGGGCGCAAAGACAGCGAAAATTATGAGTTTTGAGGGATGTTAATGAATATAATCGATAGGCTTCGTTTGGTCTATTATTTATATTAAATAATTACATCACCCAATACTCTTTGTTAGGATAAAAAACATGCCTGTTTTTACCCCGGCAAAAATAGTCAAAACGAAGCTTTCAACAACCAAAACCATACGCTAGAAAAAGTAAAATAGGGGAAGTTAAATAAAATTGTTTTGTCCAACAATTAGACGTTTTCATTAAAATATTTACTGATCACTCACAACAAAGTTTCCGTTTTATTGCCATGTGATTTTTAGAATTATCAAATCAATTAACCAATTTAAACTTCATCCTTTATTCGTCCTAGGGACCAAATCATTAAACCCCCTATCACACTAGATTTCTATTGCAATCCGATGAGATGTCCGATACTTTTAAAGAAAAAGAAAAAGAATATGCAAAATCACAACTATTTGAAAGAACCAACTTTAAGCATGCCCTTGAAAAAATCACGAAAATGCTTCCAAAGCCTTGTCTCGTTTTCGTTTTTTCTGATAGCTTTATCCAATGTCTTTGCTCAAGAGTCTCAACTTAATGCAAGCTCAATTCAAGCCCTAGGCGACCTCAATAATAACGGGAGACCTAACTTTGTTGCTATACAGAACTCTGGAAACAGTAATGAAGTGATTGTTTTTGAATATGATGAAACCAACAATAAATCTATTCTGTGGCGCAAAAATCAAAACGCTTCGTCAAGGAAGTGGGTTGACGTAAAAGTGGGTGATTTGAATTTAAATGGCAAACCTGAAATTATTATCATCAGCCAAAACATAAGTTCGGGTACAACAAAAAGTAACGACGCATGGCTTTGGGGATTCGAATGGGATTCGAATACCAACACTTTCAATCAAATAATTTCAAGAAATAATATCATCGCCGGCAAAACTATTCCTAATCCTAAAGAGCTTCTAATTCTAGATATTGATAATGACCAGACTCAAGAAATTGTAATTTATTCCGGTTTTCCAGCGCCATCACTTCTCATCGGGCGCGTTGATAATCTTGGAAACATTGATAATATTTCATGGCAAATGAACAAAGCGCCGCAAGCAATGAGTGAGAATCCAGCAGCTATAAGACTTATCACTTATAAGCAAAATATGGTTAATAGAGTCGCATTAGTTCAAAAACAAGGCAATCGCCTGCTTATTGCTTATGCATCAAACAATGTCAAGACCTTAGACAAAATTCGTTTTTATGATTTGCTGAACTCTGATTCCTTTGAAATTTTTTCGTGTTTTGCCACACACTTCTCAGAGGAAAATGGACTCACACTTTTCGCTGGAACAAACTTAGGAAATATCTATACCCTCTCTGAAAAATTAAAAACCGTTTCACTTTGGAAGAATGTCTCTTCTCCTGTAAAAGCCATTTTTATAAATGATTACAATCAAAACGAGCTAGCTGAAATATTTATTCAGCTCAATCTATCAAATATTTATTTAGAGCAAACCAGCGGCGAACTAACTTTCGATTCTTGGAAAAATTTACGTCTTGTCCAAAACGATTTTCAAGATATGCGGCTACATCCCGCAATTACTCAACATTATATTTTTGAAGATGAAAAGGACGATTTCATATCTTCCGACACCACGGCTTCAAAAGCTCTCGAGACTAAAACCGAAGAGAACGTCGTTGAAGAAGTTTCAATAAATGAGAAACCCATTGAAGCAATACCAATAGCTGAAACATTATCAGTGCCTTCACCCGATGTTCCTGTTCTAGAGCGTAAAACGCATGAAAAGAAGCCAACTGAAACCAAAATCCCTGACCTTGTTTTGCATGTTGGTGAAACCTTTAGTCATGGACTTCCCACCCAAAACATTCTCGAACCCAGTGAGGCTGGCCTTCAATTTCTGACTTACCCCAAAGGCGCACAAATTTTGGATCAAAAAGAATTGTCTTGGACACCTACAACAGAGCAACTTGGTTTTCATGAAATACATTATCGCTTTGGAACGCGCATCGATACGAGTTTTTTTATATATGTAAACGACCCTCCTGTTATCAATTCAAAGCCAGTAGAAAATGTTGGTGTTGGCCATCAATATGCTTATCAAATTTTATCTTTTGACAATAATGAGGACGCTGTCATTGAGTTTTTCCTTAAAGAAGGACCCGCGGGTATAAACATAGATAATTATGGATTACTCCTTTGGTATCCTACTGAGACACAACTCGATTATCAAAGAATAACAGTTGCTATATCTGACGGATATAATATCGCGAATCAAAGTTTTGATATCTATGTCAATAGTCTTCCGACAATATTAGATAATCCTGCGCCTATAGCCATCATAAATAAAAAATATTCGGGCAAGTTAGCCTTTGAAGATAAGAATACGCCCAATCAAGCCCGCGTCAGCGTCGTAAAAGGGCCAAAAGATTTACTGCTTGAAGAGAACGGCGCTTTGAGTTGGACACCCAATGAGCATCAGATTGGATTTCATGATATCGTGTATGAATTAAAAGACGTCTATACAAGCCAAATCGATTCTTTTACACTGTATGTGAATAGCCCCCCTGTCATCACATCAACTCCTAACAGCAATGCAAAAGTCGCGATCCCATGGCGATACACAGCAAGGGTTGAAGATAAAAATGACAACCAAGACATTAGTTTCATTATTCATAATTCAACGATTCCTGAATTAAATATATCTCGAAAAGGTAGTATTACATGGACGCCAAGTGATGCCTACCTCGACAAGCAAACGTTTACGATTTCTGTCAGTGATGGTATTCAAGATGTTTTACAAGAAATCAATCTTTTTGTAAATTCGACCCCCATAATTCATCCTGTCACAGATACTTTGGCCGTTACAAATGTGCAGTATTATGCCACTATAAAAGTAACGGAAAAGAATGCTGACCAGAAACTCATCTACACTTTATCGCAAGCGCCTAGCGGGATGGCTATTTCGCACCAAGGTGTCATTACATGGACTCCTGATGATTTAGAATCTGGTTACCATGAGATATTTTTCGCAGTTGAGGACGGCTTAGAAAAAGTTAAAAGCTCTTTTAAAATATACGTAAACGCTCCACCTGAATTTATTTCGCTGCCAAAAGAACTGACAATTGTAAATGAAGAATATCGATATGCAATCAATGTACAGGATCGAAATAGAGAACAAGCTTTAAATGTCAAAATTGATAGAGCCCCAAAAGGTGTGACTCTTGTTGACAATACGCTTATCTGGACACCTAGTATTGAATATTTAAACACGCAATTGATAACATTATCTGTCAGTGACGGAAGTCTTGTTGAGACACAAGACATCTCGCTTTTTGTCAATGCATTACCAGAAGTTTATTCCGAACCCAAAGTGGCCGTCATTTCGGAACAATTTTACACATATACACTCACGACGAGAGATGCAAATGGTGATACGTTTAGCTACAAAACTGTATTCTTACCTCCAGGTGCAACTTTTGATGAAACAACTGCGACACTAAACTGGACGCCAACACCGGAACAAGAAGGTAATAACGAAGTCATTATTAAGATTACCGATAGCCACAATCAAAGCACCCTTCATAAGTATAATCTTTACGTCTTTGAACCACCTGAGAAGAAAGGTTTCTTCTCAAGAATGTTTGGTGGCTAGAACATTTGAAACCAAGATTCTTCTCGCGATAATTGCGCCTTTAATAAAAACAAAAAACCCAGCTAAAAGCTGGGTTTTTTGCGTGATCCCTAGGGGAGTTGAACCCCTGTTGCAAGAATGAAAATCTTGAGTCCTAACCACTAGACGAAGGGACCCTTTTTAAATAAGCGGGCGAATATATTTTAGGTCGCCCCCTAACACAAGTATTTTTGTCTTAGGTTTGGGGTGAGTGATGGGGCTTGAACCCACGGCCACTAAAGCCACAATCTAGCGCTCTACCAACTGAGCTACACCCACCATGTTTACTTCATCAAAAAGCGGGGCAATGTATTTTTTAAGATTAGGTCGTGCAATAGCTTTTATTCTCAATTCCTCAGGAAATAATGCACAAGATTATTCAGCAATAATGAGGAATTATTGAGTCAATATTGATGTGTCTGATTATAGAATAATGCGAAATATGTACATCCTTTTACCTATTTCTTATCGTAACAATTATTCTAGTGAATAAAATGTCCCGTCTCAATAAACGCTTTAATTTGATCCGTTGTCTCTCGTTGAAATAAAAGAATCGTATGTTGATAAGGCAAAACAATGTGATCGCGAGAACCCTCGAGATAAGTCTCCTCAACGCGTACGGACCCATCGTCATCACCCTCTAATAAATAATTAAATCCTTTATCGTCGCCCAAGCCTCCAGCTATTATTGCGAAGGGAACTTGAGGAGATGCTAGATTCATATAATCTTGTACGCGAGACGCTAATAGTTCCTGCCCCGTTTGACCCGTAATTTTTTCAAATATTGGGAATCGATTCAAAAGATCGGCGGCGTCTGCACCATGATTGGGTGGCGCTATCATCACCCACCGTTCTATCTTTAATTCGGGATATAATGACAACATTTCGCGACTTACGAGATTACCCAAACTATGGCTGACGAGATAAAAAGGTCGGTCGCCTATGGTCTCATCAAGCCAGACTTTGAAATCTAAGGCGTGGTCATGAATCCCTTTCGCTGTCGACGCATAACCGTAGCGGAAACAGACATAATTCGAATCATTAAATTCATGTTCCATTTTTAAAAATACAATGGGTGCCGATAAAATCCCGTGAATAAAGACAATGGGGATTTCATGATCAGCTGCTATCGACTCCTGCGAGAAGAGGATGAATAGAAGGGAAACCAATATTTTTTTAAGTATCATAGAATGTATTTCATCCTAATTTTTCGTGTTATCGATCCTGCAAACGCTTTTCTAACAAAATACGTTTGAGTTGCATATAGTCAGGTAATCCGTTTTTGAAAGGCGGATATAACTCGCCTTCGATGAGTGGCGTGCAATATTGACGAAACGCCTCCGTAACGTGAAAGCCATCTTCGCGGATGTATTCTGGAGGGAGTATTTTTTCTTTATTGGCAATATTGGCGATGTCCGTGTGTCCCACGCTCCAAAAATAAGGCGAATTCGACTCCCGAACGATGGTTGCCATTTGCCCATTGAGTCCTAAACCCGCCAAGCGAACGGCCTCTTTTCCAACGGCTATGGCTTGCTCTAAATCTGTTTTTGATGCAATATGACGACCACTTCGTTGAAAATAATCTGGTAAAGCATGATGAACTTTTAATCCGAGATTTGTCTTTACCATACGCGCAATTGTGTCGCCTGCGCCACCCAATTGTGTGTGTCCAAAATTATCAACGCTTCCTGCATCGGCTACAAATTTACCATCTGCTTTATGGATGCCTTCTGACGCAGCAATGACGCAAAATCCAACCCGCGATAATATGCGTTCAACTTCAGCCAAGAATTTGTCTTGATCAAACGCCACTTCAGGAAGGAGAATAATGTGCGGCCCTTCATTTTCGTTGCGACTCGCTAGGGCCGTTGAAGCAGCTATCCATCCTGCATGACGACCCATTGTTTCAGAAACAAAAACTTTTGTGGAATCATGATGCATCGATGCGACATCAAAACTCGCTTCGCGCATGCTCACAGCATTGTATTTTGCCACGGATCCAAAACCGGGACAATTGTCTGTAACAGGCAAATCATTATCCACCGTTTTGGGGACACCAATTGCCGTAATATCATAGCCCATTTCTTTGCCAAGAAGCGACACCTTATAAGCCGTATCCATGGAATCATTTCCGCCATTGTAAAAGAAATAGCGCACGTCGTGTGCTTTAAAAACTTCGATAATGCGTTCAAAATCAGCACGATTTTTTTCCAATGATGGTAATTTTATACGACAAGAGCCGAAAGCGCCAGATGGCGTAAAGGGCAATCTTTCAATGTCCTCGTTACTTTCCTTACTAATATCAACAAGATTTTCATTCAAAACGCCGTTAATACCATAGAGTCCACCATAAATATTTTCGATAAAATCAGCCTCTTGTGCTGCTTTAATAACGCCATAAGCAGAGCCATTAATAACAGACGTCACGCCACCTGATTGTGCATAGACTGCATTCCCTTTTTTCATTGATTCAATCCTTTATTCCTGTCAATATTGACTTAATTATAAAAATTTTGTTACCAATTCCGATATTTACGGACGGCTTTTATCGCCTCTGGGACAGCAGGTTCAACAAGGTCTAGCAACGCTTTTGCGTATTGTTGAATTTCCCATTGTGCCCCCTCATGAACACGAAGTTCAATAAAATGAAGCAGGTTGTGCAAATCGACAGAAGCATACATTTCCGTATACATATTTTGAGGTAAAACCATCCGTGCTTGCTCTCTCGCAACGCCCATTTCAATTAAATCCTCATAAAATTTATAGGCCGAATCCGTGTGATTTTTGATAGCTTCTGCAACGGTTTTGCCATCACGACCATTTTGAAAAATCACACTATCGTCATCGATACTTGCCTGGCGATTGTCCTTAGCTTGCCGACGATATTTTTCAGGTATGTAAAACTCCATATTAATAGATGTATAGCGCCTAGAAATTTCATTATATGACCACGTCCGATGCCGATGCCATTGGCGCGTCACAAATAAAGGACATTTAATATGAAAGGTAAAACTCACATGTTCTAAGGGAGATGTGTGGCGATGTTCGACCAAATAGTCAATAAGGACTTTGTCATTTTTATCCATGGTCTCTTTTCGTTTACCAAAACTCACCCGGGCACCGTTCACAATGTCAACATCCGACCCCATACTATTGATTAAACGGACAAAACTTTTCCCGTCTTTCAAAACATCTATTGCTTCAAATTGTTCATTCATACATTCTCTCTTTTTCTTTATAATGCTCGTCGTTTGTATTCCATTAAAAATTCTTCAACTAGTATTTTATTCCCGCCCACCATTCCAGGTATAATCAGTGTTTTTGGCTGATTGTATATGATAACATCGCCTGTATTCTTTTTAAGGATTCCACCATTTGCTTTTAAGATGGCATGTGCCGCGGCTATATCCCATTCATTTTTGGGTCTAAGGCTCGCAAAAAAGTCGTTTTGACCCGATCCTGTGAGGGCTAATTTATACGCAACAGAACCCATTGGAATTTGCCCTTTAAAAACGTTTGACCAAGAATCCCACAATCCCATCCGCGTTTCAGACCGACTATTTAAAATCGTTACATCATGCAAATTTGCTTCCGTGCAAAGCATCCTTTCTTGTCCATTTACCAGTACTTTACCGTGAGCTGTCGTTTGAATTATTTCATCTTTGATGGGATTATAAATGACGCCAAGGATAGGCTCATGATTTTTAATCAGCGCAATGCTCACAACAAATTCAGGAATGCCTTTGATAAACTCTTTTGTGCCGTCCAAAGGATCAACAATCCAAACAAACTCTTTATCGAGACGGTCTTTGGAATCGACGGTTTCTTCCGATAACCATCCAAAATCAGTCGTATGAGACATCAAATATTCTTTTAAAAATGTATCGGCTTCAAAATCTGCCGTCGTAACGGGATTATGAAAACCCTTGTCCTTAACGACGTAATTACTTTTGAAAAAAGACCTCAGTATTTCGCCAGCTCCCATTGCCGCTGATACCGCTATTTTATGCAATTTAATCATCGGGTTCTATTATAGTTTTTAAGCATCCTTTATCAAGTTGAACCTCACTACAAGAATGAAATCTAGCGTTTGTTTTTTTTCGTTTTTTGCTATGAAATATTGTAATTATCGAATTTTTTGTCGCTTCGTCAGATAGGCCATTAATGCAATATCAAGAGGTTGATCTGTGGTAATTGGAATATAATCAATGCGCTGTTCTCGACTGCCGCGGGACAAAGTCTCTTGAAAATTCTGGACGGCTTTTCGATAGGCTTCCTTCAGGTGCCACGGCTCTGTCGCCATGCTTTCACCGGTTTCCATATCGACAAATTTAGTGTGTTCGTTAAAATTAAAATCCACTTCCCGCGGATCCATAATATGAAAAACCAACACTTCATGATGATCATGGCGAAAGTGTTTTAAACCATGCAAAATGGCTTCGGGGTCATCGAACAAATCGGAAATAACAATTACGAGTCCACGTTGGTCTATTCTTTCCGCGAGTCGATGCAGGCTACCACCGATAGCGGTTTCATTGCCTGGCTCTACGTGCTCCAATTTCGCCAAAATACCATTCAATACCGTCGAGCGAGAAGAGGGTCGCTGATGAAAATGAACATGGTCGTCGAAGAGGCTTAAACCCACAGCATCTTGCTGTTTAAGGAGGAGAAATGTCAACGCAGCCGATAGATAAGACCCATATTGAAGCTTACTTATTTTCCCCGAAGCAAATGCCATTGACTTGCTCGTATCGAGCATAATGTGCGCTTTTAAATTCGTCTCTTCCTCGAATTGTTTGACATAAAATCGATCCGTTTTTCCATAGAGTTTCCAATCGAGAAAGCGTAAATCGTCTCCTGAACCATAAGCTCTATGCTCGGCAAATTCGACGGAAAAACCATGATAGGGGCTTTTGTGTAATCCCACGATAAAGCCCTCGACAACAAGGCGAGCGCGCAATTGCATCGATGATAATCCTGCAAGAATTTCAGGGTCGAGATAGGTTTTATTTGCGTTTGTTTGGCTCATTTTATTTCGCTCCTCTGGAGCTTATCGATTTCTTGATGCTTCGGGTTACAAAGATTTGGCTCCTACAGAGCTCATCCCTGTTTTTATGATGAAAAGAATTCATGTTAATTTGTTCTTCTAGAGCTTATTGATTTCTTGGTTTTTTGGGTTACAAAGATTTGGCTCCTACAGAGCTCATCCTTGTTTTTTTGATGAAAAGGATTCATGTTAATTTGCTCCTCTGGAGCTTATTGATTTCTTGATGCTTCTAGAATTCATCAATTTACACACAAAGCAACAACGTTGCGAAATCTTTGTAGACGTAAAGATGCAATATCATAATTAAAGTGAGCAGCATCGCTGTGATATCTATTCATACCAATTAAATAAGTATTGTTTGTCAAATTTTATATCCAGTTTTTCTAATGTTTTTAAATATTCTTTTTTAAAGGACGTGTTCTTTTGATGAAAAGGATTCATGTTATTTCGCTCCTCTGGAGCTTATCGATTTCTTGATGCTTCGGGTTACAAAGATTTGGCTCCTACAGAGCTCATCCCTGTTTTTATGATGAAAAGCGATTCGCATTAAAATGGGCTCATGACGGTAAAATTAAAATAAGCTCGCTCTCGCCAAACATCATTCGATGGAGAAGGGAAATCAATGTAAGATTGATAATCATCCGCGATACCAAAGCCCAACATGGCAAGAGGCATCCCCCCTAAATCAAGACTAAATCGAAGCTCTAAACCTGCCCCATTTTGCCAATCTCCGCCATCAACTTGCCCATAATCAGCGAATATACTTGCTGAAAATTGTTTCATAGAGAGCCCAAATATCTCAGCAGGAATACTATTAAATAAGGGAAGTCTCGCCTCAACCGTTCCAGAAATCGTCTGATTCCCAGGTTGGTTTTCATCCAGTCCACGAATGAAATGAATGGGATTTTCACCAAAAGGTCGCATAACACTATTCCAGATGGTTCCTTGAGAAGCATTCGCAAAAGACTGCCCATAAAGTCCTCCTTGAATAAGCTCGGGAATCGTATTGCTTTGCAATGTTGACCTTACGCGCCCATAAAGATAAATCGGTGTCTTGGGGATTTTGCCAACGCTAAAGACATCAACATTAAAAGATGTATAACTCACATCGTTTTCAAATACATCCAAAGCCTGTTCCCATTTGACTTTTAAACCCGTCCCGTGCTTAGGAAACATGATAGCATTTTTATAAGGCAATCGGGTCAGCCATCCATATTGGATGCTATAACTCGTCTCATGAAAATCGGGCTCCGTTGATAAGTCTGGTTTCTTCAAGGAGACATTATGGTGGTCAAAAACGTGGAGTTCGGAGATGAAAGAGTGATTCGTATAAAGGGCATCACCCGCATTAAAATCAAAG
Organism: uncultured Fidelibacterota bacterium; assembly: GCA_937888365.1. Lineage (GTDB taxonomy): Bacteria > Fidelibacterota > UBA8477 > UBA8477 > JABMPR01 > CALBFA01. Next base: position 4,573 of record CALBFA010000043.1, on the reverse strand, counting down.
TTCGCCAGCATTCCGGCGCCATTTCGCACGTCATAGTCATCAATAGATTTGCCCGTGGCTTGACCAAATACATTTTTAATTCCGTACAATGTGAGCACCGGTTTATAGCTAAAATTGGAATAGGTGAACCAAGCCTCGCTTATTTTTCCAGAATAACTTACAAGCCCGCCAGCAGTTAAAAGATGTTTCCCGATTGGGTCATTAAAAACACCAAACGCGTTCACGCCATCGACATCAGGTAAAATAAATTTTGTTTGACTTATCATGTTTTTAAAAGGCATGTATGGATGGCTTTTTTCGACGGGAGAGGCGATGCTAAAATCAATTTCAGGGATACTAATTTCAGGTTGACCATAACGCCATTCGTTGAACTTATTTCTTAAGATGAGAGACGATTGTTGGACTCGATTTTTAGAATCGACTCGTATAAATCGAACCGTATCTTGGTCTGAAATGCTGGTGGATAAAATCGTATAATCAGGTAAATATTGATGGCTCCAAAGCCCCTCTGCAACATCGGTGATTTGATAAAGTGTATCGCTGGAATCGGACAATGATGCCATAAATAGATTCGGAATTTCGTTACGATAAGACGTAAAAATAATTTCGTCGCCGCGATGATTCCATACAGGCGAAAGGTCTTCGAATCGGTCATGCGTGATTTTTTCAACGAATTTGTCGCTGATATTAAATGTCATGATGTCAGGAAATCCATCTTCGTCCTGAATCATAAACGCGATGTTTTTCCCGTCCGGCGAAAGGCACAAATCTCTCAATTGAACATCGCCTGAAAATGCAGTTATTTGTGTCGTTTTAGATGTCGAGATATCAATTTCGTAAATTTGCGATGTCTCACCTTCGGGATGTCCGACGCAATAGAATCGTGTTTTATCTTGAGAAAATATAGGATAGTGGCCCCGCAAGTTTTCACTCACCCATCGTATTTTTTTATCCAAACCAATGAGTCTGATATCATAAATTAGGCTGCCATATTGGCCACGATGTCGCTCTGAAACGAGTACTGATTTTGAGTCGGGGCTCCAGGAATTTTTACTCGAGAACTCCCCTCGATGCAGCAAGACATTGCTTTTTACAGAATCCGTGCTTTGAATCCAAACTTCGTCAATTTCAATCCCCTTGCTTCGTTGTCCAACAATCGCCCAATGCGAAGAATCTGGGGCAAGACTTAGAGAAGAAATGCTTCGATAACCACGAAATCCAAGGGTCTTGCCGACTTCTTCAACACTTTCCTTCTGAGCCATCACCGAGAAATAATACGCCTGCATGACGCGTTTCCATTCTTTCTCAAATTCTCTCACACTTTGACCCGTGTGTGTTTTAAACGCCTTTTCAAACGTAAAAGACAGGGGCCATTTCTTTGTTTTTTTGTCAAAATACACTTTTTCGTTTGAAATCTTTACCAAGGTCGAATCGCCATATTTCCAGGCAAGATACAGCACTTTTGCGTAGCCATCGCTGTGGGCTTCTAATTTTTCAATGTTGCTTCTATAGGTGAAACTTTTCAGGTTTACATCAGCACGCCCAACACGCCACACTTCTGTATTGTATTCTGCCATGCCTTCAATCCACCATGACGGTGTCCCAATTTGTCCGAATGGTCCAAGGAGCGTTTTTTGTGCTTGAAATTGAGCGACATGTTGAAACTCGTGCGTCAAAACCATCTTAAGCCATTTTTCCGAACCTCCGAAATGTCCCGCCACATCATTTTGACTCACCCAAATAAAGATTTGATTCGATGGCATGGCAAAGCCATTCATAATTTCGTCTTCGGCAGTGAGGGTAATATGCGTTGGTCCAAAGTCATCAAGATTGAGCTGATCAAGAATGGGCTGATATGCGGTTTCGGCAATTTTGCTGGCTTTAATGGCGACGCTGTCTAATCCATTATGATAATGAATTTGAAAATGCTTCGTTTCGATTGTTTGCCACGTCAATTCGGAATGCGTTCGTTGATTCCAGACATATAGGAATTGTCCAAAGCCCAACGATGTAAAAAAAGAGAGGAGAAATAGTTGTTTTAAAATTGATTTCATGATGACTAATCCAATGCTGCCTGTGTCGGTGAAAACCACCCCGCCCAACTGTGGGCATACTTCGAGAGCCTCAGCAACCGCCCCTCCTTAAAAAAAAGAGGGGAGTTGAATGGAGATTTTTTTCCTTTGATATGCACACTTTTATATTTGTGTCTTCTTATTATTCAGTGGTTAAGTGTTTCGAATCTAATCTAAAAGCTTCTGAATAATTTCATCAACAGAGACGCCGTCTGCTTCGGCATTAAAATTTGCCAATACGCGATGCCTTAAAACCGGCAGCGCAACGTGCTTGACATCATCAATTGTTGGGGTGGGATTCCCTTGAAGCGCAGCGAGAGCTTTTGCACCGAGAATGAGATATTGCGATGCCCGAGGTCCAGCGCCCCATGCGACCCAATTCCGTACATTGTCGTTCGAGGCTTCGTCTCCAGGTCGAGTCTTTGCAACAAGATCCACCGCATAGCTGATAACATCATTTGATACTGGAATCTTGCGAACCAAGTCTTGAAACGCAATAATGTCGTCTTTATTCATGATTTTTTTCAATGTCTTGGCAGCGTCAGTTGTGGTTGACCGAACGATGTTAATTTCTTCATTGCGGCTTGGATATTCCACGCGAAGTTTAAACATAAATCGGTCGAGTTGAGCCTCTGGCAGCGGGTAAGTTCCCTCCTGCTCAATAGGATTTTGCGTCGCTAAAACGAAAAAGGGTTCATCAAGGACATGGGTTTTTCCGCCTGTGGTTACACTGTGTTCTTGCATCGCTTCGAGAAGAGCCGCTTGTGTTTTAGGAGGCGTTCGATTAATCTCATCAGCCAATACCATGTTGGCGAAGATGGGTCCTTTTACGAATTTAAAAACACGCTTGCCCGTTGTGTGGTCTTCTTCGATGATTTCTGTGCCCGTAATATCAGATGGCATAAGGTCGGGTGTAAACTGGACGCGATTAAATGCGAGGTCGGAGACATCAGCGAAACTTTTTATAAGCAATGTTTTAGCAAGACCCGGGACTCCTACCAACAAGGCGTGTCCTCGAGAAATCATGGCGATAAAGAGTTGCTCGATAACGTCATTTTGGCCAATGATAACTTTAGAAAGTTCGTCTTTAAGCTCTTTATATTTTTGATGGAGATTCTGTAGTTTTTCTGCGTCAGACATTCAATTTTTCCTTAAATCTATGTATTTTGTTTCATCGTCATGTGTTTAAGCAATCTAATTCATTTTGTTCCGTTAGCAGTTAAAAATTTGATTATTAAATTCTGATTGCTTCGTTAAAAAGTTTTACCACAGAGAAATACCTTGGGCGATTTGAAAACACACGAAACGATTTCCTGAGTTTGTCTAATGACCACAAATAGAGTTGAGAGGATAATTAAAAAAAGACCCTCAAACATATCCATTTTGGGGGTCTTTGCTAAAACGCTTCTATTACTAAATTATACTAATTATCATTGCTGGAATTGCTTTTTTTTATGTAGTATTGCTCAATCCAATAAAGAAACACCTGTAGTACAATAAAAATTGAAAAAAGCCCCCATTGTGGTGTTGTTAAAATATAATGATTTAACACAAGCATAGTTAATACAACGGCAGCAAAAATAATGTTTGTTATTCTAAGTATTTTTAACATTGTTATAAAGATAATTCAATTGCTGCAGCTAAACAACCCATACTTACTCCCCCGACAATTACAGCTGCGCCTGCACCACCACCAGGTACACCAGCGGCTCCGGCAGCACCAGATACTCCAGCAGCAGCTCCCCAACCATCAGCCATCGACACATTCCAGCAATCTGTAAAAATACCCCAAAATCCAAATAGCTCATCCATGCCGTTTCCTTCATCAATAAAAGTTTGTATTTCCACATTTTCATTATCAATTACTGCGATTGACCCTATTAAAATACCTGCATCCGTGAAATAATAAAACGTATTATCTGCATCACTATATTCAACAATTATACCATTATCTAAAACAACATTGTTTTCCAAAAAGTTATAATAAACATATTTGGTCTCTAAATCTCCAACTACTTTTTGGAAAGTGATCAGAGAATGCAATTGCTCGCTTGTATAGTACATTATCGTAGTATTTTCATAATCAAATTCAATCTCGTTGTCAATTATTCGCGCAAGTTCACGTTGTTGTATTGTCGGTGTTTTACTTTTTAGTTGAGCTAGAATATCTAGGTCAATTTTGTGTGATTGCAAAGTTTCGTCAAAATCAACACTTTTATGATTGTCTATCAAATTCTCTGTCATTGAGTCACACCCAACAAACTGCAACCCAACCACAGCAACAAGTGCAATTAAAATTAAATTTACTTTTTTCATTTTAGAAATTCTCCTTTTAGGCATTCGCCTCGTTAAATTTACCTTTTGTCTTGTGCATAAAAGCTTTTTAGCGCCATAAAACTAAAAAAAAACGATTTATGTCAAGCTTGAATTTGTTTTGCCTTATAAACCGCATTGACTCAAAATTAATGTAACCCTATTGATTTTGAAAAAAAGTCGTTGCC
>CALBFA010000042.1 GCA_937888365.1 uncultured Fidelibacterota bacterium | reverse complement strand
GGGCTAAATACCTTTGGAAGTCTTAAACAGAGACCCAGTTATTTTGACACTCCCGCATTTTCTATTTTTCAATCCCCTTGCTTTTTTCACCACTCCTATTCCCCAACTTTTTAGCATTCTTAGTAGAAATTACAGGCTTTCCCGTTTGCTTTTCAATTTCTAATCGTGCTTTTTTTGCTACACCTCCGCCTTTACGAGCTGTATCTTTATTTTCGTCTAGTCCTTGTGGCTTTTTCTCTTTTGATATTTCAGTTGTAGAGGCTTCTGCTAGCATGTTTAGAACCAATTCCAAATTGGTCATATTATCCCTTAGATTTTCTTTTGTAAGACCTTTTAATTTTTTATAGGCTTTAATGTCTTTATCGGCCCAAGCATTTGTTATTTCATTTGATAAAATAGCATACTCCAACCCTGTTTTCATTCCTCGCTCTTGCCATTCATCCGTAAGGTCTTTTCGTACTTCTATACTTTTGAGTCTTTGATTAATCCAGTTTTTGGAATAGCCTTTTTTGAGATAGGTTTCCATTGCTCTATCAAAGGCTTTTTCGGGGTCTTCGGTTTCTTCAATTCTTTCATAACCAACTTTAGCTAACCACATTTTAAAAGGTTCTGCCTTTGGGGAAGGAATTGACTGAATTAATCGCAAGAGCTGTTCAGTATCTGCTACATCCGTCTTATAAAACTTACCATCAGTAGATTCCATTTTCAGTTGGTTACAATTTGTAACCAACTCACTTCCTTCTTTTTTGAGACGACTTTTTAGTACTTTCCAATAGTTATTTGGATTGACACTTTCAGTCAGAATAGCAACGATATCAACGATGGAGAAAAACCACTTTTCTTGTTCTTCATCCCACTGGACTCGCACGCGTTGGTCTTGGAATAGTCGTATTGCATTTTCTTTTGTCATAGCAGTCCTTGATTCAATAATATTCTTCGTAATGATATAATTTGAACGTAGACGTTATACACAAGTATTCTCAAGTGTATTGAATTCTTCGCACAATTTCTTGTTTCAAATTAGCCTTCTTATCATAGCAATTTTGCTTCAAGCTAACTTGGTTTTTTGGAGGGAGAAAAACAAGTTAAATTTTATGCATAAAAAATCCTACCCGATTAGGTCGTCATTTTTACATCAATCTAGCTTGTACACATTGGGTCAACGAGACGCTATAACTCTGAGATGGATGACAATCATTGAGCAATCATCATCCATCTATTTTCCAGTTTTAACTTTAAACTTTTAATTCATCTCTTTTAAAGCTTGTGCAATATTTAAAGAATGATCGCCAATATGCTCTAAATATTTCGAAATATCCAAATAGAATAATTCGCCACGGACATACGCACCTTGTTTGAGACGATGGCGCACATTTTTATTCAATCGGTTTCTAAATTGGTTGACATCTTCTTCTAAATTGTAGGCTTGTTTTAAGTCTTCTTTGCTAAAATTATTTCCCAGATGGTTAATACAGAAATCCACGAATGAGGCGACCAAAACTGTAAAATCCTTGATTTCGTTCATGGCTTCATCGGTGAATTTAATTTTTTTCTCATATTTTTTACGTGTGATAAAGACAAGTTTGTAACTCGCATCGCCAATATTTTCAAGTTCATGAGCAATTCGCATCATGGCAGTAATATCATTAATATTTCTTTGTGAGAGGTCTTCTTTAAAGCATTCGACCAAATAATCGGATATTTCTTCCTGCATTTTGTCTGTCAAATTTTCAAGTTCTTTTGCTTTAACAACGTAGCCACCCATTTTTTTTTCAGGATTTGAAAATATTTCAGTAAAAATACTAATCATTTCTCGGGTCACTTTGGCCATTTTAGCGACTTCCGCTTTTGCATTAATCACATGGACTTGTGGCGTTTCCTGGAAAGCAGTAGAGACGAATTTAAATTTATATTCTTTGCTTATGTCCTCGTCGCTCTCTTTAATGAGTTTCGTAACAACGATGGCAAAGTAGGATAAAAGTGGCATACTAATTAAGGTGTTGGACACGTTAAATACAGTATGGAAAAGGGACAAATTCAACGGCAAATTTTCCTGCAATGATGAATCCCATGGCGCAATAGCCAATATAAAATCGACAAAATAGCTAAATATAAAAGTCACCCATATGACACCAAAAATATTGAAAAGGAGATGCGCTCGAGCCGCTCTTCTGGCATTAACAGACGTCCCAATAGCAGCTAAATATGCTGTAACGGTTGTTCCAATATTTTCGCCTAGAACAATGGCGGCAGAAGTTTTAAAATCGATCCACCCCATAAATGCCATGGTTACTGTAATGGCCATTGCAGCAGAAGAAGATTGAACAACGATGGTCAGAATTGTTCCAGCGGCGAGAAAAATGAGATAGGATAAAAATCCCATCTCCGTATAGTTTTTGAGGAACTCTAAAAATTCAGGATGACTCTTAATATCCGGGACGGCATTTTTGAGAAACATGAGCCCTAAAAAAAGAAGCCCAAATCCAATAAAGACTTCGCTCAGTTCTTTATATCGTGTCTTTTTAGAAAACATCAGCGGTAAGCCAATTGCAATAATAGGTAAAGCGAATGCGGCGATTTTGAATTTGAAACCAATAATAGAAACAATCCATGTTGTTACAGTTGTGCCGATATTTGCACCCATAATCACACCGATTGATTGTGTTAAATTAAGAAGACCAGCATTGACAAAGCTAACAATCATCACCGTTGTTGCTGATGAAGATTGTACGATTGCCGTAATCATAAATCCAGAGAATACAGCAATAACACGATTTTTAGTCATGAAATTTAAAACACTTTGGAGGCGATCTCCAGCGACTTTTTGGATTCCATCGCTCATCACTCTCATGCCGTAAAGAAAAACGCCCAAAGCACCAACTATTTCAAAAATACTACCAATCATGGAAATCTTCCTCTATTCGTTGTGACGCAATTTAATTAAAAAAATTCTGCAACATGCATCACGATACGGTTGAAGGCTATAAAACCACATTTTACTTCTTTGATTATTCAACTCGCAAAGACTCTGTAGAATTGGTTCCAAAAACGCCTAACACTTTACTTGCCATGGAACATTATACAATCTTGCTTAGAAAGTGCAATTGTATTTTGATTTTTTGTTGATTTTAGTTTTCATGACTTAACTTTCTATATAGATTGGCGTCATGGAAATGAATGATCTTATCGAAATAAAAATAGAGAATATTTTCTATTATAAACCCCTTCAAGGTTACGCGCTTCTCATAAAGTCCAAAACGCCTGATCCACGTCAGATGACACTCGTTATTGGACATCAAGAGGCACAGTCCATTGCCCTAAGTATGGAGGGTCTGCAACTGCCCCGTCCCAATACTCATGACCTTGTCAATACTGTTATTCGAGATTTATCACCCGGTTTAAAATCCGTTGTCATCTACAATTTGCGAAACAATACATTCTACGCAAAACTCCAAATCGAACGTAGTCAGGGATTGCACGAAATTGATTGTCGCCCTAGTGATGCAATTGCCGTTGCGTTGCGTTCCAGCACGCCTCTATTTATTAAACGATGGATTTTTGACAAAAAGGCCGCATTCGTCTCCCTAGAAGAAAGCACTGTTGAAGAAGATACTAGCATTGATGACATGAAGCGATTTGCAATGGAGGCCGAGAAGAAAATCGAACTGGAAAAAGAGCTGGAAGAAGCCGTAAAAAATGAAAATTACGAAAAAGCTGCGGAGATTCGTGATATCCTTGAAGCTTTTGATCTCTCGAATTAATACTTTCGTTTTATTTAAACTAAACTCTCAATTATTCATAAATAGGAGCCCCTTATGAAATATTGGCTCATGAAATCAGAACCCAATACCTTTAGTATCGACGATTTGGAAACGATGAAAAATCAGACAGAACATTGGGACGGGATTCGTAATTATCAAGCGCGTAATTATATGCGAGACGATATGAGAATCGGGGATAAAGCTTTCTTTTATCATTCAAATTGCGACGTGATTGGCATTGTCGGTATTATGGAAATTGTTCGAGAATCGTATCCAGATTTCACTGCTTTCGACAGTATGTCAAATTATTTTGATCCAAAATCTAAAATTGAAACGCCGCGCTGGATGATGGTAGATGTTAAATTTGTGGAAAAATTTAAACGAACAATTTCCCTGAATGAATTAAAAGAATACCCTCAGCTCAAAGACATGCTCGTCATCAAACGCGGTCAACGATTATCCATTCAACCTGTGCAGAAGAATGAGTGGGATTTTATAATAGGTTTATTAAAGCCTTAATCTTCGAGAGCTTTGAGCTCGTCTTCAACTCTAGAATCAATAGGTATATTTGTAGCTTTTGGAGTGCTATTGGAATTTGGTTTTCTCAATCGTTTAATCATAATCCAAAGAAGCGCTAAGCCAACAATGCTAAAGGCAACGACCATCCAATACGAAACTTGACCCACCATTTCATCTGATTTTGGAGCAGCAAGAATACGATTGCCATAAGGTTGGCCAGTACGAGGGTCGATTTGATTGCGAAAATAATCCAAAATCTGAGATTCGGTTCTGCCTGCCAGAATCATTTTACGAATATCAATTTTAGCCGCTTCCGTATATTGGTTTTGGCCATGACTATGAACGGGACCCCCAAAACAACAAACTGCCATAATATTTTTTTCAAAATAAACAGCTTGTTTACGTTGATCATCTGTAAGTTTTTTCTCTAAATTAGAGAGTTCATCACCGAACAAAGGTAAGGTGATTAAAATAAGTATAATAGTTGTAATTAAATTTTTCATAGGGAGAATCTAGACCGTTCGTATGGCTCTCCAATAAAAAAATAAAATTTTATGTGTATCACGCAAATATGATGATGATGAGCAACACTAATAAAAGCGAAACTAAAGCGGTTATGATGATGATGCCTATAAACTTGAGATTTGCCCATAGCGCTTTTTTGAGGCTAATATCATAATATTTGATAAAGACGTAATTCCAATAAACGACAATAAACAGAAATGAAATCAATGAATAAATATTAGAATTTAACTCCAGTAAATGCAGAAATATGAGTTGCAATAACAGCGAAACATATCCTATAAGCGATTGGATATAAGATTGAAAAACCAAATGTTCGGCGTAATTATTCCCTAATTTTTTGAATGTTAAATAGGCAAAAAGCGCAATAATCGGAATTGAAAGAATAATGTAAAAATTGTAATATTCGTAGAATTGTGCATCCAAATTATTTAGAAAATTTAAAGCAGCAATTTTTCCACCACCGTCATCCGAAATATTAATTTTAATTGGATTTGGCATAGGGAAAAACTTGAAAAAAAACAAGGCCAGCGATGCATAACCGATCAGAAAAGAAAAAGGTTTGAAATACTTTTTACGTGCGCCGCTGATATAAGCATCTAAAACCGCTTTGGGCTGTGTAAATAAATGCAAAAATGTTTTCATAAATACGTTGTCCCAGTCAAAAAAAGACTCAACTAATTCTTCTTTAATGCCGCCGATTGTGAGCCTTTTATTCATAATGCGACTGCCGCAACTTGAGCAAAAGCCATCACTTGATTTTATTTTTTGGTCGCAGGATTTGCAGTTCATCTCAGACATCCTTCATCTTTTTCATGATGCTGCAATCTAAATCCAAATCTGTATAAAGGCACAAATAATAATCGACATCATTATTCTTGATGATGAAACACTCGCACCATTTTACAGTTTGTATCATATAAATCAGTGCCCCTTTTCCATCGAAATCAGTTTTATCTTTTAGTATTTACGGACGAGATTTTTATATTCATCAAGAAATGACGAGGCATCAATGAGTATACAGATTTTAATTACAGGCGGTACATTTGATAAAGAATATAATGAGCTCACCGGCGAACTTTTCTTTAAAGATTCACATTTACAAGATATGCTCAAACGCGGTCGGTCGTCATTAAATATCCAAGTCCGCACACTCATGATGCAGGATAGCCTTGATATTACTGATAATGACCGAGAAATAATTTTGAATAGTTGCAAAGCTGCCAAAGGTGACAAAATTCTGATAACTCATGGCACAGATTCAATGGATCAAACGGCACGTTATTTAAACCAACATATCAAAGACAAAACGATTATTCTGACAGGCGCCATGATTCCATACGTTTTTGGTAGTTCCGACGGTCTTTTCAATCTCGGCGCTAGTTTAGCCTATGTGCAAATGCTCCCTTATGGCGTTTACATTGCGATGAATGGCCGGGTCTATAATGCCGAAAACGTACGAAAAAATAAAGACAAAGGCTTTTTTGAGGAGATTAATCCATGAAAATGAAACTATTTTTAGCTCTCATTACATCTGTTTTATTGATGGCTTGTGTCCCGGCAAGCAACAATTTTATCGGACCTGAAAACACTGCTGGCTTTTTTATGGGCGTATGGCATGGTTGGATTGCCCCCATCAGTTTGATTCTTGGTTTTTTTAATGATACGTCTCGGATTTACGAAACAAACAACGTTGGCTGGCTCTATGATTTAGGATTTTATATGGCTATTATTAGTGGTTTCGGTGGCTTTTCCCTGAGTCGCAGAAAAAGGGATCAGATTTGATTGATAACGCTATTCCCAAAATAAATCCTAACACTTTATTCGATTCGATAACGACATCACATCGAGATTGATTCATCTCTAATAAAGGAAACTCATTTGTCTAATTCATTTCTCCAAAATATAAAAACAGCAGGTGTCGTAGGCGCCGGTGGGGCGGGTTTCCCAAGCTATAAAAAACTTGATGCAAAAGTGGAAATTATTATTGCAAATGGTGCCGAATGTGAACCCCTTTTTACCAAAGACATGACGCTGATAAATCATTACGCTGATGAGATTATTAAAGGACTGCTTTTGGCTAAAGAACAGGTCGGCGCAAAGCGAGCTATTTTTGGCATCAAAGCAAAGCACGTTGATGAAATTGAAAAACTGACGCCCCTTTTGAAAAAAGCCAACATTGAGCTTCACACCATGGATGATGTCTATCCCGCTGGCGATGAATATGAACTGGTGTATTCCGCAACAGACCGACTCATTCCCACAGGCGGCATTCCCCTTCATATTGGCGTTGTTGTCAATAATGTCGAATCTTTATACAATATGTATCAAGCCAGCCAGGGTATTCCCGTTACACATTCGTTGATTTGCATATTAGGTGGCGTTAAGCAGCCAAAAACGTTTTGGGCTCCTATCGGGATGTCTATTGAAGAGGCTTTGGAAGTCTGCGGTGGTGCCGTTTTTAAAGAATTTTCGGTGATTGATGGCGGCGCAATGATGGGAAATATCGTGACGGATCTTTCTGCTGCCGTAACTAAAACAAGTTCTGGATATATTGTTTTAGACGATGAACATGACCTTATTCTAAAAAAACGTCAATCTGAAAGAACGTATAAGGCGATTGGGAAATCGACCTGCGACCAATGCAGTATATGTACAGAAATGTGCCCACGATATTTATTAGGTCAACCGGTGCAACCTCATTTAGTCATGCGTGCTTTAGAATTTACAGGCCCCGATAATCGTCTCCTCAACAAATGGGCGCAAGCCTGTTGCGAATGCAATATTTGCTCGCTTTACGCATGCCCAGAAGGCCTGGATCCGCGAAATATGTGCGTTTCAGCAAAAGAGGGGAATCGGCAAGATGATATCGCTTGGTCACCTGACGAAGCGAAAGTTTTGACAAAAGAAGAGCATCCCTTGAGAGAATATCGTAAAGTACCAACAGATCGCCTTATGAAGCAATTGGGTCTTTATAAATACAAGTCGGACAGGGTTGTTTTCGACACAAATAAGCCATCACCTAAGACCGTAAATATACTTTTAAAACAACACATCGGACAAAGCTGTGACGCGAGTGTTAAAGTTGGCGATACTGTAAAAGTGGGGCAACTAATCGCAAAAATTTCTGCAGATACCCTCGGTGTTCCGATTCATGCATCTATAAATGGTACTGTAAAAAATATTACCCGTAAACACATTACCCTTGAAAGAAAATAGGGATTTTATATGAAAATTAACGCAATAGGCTGTATCGAAACGACGAGCATTTCACGCGGCTTTCAGGTGGCGGATACCATGTTAAAAGCCGCCGACGTAGAACTCCTTATTAATCGAACGATTTGCCCAGGGAAATACATGATTGTCATTGCTGGCGACACGGATGCCGTAAAAGCGAGCGTAAAAGCTGGCAGCGAAGTCGCAGATGCAACAGAAGTGGACCAATTTATTATACCGAATGTCCATCCACAGATTTTTCCGGCCATTACGGGCAATGTTCAAGTAACAAACTTGCAAGCCTTAGGCATTATAGAGACTTTTAGCGTCGCCTCACTCATCGAAGCTGCAGATGCGGCCGTCAAAGCGGCAGATGTCGAACTTATTCAAGTGCATCTCGCCATGGCCATTGGCGGAAAAGCCTATTTTACACTCACAGGAGATGTCGCCGCCGTCGAAGCCGCTATTGATGCCGCCGTCGCCGAAGTAAAGAAAAAAGGTCTTCTCGTGGGTAAAGTCGTTATTCCTCAGCCCGATCCAGCGATATTACAAGATAGAATCTAGTATTTAAAAACGTCATTTGTTGGGCGTCAATACTGTGATGTTTATTCCATTTATAACTTATTTAAAATAACGCCACCTACACGCATCGTAAAATCAAAGAAATAATTACTTTTCAGATGAAAATTTGCATCGGAACGTGTAACGGTTTCTCTGTCTGTTTTCGGAAAAACGAGGAGTATAATGAGCTTATCTTTTTTAAACTCTACGCCGCTTTTCGAGAATGGTTCTATTCCGCCGCGAATTTCAAAACCGTATTTTGTCTCAACAAGCCTAATGTCTTTCATATCATAATCATCAAATTTAACCGAAACTTGGCCGTCTTGAAAAATATCTACAATGATTGAAACATCGCCGACTTTATCACGAATATTTGTATCTAGGAATGCCCCTGAACCAGACCATTGCCCCATTAAAAATGGATTATCTTTCACTAAAGTCTCGTTTTGACCAAAGCTTTCGGTATTGAGTAATCCCATCACCACAATGGCGATTAAACCTGACTTAATAATCGAACTTGGTTTAAAAAAAGATCTAAATTTCATAGGGGCTCCCTTTCATTTTAGTATCATTTTCTTTTCGGTGTCAGAGTATAAAGTGAAACATCAAATTATTCAATCGATTTTATGCATTGTGCAAAACACCCTCATTCCTTTATCACTAAAAGAGATGCATTTCTTGTTTTTATTGCGCCCATCGCATTTTTTCTTAAATGCATTATATGATGCATCAATTAGAAGGTAGGAAATTATAAATGAATATTAGCTTTCAATCCGTCAGTCTATACGGCCCCACAATACATTCAAATTTCAAAATATTACCATTCCCCCAATCATCGCCAATGTCTTCTGAACCATGTCTAATCGACAAGCCATTGCTTTGTTTACAAACAGCGTCTTGCATGAAAATTGTTGGGAATATACATCTCTTTGAAATTGGACAAGAAACAGGCGTGTTAAGCAAGCCAGCGTTTATCATCAATGACATTGAAAAAACCGTTGACCTCATAAAAACGGTGGCTGAATTCTATTCGCCACTCAATCTTATTGAAGAAGCTCGTTTAGTTTTAATTGCGCAACAATTAGGATATAGTCCTGCACAGCTCGCAATCGAAATCCTTCCTGTGCTGAACTATCCACCTCAAAAGAAATTCGTTGAAAAACTTTTGGAGCTCAACAAACTTCCGGAAGCACTCCAACTTTTTATTGTGGAGAAAAATATCAGCCTTAAACGGACGCAAGTGTTGCAACGTATCGAAAATCATAGCGATTGGGCAAAATATTTTCTCGAAACCTATACTCCAGGTTTAAACGTATTTTTAGAAATCATTCAAAATCTTTGGGAAATTTCTAAACGCGATGATATCGCCATCCATGAACTTCTTCAAAAATATATTCCGTTACACGCTATTCCAGATTCGACACATATCAAAATCGAATTACAGACGATTCGTCAGCGTATTCATGAAAATCGTTATCCCTTGTTATCAGACTCTCGCCGAAAATTAGAAACCGCTATTAAAGACATCCAAAAATATTACCCGATTAAAATTGATTATGATCCAAACTTCGAAGTACAAGGCGTTAATATTTTGACACATATTAATGATAATGACGCATTAAAATCATTCATCAACTGCTTAGAACATGATGATTTTCGCAAACTTTTTGAAATGATTTAGACTCATGAAAGAACCCATAATTTCCAAAATTTACATTGATGAGAAAATGCAAAATAAGGCACTCGCAAAAAATTATCAATCCCATAATCCAGATGCAGACATTAGCATTATCGAAGTGAATCAAGCCGTAAAAGACGAGCTTTTCAATCATACAATCCATGAGGGGAAGCGCGAACTGTTGCTTACGGAAAAAGAGGGACATACGGTCAAACAATGCCCTGGCACAGATCGAATTTATCGATGTTGTAATTATCATGTCATTAATCAAACAACGAATTGTCCCATCGATTGCACTTATTGCATTTTACAATTTTATCTTAATAATCCTGTAACGACGGTTTACGCTGATTCCAAAAAAATTTTCAAAGAGGTCTCTGAGAAAATTGCAACTCAGCCTAGACGCTTTTTTCGCATCGGCACAGGTGAACTTTCGGATAGTTTGGCCTTTGATTCATCCAGCGAATTTTCGAAAGAAATCATTGAGGCATTTGCCCATTTGCCTAATGTCCTTTTAGAGCTCAAAACGAAGTCTAATAAAATAGATAATGTCATTGGTCTTGACCATAAGGGGCATACTGTTATTTCATGGTCTGTCAATCCTCAATCCATCATCACAAAAGAAGAACATAAAGCCGCCACGTTGAAGGAGCGCTTAGAAGCAGCCTCAAAAGTTCAGGCTGATGGCTATAAAATTGGGCTGCATTTTGACCCCATTCTCTATCATGAACATTGGGAAATAAATTATACGGAACTTATTCAACAGATATTTGACGTCATCCATCCCAAAAATATCGCCTGGATTTCCATGGGCTCCCTTCGTTTTCCACCGGATATGAAGGAAAAAGTATTGGAGAAATTTCCCAAATCAAAAATTATGTTCGCTGAACTTATTCATGGCATGGATGGAAAAATGCGTTATCCCAAGCCCTTGCGTTTAGAGATGTATCATCACATTTATAGCGAATTAAAAAAATACGGAAGTGATGATCTTTTTATTTACTTTTGTATGGAATCCGAAGAAATATGGAATCGCGTAATGGGATGGAGTCCTGATTCAAACGAAGATTTGGACTATTTATTTGCTCGCAATCTCTATAAACAATTCCCAGGGCTTATGGACAAACCTGAAAAGCAGATTTATGAAAACGGCATTCCTTTGCATCATGAAAAAGCGAGCTTCGACAAACCAGCATTTTAACATTTTTTTAACCAATACTAAAAAAAAGCCCAGTAAAACTGAGCTTTTTCAAATGTAATTTAACTGTTCTATCGACTATCAGATAAGCGGAATTTAACAGGAATCGAAATGCGAACGGGAACGGCTTTATCTCTTTGATAGGCTGGCTTGAATGTCGTTTTTTGAATAGCTTCCATAGCGGCTTCGTTCAAGCCAGTTTTGGGGATACCCTTTAATATTTTGACTTCACGAACACTACCATCTTTCCAAATAAGGGCTTGAACAATAACAGTCCCTTCGATACCAGCTTCTCGTGCGATATCTGGATAAACAACATTACGTTGGATAGCTTCGTAGCCACCCAATGGCTCCGGTGCTTCATCATAGGCAACAAAAATAACATTGCTTTCTGGCGGAGGAGGTGGTTCGTCCCAATCTTCGAAATCGTCAAGATCCGTTTCATCGATGGTCATATCATCATCAATATCTTCATCCTCCGATTCAATAGGAATAGATGGACGTGCAGGTGGAGGCGGTTTCTCAAATTGTTGAATCTCAGGTGGAATATCAATATTTTCGATAGGGGGTAAGTACGCTTCTTGTTGAATTTCTTGTATTTCAAATTTAGGAAAAGCATAAAGAACAACCGTGAAAGTCGCCAATGTAAAGATAGTCGCGATTTCAATGTATTTTCTAAATTTCAATGCTAAGGATACATCAGGATTTTGTTTTTCAATCATACTTAAATCCCTCCTGCTTTTGAAGAATAGTTAATCTTTAATGCATCCGCTTCTCGCAACTCTTGATGGATGTCTGAAATAAGTTCCATCTCAACTTGACGATCGGCTTTCAAGGAAACCACGAGTTGTGGATCAGCCACGCGTTTGTCATACATTATATTCCGAATTTCGGAAACCTTGACAATTTGGTCATCCACTGAAATGATGCCTTCTTTAGTAGCCCAAATATTTGAGACGTGTCGTTTACCTTCGAGTTTCGCTATTTTTTTGGCTTCAGGCAATAGAACTTTGAGACCTGTGAATTCTCTTAATACCGAAACAACGATAAAGAAAATTAAAAGCATAAAAATAATATCAGGTAATGATGAAGTTGGGATACCGCCTTCGGGCTTTACTTTTTTATTTAAACGCATTATTAACCCTCCGTATCTGCAATTGAAATACGTCGAGCATTAGCTTGTTTTAGCTTATCCATAACGTTAACATAGGTTTGATATTTAGTTCGACTGTCTGTCTTTACGGAGAAAATCATCTTGTCATTTGCAACGAGTCTTTTTTGAATCTCTTGTTTCAAATCTCGAATTTCGATGAGAGTAATATCATCACCTGAACCTACAGCAAGTTTTCCTGTAGCATTCACGAAAATATTCGTAATATTATTTTTAGAGACTTCCGTTTCCTGACCTTTTGCGGGTAAAACAAGACCAATTCCTTTATCCACATCAAGTGTCGTTGTTACCAAAAAGAAGATGAGTAACATAAACACAATATCAGGTAGAGAAGCTGTTGGAATCTCTCCTTGTGGACGCTTTTTCTTTTTAATTAGCATAAGGCTGTCTTTTTTTAGGTTTATTAATTATTAGCTGCTCATTGATTCTAAAGTATCAACTAACTCAATTGATGTTTCTTCCATTTTTACAATGACGCCATCAATAATCCACATGAAAAAGTTTTGGGATGTTTGGATAATCATAGCCACAACAAGTCCAAATAATGTCGTTAAAAGAGCTTGAGAAATACCACCGGCAACAACCGCAGGTGAAATATCATTGGCTGCGGCGATCGCATCAAAAGCGGAAACCATACCTGCAACCGTACCCGTAAAACCAAGCATCGGCGCTAAAGTTGAAACAGTTGAAAGCCAAACCATGTTTTTTTCAAGAAATGACATCTCAATAGAACCAGCACTTTCTACAGCCTTTTCAACCGCTTCAGAGCCCTTGTCGACTCTTGAAAGTCCCGCGAGATAAATCTGAGAAATTGAACCAGGAGTTGTGCGACATACTTCTTTTGCTGCTTCTACACCTTCATCTTTAAGTGTTGAGCCAATATTTTTCAAGAATAAAGTTGTTGCAGTTTTTGTTTTAATAAGGCTAATAAAACGCTCAATTGCGATTATTACACCAAAAATTCCAACAATTAAAATTGGCCACATAAAAGGACCGCCGTTATTAAACCAAGCTACCATTAGGATTACCCTTCCTTAACATTTAGAATTAAATAATTATTCATTTTCATTGTCTTCTATCATATCAGGACTGACTAGGAAAGTCAATCCATTTTCAGATTGTTTTTTTAACAAATTCATTATTGACTAGCCAATGCATAGCCACCTTCAAGGGCAATTGCTCTTGCTTTGTCAAAATACTGCATTGCCTCAATAACTTGACTGTCTTGAGCTATGCGGACGTGATATTCTTCCTGCCGACCCCAAAGTTTGGACGCGAGTTCACTTTTTAGAAAAAGGCGGACGTATTTTTCATCATCATGCAATTTCTCGATACTGACATCAATCGAATCAAGACTCGCGTAAAATTCATCCATTTCGGATTGAGAAAAAGAGAAGTCTTTTCTAAAAGTTTCCCATTCATGACTTAATTCTGGGTGTTTCAATGCATATTCCGAAGCATACTTAAAAAATGGACGCTTCGAGTTCCCTCTCACAACCGCTAAATCTCGTGTAAATGTTTCGGGTTTATGTAGTACTACATCCGGCGTTACACCACCCCCACCATAGACATTACGTCCCGATTTCGTTTTAAATACTGGCAAATCAGCGAGTTTAGACGAATCGATATGACCGTATTCTTCATCATAAATATCAACGTAATAATCATGAGAATTGCCTTCTTCATAAGGGCGTTGAATCAGCCGTCCACTTGGCGTAAAGTATCGTGCAACCGTTACGCGAATAGCAGAACCGTCTCTTAAATCATATTGTCGTTGGACTAAACCTTTGCCAAAACTTGTCTCGCCAACAACCAATCCCCTATCTAAATCTTGCAATGCGCCGGACAAAATCTCGCTGGCACTTGCGGAACCACGATTAATCATCATGGTAACTGGGAAATCGTAATAATGTTTTTTATTCCGCGAATAAACAATTTCGTTGGCATTTTTCAATCGACCTTTTGTCGAGACGATAACTTCGCCTCCTGGAAGAAAAGAATCGACTACTTTGATGACTTCATCCAAATAGCCGCCACTATTATTTCTTAAATCAATGATGAGTTGACTCATATTTTGAGCTAATAATTCATCAATAGCAGTAAATATTTCGTTGGATGTCGTGGCCGAGAATCGATTTAGTAAAATATATCCCGTTTTTTCATCTAGCATAAATTTCGCGATGACGGAATAAATCGGGATTTTGTCTCGAATAATTGTCACTTTTAAAAGCTCTTTGTGGCCAGGTCGAGCGATTTCAAGATCAACCGGCGCGCCTTTCTCACCTCTCAAGGTTGTAAAAACCTCTTCCCGTGTAATCTTAAAAGCAGAATTTCCATCAATGGAAACAATTTTGTCCCCTGAATACAAAACGCCGTCAGAGGGGCTGCTAGCAATAGGCGTAATCACCGTAATGTAATTATCGAGGATATCGAATTCGATGCCTATTCCCTCAAAATTTCCTCTGAAATTCTCGTTAATTTTGTCCAATTTATCGGCACTAATAAAAACAGAATGGGGATCCAGCGCTTCCATGAGTCCACGTTGCGCCCCTTCCATTGTTTTGTCCCAATCAACATCTTCAACATAATTTTCGTTCAGTAGGTTAATCATGTCATTAAGAACACGAAACTTCTGAGAAACTGAACTCGCCGATGCGAAAAGAGTTTGACCTAATGGTGTAAATGAAAAAACACCTATTATAATCGCTACAATGATAAGTAATTTGCTAATATTTTTCATATAATAAATCCTATTTTAGGAATGTTTCGTCCTTCCCTTTTGGGCCGATAACTTAATCGAAAGTATCCCTTTATAAAAGAGCAGGCTTTTCTTCTTTTTAAAAATATTCTATAAAATAAAAAGTATGAGATTGACAAGAATAACAATATCTTGGACCGTGAGTTGGCCGTCGGAATTCATGTCCGATCGAAAGAATTCAGTCTCGCTCGGTACGACCTCACCCAATAAAAAATCAATCATGATAACAAGATCTAAAATATTCTTGTTCCCATCAAGATTAATATCACCAATATTTGCAGAAAAATCTTCAAAATGCGCAATAATATGATTCTCTTGAATCGAATGTCCCGAAATGGGATTTAAATAATGAAGCGATATGACATAATCACCTTCAAGATGAGCCCCCAATGCTAATTGATAACGCTCTCCTGGAAAGACATCAAAATAGCCCGTTAACTCAATGGGTGCTAGCAATTCATTCGCATCCGAAGATTTTAGCGTCGCCGTAAGTTCATTAAATTCATATCGATGTACTAAATATCCCATATTCACAAGTTCTATATCCAAGGACATGCCAAATGAATTCAGAGGGTTTTGAATAATAGAATCCGCATCTAATACTTCATGATTTACAAAAAACAAGTCAGGATTATAATGATAGGTGTCGATTTCGTTCCCAAGATGCCAGGCGCTGTCCATTTCATAACTTAAAACAATTTTTGGTACGATTTGATTCGCTTCAACAATACTGATGATACCAAAAAGACCGCTCTCAATGCTGATGGCTCCTTGTGTCGTGACGGTGTAAATCCAAGTCCCGACTTGATTGCTTGGCATATTTATAACCGTGCTGGACAAAGGCGCTATCCCTCCATTTCCAATTGGCCAACCGTTATTTTCGGGTAAAATGTCGAGACCCAAAATATTAAAATGTTGTTCCTGATTCGTTAAATTGTTGACTTCTATCGTAAGCGAACTACCTAAATTACCTACTATGTGAGGACCTGGAATTTGAGGAACGTCTGTATTAGAAAAACTTGTTACACTTAGGGACACACCATTAAATTCCATCGAGTTTTCAATAATATTTATTGAAAAGTCCTGTCCAAAACCCAATACGGAAATGGCGAAAATAGTCAATAATTTCCTCATGGATTGATAACCTTTAAATTAAAAAGGAGACCGTCGGTTTCATTATTCCAGAGTCTCATACTTGTCATAATTTGGTCATGGATGGGATATTCGCCTGTATTGAGTTGAGGTAATAAAAACTCTTTTTGCGACTGGCTATACAATCCTATAATCGATTTTGTATAGCTTTCATATTCAACTTGAAAGCCATGAAATCGCAATGCGTGAGGTAACATACCAAGATTTAGTGCAGCGACATGCCTATTGGTCGAGGCTATCACCTGAAAATCTGAGAAAGACTCTGTGTAGGTTTCAGGAGCGTTTTTTCCGTTAATATAATATTGACTCGCTTGATAGCTTACCGGATTATTTGCAGAATTTTCAATAGCTCTAAGCCATGTCGTATCTATTTCAGAAATAGCCCAAACAAGAGGAATATCATTGAGATTATTATTAACAACAACGACACCAATCAATCCAGTTGCTTTACCTGCGAAACTTGTATCATAATAGCTATACACGCCTGGTTCAGGCGTAAAAAAACCGGTAATAGCGCTATCGTTGGGTTCAATATGTATGAGAGGAGCCGAAAAATGAGAAAATGTCCAGTTTTGAGGCAGATTTGTCTTATTCACAATTTTAACTTGAATATTTGAATTTGCGGGGAAAAAAAGTCGTGATGAGAATGAGCTTGTGTCATTTTGAGTTTGAAAAACATGCGTCACAAAGCTATCACCATTAAGAAAAATATTCTTTTCCTTAATATGTAAAATAATGTTTGTTGAATCAGAATACCCCCAACCTGCGATGGTTTGGCACGCTGAATACAGATTTAACCGACCACCCGAAACAGTTGTATTCACAAGGGATTGCAAGGTGTCAACAGTCGTCAAAATCATGTTCTTGAGTTCAAGAGACGCCATTGCCGGTTCATTTATATAATACGCAGCAAAATCTGCATTAGCATTTGCATGCATCAATGATATGGCACCTGCTACATGAGGAGCTGCCATGCTTGTACCCGATTTATTGCTCGAACCATGATTCAAATCTGTCGATAAAATAATAGTCCCTGGCGCACCAAGATCAATGGTGGTTAATCCGTACCCGGCTGAATTTGATTTTGTATCATATTTAGTCGTATTCGTCACCGAAATAAGAAAAGGACTCGAACAAGAAGTCGGAACGTCGCCAACAACATCAACATTATAATTGGCATTTGCAGTCGCTGCTACCGAAAGAATTCCCGCCTCTCCCATCGCATTGTACATTTCGTTCCATAAGGGATAATTGCCGTCTTCACAAAACGCCTCGTCAATACCAAAGCTCGAATTTTCTGCGACAATAAATGCGCCTGAATCTCCATTTGTTTCAATCCATCTCATTTTTTGGTCAAGGATATAGCCATACGATTCAAGAACCGTGGATGTTACGGTGGATTCGCCAGCAACATTCAAAAGTTTGACATGCCAATTTACGCCGGAAACCAAGTTCCCATTATTGCCCATCGCGCCAATGATGCCGTTTACATGCGTGCCATGTGAATTAAGAGAAATGTTACCTGAATGGACATAAGAATTCCATCCAAATACATCATCGATGTAGCCATTATTATCATCGTCAATATTATTAGACGGTATTTCAAATTCATTCCGCCAAATATTATCGATTAAATCATTGTGATCAAGTTGAACACCGCCGTCCACTACTGCACAAACGATTTGGATGCCCGCATCCGTTACGCCACCCGTCCCTAAATTCCATGCTTCAATCGCATCAATATCGGCATCGTCGGTTCCGCCAGTTTGTCCGGTATTGTTGAGACCCCATTGGTTTGGAAAAGAAGGATCGTTGGGTATTTCGCGCAAACTTATAAAATGATCAAATTGGACATTTCTTACAAAACTCCAGAATTTCATATCTTCTGCGGCGGTTTCTAAAGACGTTTTTGAAATATCCACATCAAGCTTCCATATATTCATTCGCTTGACGAGTTTTTGATTCAGCGAAGCAGACATCCCATTTAAAAGCAATTGAATATCCGATTTTTTTAATGATTCATCAAATTGGACAAGGAGCGTTCCCTCATCATAGGGCGCTTGTCCTGAGAAAATATTTTCAGGAAAAACGGCAAAAAATATCAGAACCCAAAGCAACGATAAAGTCCCTGACTGATAAAACTTAAGACGATGCTCATTGCTAAATTGTTTTATGTTGTGTTTGATACTTTTCATGAGAGAATCTAAATTGAAAAAAGATAAATGCTGTGGTTTAAAACAAATTACCAAAAAATGCGACTGATGCCTGCTTGGGTCACAGTCCCCATTGACGCATAACTTTTTAATCCCCAGTGAATACTCGTTTTCTTTAGTGCGTAGCTAAACCCGAGTGATGCGCCTGCGAACACATCTTGCCTGGCAACGCCGGTTTGGTAATCAAATCGATAGGATGTCATCCCCACGTGAATTAGAAATGATTTTGTTATTTCAATATTTCCACCTATTTCAAAATGATAATCTCCCGATTCTTCGATGACGCCATCAATGCTGATACGTAACGGCAAATGAGCCAAGGTATTTGAAAAGCCAAGCCGCATGGAAAAGGGCGATGGTTCAGAGAGTTCTGTTAAGGGATAGTGATCTAATGACATTCCAATTGTTAATGAATCTTCCGGGCTTCGATATATTGCGCCAACCGTTATAAATGTCTCATTGTTGATGTCACCATTGGCGCGTCGTTGGTAGGACGTTAGAACAGAACCAAGACCCAAACTATTCGTCAGCTTGTAGGCATATCCAGCATTTACTGCAAGTTCATAGAAACTAAAACGTCCATTGATATTTCCATATTGATCCGTAAGATCAAAGTTGCCATAATTCAAAAATAAAAGTTCACCAAAGAGAAAATGATTTTCGATGGGAAGAATTGCTTTTCCTGAGAATCCTGATATGCCTGCTAAATGTCGTATTCCGTTGGTGGAAATTAAAATATTATTTGCATAGATAGACAATGCAGGATTGATACCTACATCCCCTACTAAAGTTGGGTTCGATGATTTTACACCTCCCGTAGAAAAAGATTGCGTTCCCATGGGATATTTGAGCAAAGCATAGCTTTCGCCGAACGCAGCCGAAATCAGCAATAATAATGATAGAAGTTTAGTCGTTTGTCGTAAAAATAATTTCATAAAAAATCGTTTTTTATTTCAGGGGTCCATTGTTTTTCCAAAAGAATCATGATTCTTTCTATTCATCAAATCTTATAGTATAAAAATATCGAACTAGTCATCAAATAGAAGGCTGTGCTTGATCAAAAGTTCTTTTATAGTATGTTCATAAATCGGTTTCGTAATAAGGCTATCGAATCCAGCCTGTTTCGCTCTATTTTTCTCTTCTTCAGTCGAAAAACCAGTTTGAGCGATTACTATAAGTTTCGGCCTGCTTTTCTTAATTATTTTTAGTGCATCGTAGCCATTCAGTTTGGGCATCTTAATATCCATAAAAACAACAGAAATTTTTGGATTCTTCACTACCATTTCAACGGCCATTAAACCGTTTCTAGCATGTAAAACTGTAAATTCTGGGTTAAGCTCATGAAATAGTGATTCTAAATATAGATAATTAATCACTTCATCTTCTGCAATTAAAATTGTAGCGGGGTGCGATTTCATGGGTCTTTTTTTTGTCGATTCTTTAATTGGAGCTGGATTTTGTATCAAATCAATTTGTTTGTAAGGAACTGTAAAAATAAAATTAGAGCCAACATTCTCTTCTGATTTTAATATTATTTTACCACCTAGTATCTCTACGTTTTCTTTTACGATTGACAGGCCCAAGCCTAAGCCGCCATACATCGACGCTATTTTTTCATTTGCCTGTGAAAAGCGATCAAAGATTTTGTCTTGTAATGCAGGCAACACACCAATACCTGTATCTTTTACATAAAATTCAAGGAAATTATCTTTTAAAATATAACCTATTTCAATAAAACCGTCACTCGTAAATTTTAAAGCATTTTCGATGAGATTACTGAGAATTTTTTGGAGCTTTGAAGAATCAGTTTTAATACGGCTTTCATCATCATTTAATCCCTTTTTTAGAAATATTTGGACATCTCTTTTTTGTGATGCATCCGTAAAAATATTGAGCTGTTCAACGAGAACGTCATTAATGCAAACTTCCGTTTCAATAAGGGACAGCTGATTTGTCTCCAGACGTGAAACTTCCAATATATCATCAATAATTCGAAGTAGTTGTGTACTACTATTAACAATAATATCGATATAATTGTTCTTTTTTGTTTCGTCGATATTATCCTTTTTTAATAGTTGAGAAAATCCGACAATGCCGTTCATCGGCGTGCGAATTTCGTGAGACATATTAGCCAAGAACTGTGATTTTAGGATATCCGATTCTTCGGCTCTATCTTTTGCTATTTTGAGAGCCTCAATCATTTCTTCTCGTTCTGAGATATCACGGATTATACCAAAATTGCCAATCCATTCTCCCTCGGCATTATATAGTTTGGTCCCAAATGTTTCCCCTAAAAATGTTCGACCCGATTTAGTTTTGTAATCCATCTTAAAAAGTAAGTTTTTCGTTTCGGAATTTTCGTTATAAACCTGTATTCCCGCTTTGTTGAAGCATTTTAGATCTGCATATACTACAGCTGCACTTTTCCCAGTCAGTTCAGATTGAGAATATCCAAAGATTTTTTCAAATGCTCGGTTTACAAGTAAAATATTTCGATCGCAATCTGCAAATATAATTCCATCCTGAATAGCATTAAACATGGTTTCGAAAAGAAGTTTTTGGCCACTCATTTCGGTTTCTTTTCTTTTTTGTTCGCTAAGATCTCGAATCGCTACAGCTCTATAATTTATGCCATCCTTTATAAATTCTTTGGCTTCAATTTCAGCAGGAAAACGCGTACCATCTTTCTTTAAACCTTCCACTTCATAAGGCAAATATTCGCTACTTCGCATGCGGGAATACACATATTCTCTATATTCTTCAGGAGCTAGAAGTTCGATCATGTTTACACCAATACATTCTTCTCTTGTATATCCAAACATTTTGAGAAGTGTCTTATTCACATCCTTGGCGAAACCGTTTTCATGTATAATGATACCTTCGCTTGTCAAATTGGAAAGACTTTCAAGTCGTTTCTCACTTTGAATAAGCGCTTCTTGTCGCTCAGAATGTATTAATAGATCCTCGGTTACGAGTACAACACGTATTTTTTCATTATTTTCTAAATATTTTTCCTGAGAAATTAATTTTACGGGGATAATTGATCCGTCTTTTTTTATACCATTTACAAAATAGGGTTTAGGATTTATTCTTTTTTCACGCTCCGTTGTGAGGTCAATACTTTTTGGTTCAACTAAAAGTTGAATGAGATTTTGCCCGATGAGTTCCTCTTCCGAATAACCAAATAATCTACAAAATGCAGGGTTTACTTTTTTAGCGACACCTTCAACATGAATGACGATACCTTCAGAGGCTAAATTAGAAAATAACTCATCATCTTTCATTGTATTTATTCTATTTTTAATCATTCGTCATATTAGGGATTACTTTTCTTCTGTCAAGCAGCAGAATCGGTTAAATGATAATTATTTTGTTTAATTCATGGCCGTTTGATTCTTATTGAATCAATGATAATTCCAAATAATACTCGAGGTTCTGCTCCTACAATGACTAATTGTATCGTTTAATTCGATTCTATCGTTATTCAAATCTTAAGGATTCGATAGGATCAAGACTGGCGGCTTTATAAGCGGGATAAATACCAAAAATGACACCGATTGCCGAACAAACGCCGAGTCCGATAAATACCCAGTCCATTGGTACAACTGGTTTTACTGTCATGATTAAAGAGATACCATTCCCTGCTAACACGCCAAGTATAACACCGATTATGCCGCCTAATAGGCTCAAAAAAACAGCTTCTAATAAAAATTGAAAAAGAATGTTATTGCGTGTGGCGCCGATGGCTTTTCGAATGCCGATTTCTTTTATCCGTTCAGTGACGGAAACGAGCATAATATTCATGATGCCTATTCCTGCAACAATGAGAGCAATAATTGATACGGCAAAGGCGAACATCTTAATCCCGGCTGTAAAAGCACCAAACGTTTCGATGAGGGAATCATTGGTAATCATTTCAAAATTATTTTCTTCGTTGGGTTGCAAAGCCCTTACAATGCGCATTTGATCCGATGCTTCTTCCTTCACGGCATCAAAATCTTCCGCCGAAGGTGCTTTGACTGAAATTCCCAAACTTGTGTGTGAATGCGAAAAGTATTGTAAATAGCTCGTAATTGGAATAATGACAACATTGTCTTGATCATTTCCAAAGAGTTCGCCTTTAGGCTCTATGATGCCTACTACACGGTATGAAATTCCATTAATCAGAATTTTTTTATCAATCGGATCGCTATAGGGAAATACTTTGTTGAGCACCGTTTTCCCAATCAATACGACCCTTCGACCATAGGCAACGTCTTCGTGAATAATATTCCGACCTGCTGATAAACTGCCGTTTGAAACTTCCAATCCAAATTCATCTACCCCCGAAACGACAACATTTGGATTCGTTTTATATTTTCCTGCTTTAACAACAATTCCGCCTCGGTCGTCGCCAATACTGACCCATTCCGCACTCACCATCCTTGATTTTAATTCCTCACCCATATCGTAGGTAATGTTGGGTCGTCGCCAATATTTACGTCTGGAAGCATGGTCTCCCATTTGAATCGCCGGTGATTTTTGGATGTAAATAACATTTGATCCAAAAATATTTAATCCTGAATTAATGGATGTCTCCAAGGTTCGTATCGCCGTCATCACCGCAATAATTGCAAACACGCCGACG
The DNA here is from genome assembly GCA_937888365.1 of uncultured Fidelibacterota bacterium. Lineage (GTDB taxonomy): Bacteria > Fidelibacterota > UBA8477 > UBA8477 > JABMPR01 > CALBFA01. The sequence continues at coordinate 60,966 of CALBFA010000042.1, read as the reverse complement.
ATCATACCAAACAGTGTAAGAATTGATCTGAGACGATTGTCTTGAATCGCTTCAATCGCCATCGAAAAGGCATCACGAATACTTTGTACAATTTGTTTCATAGAAGTCTCTTTCTATTCATAGCGTAGTGCCTCAATGGGGTCAAGATCAGCCGCTTTTCGAGCAGGCGTCCATCCAGCAACAACACCCACAAAAGTCGAAAGTGCAATCGCCATAAAACCGACGGCAAAAGACATCTGAGCTGGAAATACAAAAGCATTAATGACATAGCTTAAAATGGAGGCAATCAACAGGCCACCCACTCCGCCTGCGCCTGTAATCATAACAGATTCCATTAAAAATTGGCCAAGAATAATATTCCGCCTTGCACCTAAAGCTTTACGGACACCTATTTCTCGCGTGCGTTCTTTTACCGTTACAAACATGATATTCGCAATACCAATGCCACCAACGATAAGCGACATAATTGTTATCACGAGCCCTGTGCCGCCGATGGCCATTTTTATCATTGAATATTGTTGTTCAAATGCTTTTTGTTGATTGATGGCAAAATTTGTTTTTTCGCTGGGTTTCAGACCTCTCAATACGCGAATAACGCCTGTTAATTCTTCGATAGCGTTATCCATTTCAGATTCAGGTACTTTAATCGAAATCCGTCTCATTCCCCATTGGGTTCGAAATATTTTTTCATAAGAATCAACGGGTAAAATAACTTGCGTATCGAGGGAAAATGCCCCCATAAGCTTCCCCATTTTCTTTAATATTCCAATCACTCTAAATCGATGGGATCGTAGGAAAACCTCTTTACCAATTGGGTTTTCATTAGGAAATAAATTCTCAGCGACCTCATAGCCCAAAACTAAAACCTGAGAACGAGCGCGATTTTCAGATTCCGTAAAAAATCGTCCATCCGCAATTTCGATAGGCGACACCAGAGGATAATTCGTAGAAACGCCATGCACAAAAATGCTTTCAGCAGATTGTTTCCCATAAGTAACATCACCGTTTCGCCCTCTTTCTTTTGCGACGACAAGGGCGTAATTGGATTGCGCTTTTATTTTTGAAGCCATCTCAAGATCAATTTGAGGACGATTGCGCATAAGCCAATAATCGTCTCCCATTATCCAAGGATATTTTTCCACATAAACGACGTCTCGCCCGAGGAAGGACATGCTTTTATCAAATAAATTATCGACACCTGTAATCAATGTTGACATAAGTGTTACGGCAACGATACCGATGACAATACCAATCGCTGTTAAAAAAGATCGGGTTTTATTACCCCAAAGCTCTGTTATAGAAATTCTTAGATTTTCGAGAAAGAAATACATTATTTAATATTTTCATCCTTTGATATTTTGCCATCAACAAGATGAATGGTACGGTGGGCATGTTTGGCGATTTCATCTTCGTGTGTCACAAGAATAATTGTATGCCCGATTTTATGGAGCTCGTCAAATAAAGACATAATTTCGACACCTGTTTTCGAATCAAGGTTTCCCGTTGGCTCATCTGCAAGAATAATAGCGGGATTATTAACCAAGGCTCGAGCAATCGCCACCCGTTGTCTCTGTCCACCAGACAGTTCATTGGGCTTATGATGCATTCTGTCGCCAAGTCCCACTTTTTCTATTGCAATGAGGGCCATTTTCATGCGCTCTTCTTTAGAATAGATCCCCGAATAAATAAGCGGGAGTTCAACATTGCGCAAAGCCGATGACTTTGGAAGGAGATTGAATGTCTGGAATACAAAGCCAATTTGTTTATTGCGAATCATCGCCAATTCGTCATCCGACATGAGTGCCACATTGACGCCATCTAAATAATAATCGCCACTCGTAGGCGTGTCGAGGCACCCAATAAGATTCATTAATGTTGATTTACCTGAACCCGATTGTCCCATGATGGCGAGGTATTCGTTTTCCTGAATTTCCATGGTGACGCCATTAAGCGCTCGGACTTCTGTAAGCCCCATTTGATATATTTTGTAAAAGTCTTTAACTTTTATTAATGTCATTAAAAAACGCTCCTTAACCTATTTTTCTTCTAGCGTAAAACGTTTTTTCTCGCCAACTTTCACGTCCATATCGGGCTTTAATTCACGACTAATCATACGATAAGGACCGCTCACAACGTCTTCTCCTTCTTCGAGTCCAGAGATAATCTCGAAATCGCTTTCTCCTGTAATGCCAGTCTTTACGATACGCATTTCAACTTTTTTACTGTCCGTTTTTTCACCATCCACAACCACAAAAACGACTTCTTCAAGTTTTTCTTTGAAAGACTCAGGCACAGGTTCGTTCTCTTTCGTTGAGCTCGTATCTTTTAAGGCGTCTCTTTTCTTTTTACGACTTTCCTTGCGGTCTTCTTCACTTTTCATTTTGTTCATATCACGAATCGTAACACACTGAATCGGTACAAAAGTTACATCTGTTTTGGTTTTCGTAATAATGTCGAGAGCAGCAGACATCCCAGGTCTAATTTCTTTTGGTACATTGTCTAAACGAATTTTAACTTCAAAATTGGTGACTTGATCCAAAGAGCCTGTATTGGACAATCGGGCACTATGAGCAATTTCTGTCACAACTCCGTAAAATACTGTATCGGGCATGGCGTCGATTTCAATTTCCGCTTTATTATTTAATGCGATGTCGATGACATCATTTTCATTTACTTCCACCAGGACTTCCATGACACGTAAGTCAGCAACGGTCATGATAATGTCGCGTTGAAAAGCTGACCCGAGTGCAATTTCACCTTCTTCTTTGTTTAATCGCGTAATGATGCCGGACATAGGCGCTAGTATTCTCGTTTTGTCATAATTGTCTTTGGCTTGAATCAAACTTGCTTTCGCCTGACGCATCTGAGACAATGATTGCTCATATCGAGCTTTGGCTGAGCGATAGACTAACTCTGAAACCAGCTTCTTTTGCCACAATTCTTCTTGTTGATTTTTTTCCAATTCGGAAAATTCAAGAGTCGCCTGAGCGGACATTAATAATTGTTCAGCGCGTTCAACGTCAGCGAGATATCGTGTTGCATCTAGTTGAGCGAGAAATTGACCTTTTTCCACCCATTCGCCTTCTTTGACATCCATTTTTACAACGCGACCCGCGACATCAGCACTCACATCAACTTCCATCATTGGCTGAATCTTTCCTGTCGATGCGACTTTGTGAATCACTTCACCTTTTTTTACTTTCGATATTTGAATTTCAGGCAGGTCTTTATTATTCTTTTTGATGGCTAAAGTTCCAAGCCCCGCAACAATAATGATGCCTATTACAATGATGATGATTTTCTTTTTAGTTGTCATATTTTCCTCAATATTTCAAAATCTGTTTATTCTAATGATTGAATTTTTACGATCTAATTTTAGCACGTGATTAAAAATCAGTTCTTCCAATAATTTGTTCCAAAGCAGCCTCTGCAATTTTTAGTGTATATTTTGCTTGGACAAGTTTTGTTTTGGCGTCTTTTAAATCCGTGGCGATTTTTAACACATCCAAAATACTCGCCGAACCCAGTTGATATTCCTCTGTAACAAGCAAATGATCCAACTCAGCAGCTCTTAAAATAACGTTGGAAATGCGAATATTTTCTGTGAGCTGTGCAATATTTTCAATGGCCGTCGATATTTCACTCTCAATTGTTTTCTCTAAATAAGAAACATTTTCCTCAGAAATTTTTATAGCAATTCGTTTTTGCTCAACAGATTGCTTTGCGGCACCTCCATCCCATAGGCTCCATGATAAACTTGCGCCTGCAGAGAGGGATGCATTCCCTTCGCCAAAAAGTTTGCCAACCTCTCTGCTTGATTGACTATATCCAAGATTTATACCCACTTTTGGTAAAAAATCACTTTTAGAAATTTTTAATCCATATTCGGCTGATTCTTTTCCATACTTCAAATTTTGGACTCTTGGATTTATACGCAACGCTTCTACCATTGCCCTGTTAAAATCTGTAACAGGCATCATTTTCCATTCGGGTTCAATGATGCTTAAGGCAGCTTGGACATCATTGCCCAAAAGAATATTGAGTACTTTTCGTTTGGAATTTTCGTCTTGAGTTCCGCTAATCACTGTTAATTTTGTCCGTTCGACATTTACAAGTGTTCGCAAAGTATCACTAATCGATGAGGCACCCAGATTGAATCTTTCGATGGCTTGTTTATGTTGCTCTTGCGCAAGATTTAAACTCTCTTTATAGACATCCAATAATCGCACGGCAATTAAATATTGATAGAATGCCTGTTTGACGCTGAAAACGGTATTAATTCTAGCCTGTTGAAAATCGAGCTTTGCTTGTTCTTGCGCGACATCGGCACTTTTCAACATATTTTGCCATTTTCCACCGTCATACACATTTTGGTTGATATTGAGGGAAAGATCATAGTAGCCGTTCCATTCCATATTGCCATAATTTCCCGTCTCGGAAAACGACGGAAAAGTGATGGCATCATTACCCGATAAAGTCGGTATAACACTATACGTAGTGTCATATTCTGCTAGCTTACCACCCGAATGCGATGTCGATAAGGATGCGCTGACATGGGGCATAATAATAGATTTTGTACTTTTAGCTTGGGAAATTCGACTGTCTTTCTCGTAGGATTTTACCGAAAGAAGTTGATTATTTTTTAATGCGAGATTTACACATTGTTCGAGGCTTAAAATTGAAGAGGCCATTGTCGAGTTTGCCCCAACAAACGCAAATAGTAAAACAACCACTATAATAGGATGTCTTGCGTTTGAGATTCCTACTCGAAAAAGGTTCGGAAAGATGCTAATTTTCATATTTATATTCCTGTATTTATCATATTGAATTCACGGAATTCCCCATATCAACTTGGGATATATTTATATTAAAATTGAGTCTATTGATGGAATAATCCGTAGGGTCCTGCATTTACATTAGCCTGTCATTCCAGTAATTAAAGTGGTAATTCCAGCACCAATAGCCATAAGTATGAGCCATGATATTCCCACAGCCATAATTCCTGAAACAGGTGTTTTTTTGTATAATTGGGCAAAACCAATCCCAACAATGGCAATACTCCACATTCTGAGAACGTCTAATTTCATGAGGAAGTAATACAAGAAGCTATCGGATTTATCCATTAAAAGACCGATTCCTAATGAGACATCGGTGCCCTCTTTAGCTAAGATGAGAGGTAATTTTACGAATAATTCAATGATGCCGACACCTTCGCGCATACCGAGTAGAGAGCCATCTCCAGCAATGATATAGGAGAGTATCACTAGCGACAACAATTGCGTAAACTTTAATTTTCCTCCCAGTCCGAAGTTACCAATCATCATTAATATTAAGGCAAAAAGTGATGCGGAAATGAGAAGCATGACGGGGACAAGGAAATAGCCCCAGCTTGTTTCGAGGGCAAATGGATTATCTCGAGAATTATCAACTTGATCCAATGCTTTTTCCATTCTTGCTGAAATAGCCGCCATTTGTTCGTCAGAGATATCTGTCCGAGCTTCAATTTTATCTATTTGAGCATAAAGTTGATCTTCAGCTTCATTGAGTCGGATGTCACGATACGTAAAGGGTAGAGAAATTATGATAACAGTAAAAATAAGTAGGGGATAAAGCCAATCCTTCCAGCTTGCTTTTTCGATGAGATGTGTAAAAGCTTGACCTGGAGAGAGAATAATATTTAAGAATATTTGTAGTAAGGCTGGCATGATTCCTCCTTTTTATTGGACCATATTACGTTAATTATCTCTACGTTCATGATGGTGAAAATTTAGATAATTCATTCAATTTCTATTTAGTTGTTCATCCTTTTTGAATAAGGCCTTTTTTTAACATTGGCCATTATTGGACCCTTATTTGAAATGGCAAAATGAAATAATGTTTTTCGTCTGACATAACGCTTATTACGTCGGAAAATTGATTTAGTTCTGGTGCAATTCTTTGAACAAGTTCTGTTTCAAGAACTGTTTTGTTAAATGGATTATTTTTTTTCATAAACTTATCTCTGTTTGGATATTCAATGATTTGAACATCACAGTCTACTGGAATTTGAGCCAGTTCCTTTGCTACTTGGATGGCTTTTGTCAAGCCCCCAACTTCATCGACTAAATTCAATGTTTTTGCACGCTCTCCACTCCAAACGCGACCGAGTCCAACGGCATCAACTCCCAGGGAGTCCAATCCGTCTCGACCTTGCGCTACTCGATTCAAAAATACGCCATAGATAGACACGATTTGATCGCGCATTTGACTCCGCTCTTCAGTTGTCCAAAGGCGTCCATTAGAATACATGTCTGAATGTTTTCCAAACGTGAGTCGATCATTGCTGATACCTATTTTCCTTTTTAATCCACTGAAATTAATACGACCTCCCAGCACACCAATTGAGCCCGTTATAGTACCTGGATCAGCGACAATTTTGTCAGCTTGACATGCGATATAATAGCCGCCTGACGCGGCAACATCTGACATAGAAGCAATCAACGGCTTATGATTCGTATTGCTTGAGTCGGTGGTATTTAAAACTTCTTTCCACATCAAATCAGACGCAAGCGCTGAACCACCACCACTATCAATGCGAAGGACAATCGCTTTCACGGCGTCGTTCTCCCGTGCTTGTTTAATCGCGTTTCGGATTGTTCTATCGCCCATCGTTTTTGAGCCTGTAGCACCACGCTTGCTGTTGCCACTTACAATACTCCCAACGGCATAAATAACAGCAATCGCTGTATTATTTTCACTTGGCTTCCAATCGTCAACAAAACTTTCCTCGACGTCTTGGTTTGAGAAATGCATCATTTTCGAAAATGGTTTCCCGGTCAATGAATCTATGAATGTCGTAAATTCATCAGGATATTTAAATCCGCTGATTAATCCAGCCTGCAATGCATCCGTCGCCAAGTAGGGACCGTCGTTAATAATGGCATTTGTTTTTTCGAATGACCATCCCCTGCCCTCTGCAATCGTTGACGCAAATTGTTTATAGATGTCCCCAAATAAAGTACTGTAATTTTCTTTCACTTCATCAGACATATCTTGTCTTAAAAATTGATCTGCCGCTGATTTATAAGGCGAAATTTGTTCAAACTCTCCAATAATGCCCAATGAATCCATGAGCGTTTTGTAATAGTCAATCTCGATGGCTAAGCCTCGTAAATCAACGTTTGCCATTGATGGCATATAAATTTCGTCGGCAAAAGCGTAAAACATGTAATCAATATTACCGATTCCCGTCGTCGTATAAACGATTATTTTTTTCCCCGCATTTTTGAACTTTTTAAAGGCATCTATCATTTCCTGGCGTTTGCCAAATCCGGCTTGCAGATTTCCTGGCCGAATAATGATTCCAGTAATCGAAGGGTCGTTTGCCAGAGTTTCCATTCGAGCAATCCATGTTCGAAGTTGAATAACATGAGGTGTTTGGGAAAATAATCCGCCGAAAGAAGGCATCAACTCATCTGTAAAATCCTCAAATATTTCTCGCTTTTTAACGGGTTCCTCAATTACGAGTCCTTCTAATGAAAGAAAAACCCATTGATTTGGATCCGATTTTTTGCCAAAATTAAAGTCATTCTTTTGACGAGGGGCTTTGGAAACATAGGTGAGTCCCGCGACAAAATTTGTATGAGAAGGTTTACGGATTTGATACACTGAAGGTTTCATTTTTCCAAATGAAAACTGTACGCCAGCGCTGATAGTCTCTTTTTTTGAGTCGTAGGCGATATTCAGATTTAATTTATCATTGAACGAAACATCCATCACAATTGGCATTGCTAAAACAGTTGCATTATGAATATCATATTGGACGTCACCTGCAATCGTGAGAAAACTTGATCCAAAGGGTCGTACACCGAGTCCCGCTGAAGCAAAAGTCTGTCCCTTTGTGCCATAGTTCATTTTTCCTGTCAATCCCAGTGAAAAATAGGACGATGGACGGAATAAATATCCGAATTGAATGTCTTTCGTATTTTCCCAACTAAAGCCGGTGTAATGGCCATTCCCGACATAAGTTCCATTGGCCACACCAAAAATTTTATTTTGATTCAATAAGTTCTTTTGAAAATATGCGCCACTACCGTTTCCTCTAAATCCAATGACAGAATATTCCAACTCGTTGAGGCTATCACCTATAAAATTGACAGAAATTTCTGTTCCTCTATCAACACCAAGCCCCGCTGGGTTTAAAAAACTTGCTGAAAAATGCTCTGATAGCGCTACCGATTCAGTAGGCCATGAAATTTGTGCATCGAGATTCAACACCAATCCAACTATTAACAAAACTCTATACAACATCCAGTTCTTCCTTTCTCTTTCCGCATAACTTTACACAATCTGTATGCCAATATTTCTTCATCATTTTCTGCTTCACACACATTTTTATCATTTGACCTCTATTCAACTACATCTAATAAATAACAAATCGATATTATTTGCATTATTTCAGGCTTATCTGCTTAATTATCAGCTCTTTATCCATATTTACAATTCGATTTTCTTAATATCATTTTGTTATATATTTATTACCCATAAAGACATGATCCCCTAATCCTCTCCAATTTTGCACTGATTCAAAATTATAGCTTCGCAAATATGAGGTCAATTTGATATAGACTATATGAGTTTGATATAGTTAGAAAGCTTACTATTTCTTGACAAAAGATACTCAATAGCCCAGATTTTCAGGCAAGCTTTTGAATACGTCTGAGGTTCCACTCTTCTTTTCAGCCATTAAAACTTCATAAGAAAAAGTGACTATCTCGTCTCCGTCTGAATCAAAAAACTTTATATCGCTTTTAATTAAAATGCCGCTACTTTTTACAGAGAAGGATTCAATTTTCTTCATAAACTCATCTTCTAAGACGCTTAAAAATTCGAGAGGAGAAATGAGACCTGAATCCTTTCTAAACTCGTGTAATTTATTAAGATTTTTTACTTTTTTCGAATAAGATTCACGTAGTTCTGCAATCAGTTCGTCGCCATCAAAAACTTTTGTCAAATATACATCACATTGAAAATCGTTCACATCTGTCCTTTTTGAGACTCTTTCTTTCTCGATCCTTAATTTTGATAAATCATCATCCATATTGATATCTTTATCATGATCGAGTGAATCATACGATATGGTTTCATACCGCTCATCCGTTTCATTCCATTCGTATTTAACACGATTACAATTATCAAATACTTGTGAATAATGGGCTGAAATATCGATAATAAGCAGCGTCTTGGCATCTAATTGAATATCGTCGGATAAGTAGCAATTATTTAAAATTGAGTTTTGCTTAACTTCGATTTTGCCAATTACAGGCACTTTGAACTTGTAAAGTTCACTGACATGAATTTCGTCATTGGCGAATGTAAAACTTGAGATTCCTACAAATAATATTAGCATAGATTTTAACATATTTGCTCCTTTTTCTTGCTGACAGGGACTGTTGTCATGAACAGCGTGTCGTTTTCATAATTTATACTGAATGGTGTCAACGAGGCCATCTTTTTATTCCTCAAATGATTCTAGCTTGTTGGTATATTTTTACGATAGAAGGATACAATACCGTAATAAAATGCGCCTGACACGAGGAGCGAAATCGCCGATCGTAACGAAAAGAGATATTTCGTAAAATCCCCTAAAAGCTCAACATCATTCGAAAATCCAAACATCCCTGGTTTTGCCGTCCACTCACCTTGAATGACCTGCGCTATTTCGCTCGCAACTTTGAATATTGGCTTAATTAGCGTCGTATCGCCTACAATAATTTGCCAAGCAATCATGAATAAGATGGGGGCTCCTGTGGCGATAAACAATGGGCGACTTTTTACGACAGATGAAATGAGCATAAAAAATAATGCAACGGGTAGAAGCCACACTAACATCAATAGTTCGATAGTCGCTAAATCCACAAAGAAATCAAGGTGTGCAAAGCGATTTAATACGTCTTGGGCTAGGGATGAGAGTGGCGCTCCTATCATAAAAATAGTCAATTGAGTAAATACAAAATAGATAAAGCCAAGGCCTAGGCTTACGATCAAGACACCCAAAGCTCCTGATAGAATTTTTGATAAAATAATGACATGGTCATTCACAGGTAAACTTCGATAAAATAACGTCGAATTATCACTTCTTTCCTTATAAATCGAATCAGAAAAATAGAACATCCCAATAAACATAGATAGTCCAAAGAATAGAGAGAAACCAATAAGTAGCATAATCCCATAAGCAATTGCCAAACCTTCAATGCCACGCTCAAGTCCGTCTATTTCACCCTCGTTTTTAAATTCTATGCTATAATTTTCATCATCAATATGAATTTCAACGCCATCCATGTTAAAATCATTAAAATTAAAACCATCTAAGTCGATAGATTTCCTGTCTCCAAATTTTTCATTTAAATGGGCAATACCTCGGTTTATTTGAAGCAATCCTAGGGAAAACAGAAAAATAGCGACAAGCATGGCACCTAAAACAAGACGCCTCCACTCCATCCATTCCCTTTTAATAAAAACGCCTAATGTTCTCATGATGCACCTCCATAAGACCCAGAATATTGTCCATCCATAAGCGCAACAAAAACGTCTGCAACGCTTGGCGTGTTGACCTCTCCTAGCTTTTCAAGTTCGTCTTTTTGTGAAGCCTTTTCGAGTTGAACTAGGAATAAATATCGACCCAGAATCTTCATTTCCCCCATTGTTTTGTACTTCAGCACGGTGTCTCGATCATTCGGCCCAACCATAATATGAATAAACGTATCTTTTAAATTTTCCATCGTTGAGTTAAGAAGAATTTTCCCGTGTTTAATAAAAATGACATCTGTTAAAATATGCTCTACCTCTTCAATTTGATGTGTTGAGATAATAATCGATTTCTCGCTTTCAAAATAGTCTTCCAAAATTGAATTATAGAATTGTTTTCTAAATAGAATATCTAGCCCATGTGTTGGTTCATCGAGGACAAGGAAGCTGGTATCAGTGACTAAAACCGTCGCCAAATGGAGTTGTGTTTTCATCCCTTTAGATAAGTTTTTAATTTTTTGATTGAGTTTTACATCCGTTTTTTCGAGATATTTCTTGGCAATTTCAATATTAAACGCAGGGTGTGCTTTTGACAAAAAATTCAAAACTTCTTTCACTAGCATCCATGGTGGTAGAACAGGTATATCATGTATAATCCCTGTTTTCTCCATGACATTTTCTCTGTGGGTAACAGGCGAAAATCCAAGGACAGAGACATCACCTTCAAACGCAATTTGTCCCGTGATGGCTTTTAAGAAAGTTGTTTTCCCTGCACCGTTTGGCCCAATAAGTCCTACAATTCGCCCTGGTTTCACATCAAGATTTATGTTCTCAAGTGCTCTCAATGTACCGTAATTTTTACTTAGATTTCTAACTTGAAGAATAGTTTCCATCATTCCCCCTTCAATAATTGGTCGATTTCTTTATTAAGCTCACTTCTCGTGAATCCTAAAACCTTTGCGATTTTTATCAGTTCGGGTAATCGTTTTTTTAAAAATTCATTTTTTTGTTGTTCTCGCAGCACTTTAACGGCTCCTTTTTTTACAAACATTCCTAATCCGCGTCTTTTTTCTATTAGCTCTTCAAGAATTAAATCTTGTGTCGCTTTTAAAACGGTTTGTGGATTCACACCATATTCGACGGATAAGTGCCGTACGCTTGGGATTGCTTCTTCTTCCCGAATATCTTCCGCTAGAATGGCATGACGCATCATATCGGAGAGCTGCTGGTAAATAGGTGAGTTGTTGTTAAATGAAAAGCTCATATCTTTTCCCTTTTAGTGTTCTGGTTAAGTAACACACCAATAGGGTTAGATGCAAGAACTTTTTCAAATTTACTTGTGACAAGTTTTTACTTTCGCAACCATCTACTTGTTTAATCAACTATACTTTTGATATTATTTAACTTATGTGCATCCGACACCTTGACAAGGGCGGAGTCAATAGTGTTTATTAGAGATATAGCAAGCGACGTCACTTGCACATAATTTTAAATAAGGAATCATATAATGATTAAAGAAAATGAAATTGAAAAGACATCAACACAAAAAAAAGCTGTCGAAAGTAAGATTAAAAGGGAATTAGATGAATTGGCGAAAAATATACAAATAGTATCTATCGATAAAGAAGCTAGTCCCGCAGGATTCATCATGGATATGAAGTGCATTATTAAAATGCAATCGGTACAACGAAGCAGAGAAAACTAACTCTTCTTAATAAAAGAAATTGCAGAAGACAAATTTACTTGTGACAAGTTTTTACTTTCGTAAAAAATTGTCACAAGTGATTTCTTGATTCCTAATTTTCATTTGCTATCAAAAAGCATGTCTGTAAACTTTTCATCAGCCATCCAATTAATATATTCTTGTATCGAATTTTCATATTCTTTGCCTGTGTCAAAATACTCAATGAGCAAACTAGGATTAAAAAGCGATCCCCTTCGTTTTCCAATCCATTCACTGTAATTGGAATACTTCCAATCTTCTAATTTGGATACAAGGTTCGCTTTTAAGGGATTTAAATGAATATATCGACTTACGTTAATAAGATACTCATTATTTTCAATATACTTGCTCTGCAATGGACCACCCATTAGGCTTCCACGTCGCTTATATTTTTTATTATACCTTTGGACATACGAAGAGAGCAATGCATTAAATAGTCGAAAAACGGGCAAGCCCTGACCTTGTTGAATTAAAAAATGAAAATGATTTGGCATAAGACAGTATGTATAGAGTTTTACGGGCATTGCCTTTAAAGCTTTTTTTAAAATACGTAAAAATAATAGGTAATCCTGATCTTCCCGAAAAAGAAGTTCGTTTTCTACTGTACGATTATAAAAATGAAAAATAGCGCCATCAATATATTCTTCTTTTTTAACTTTCATGATTGGGTTCTAGCCATCACTCCTATTCAATTGCATTACAGCGAGACAAATATATAAGCCTCAGATAGTATTTCAAGGAGTCTATTTAGTTAGTGACAAATATTAATTCATTAATGAAATCAGAAACTGAATTGCTGTTTTCAGTGTTTTTTTTCGACATAAAAACATTTTCCCTTCTTTGAATCTTACCCCATTTCAGATATTTTGCATGTAATATCAAGGAGGCTATAATGGCTAAAAAGAATCTAACAATTAAAACCGAATTATATAAAGCAACGCAATCAAGCCCTGAAATTGTACAGAATCACATCAAGGAATTGCAGACACAAATTGAAAATCTCGCCGAAATTGGTTACAACCTCGGTGCGACAAAAGAGCTCCCAAAACTACTCAATACCATTATGATGGAGTCCATGCGACTCACAAATTGTGATGCTGGAACACTTTATTTACGTTCGGAAGACGATCGTCTCAGATTTGAAATTATGAAGACAAATTCTATGGGAGTGGATTGGGGTGGAATATCAGATAAACCGATGCCTGACTTTATTTACCCCGTAAAACTTTATTTACCAGACGGTACACCTAACCATCACATGATTGCCGCCTATGTAGGATTGACTGGCGAAACCGTCAATTTAGAAGATGCTTATGAATCAAAAGAATTTGATTTTTCCGGAACCAAAGCTTTTGATGAAAAAAATGGATATCGTTCGAAATCGTTTTTAACCATTCCAATGCGGAATCATGAAAATGACATCATCGGCGTTTTACAGCTACTCAATGCGCAAAAACCCCATAGTCATGAAATCATTTCTTTTGATTTTGAAAAGCAAAAAATCATTGAGTCTTTGGCTTCACAAGCAGCAGTAGCCATCACTAATATGCGCTTGGTGGCAGACCTTGAAAATTTATTGGAATCATTTATTCAATTGATAGCGGATGCGATTGATAAAAAGTCTGAATATACAGGTGGTCATTGTGCACGAGTTCCTACGATAGCGAAAATGCTAGCTGTAGAAGTTCACAAGTCAAAAGATAAGCCTTTTGAAAATATTGAATTTTCTGATGAGGACATGCGAGAGTTACATATCGCTTCTTGGCTACACGATATTGGAAAGATTACAACACCCGAATATGTCGTTGACAAATCCACAAAGCTGGAAACGATTTATGATCGTATCAACGAAGCACAAATGCGCTTTGAAGTCTTAAAGCGTGATTTGGAAATCGAATTTCTGAAGAAGAAGCTTGTTCTAAAAGATAAGCCCTCAAGTCAACTCCAAGCATTAGAAAAATGGTACAAAACAGCGTTAGCTGCGATAGAAGATGATTGGGATTTCATTAAAATTACAAATACGGGTGGCGAATTTATGAGTGTTGATAAGCAGCAGCGCGTTGATACGATAGCACTACGACAAATCATTTGGGATGGGAAAACGCGTTCAATCTTAGATGAAGAATGGGTATCGAATTTAAAAATTGCGAAGGGTACTCTCAATCCTGTAGAACGCAAAAAAATCGAAGAGCATATTTCTGTAACAATTGACATGCTCGAGAAATTACCTTTCCCTAAAAATTTAAGACGTGTTCCCGAATTTGCTGGCGGACATCATGAGACAATGATTGGTACAGGATATCCAAGAGGGTTGAAGAAAGAAGACATGTCGATTCAAGCTAGAATTATGGGAATTGCCGATATTTTTGAAGCTTTAACAGCGGCGGATCGTCCTTATAAAAAAGGTAAGACACTTTCCGAAGCCATTCGCATCATGGGCTTTTTCCAAAAAGATCAACACATCGACGATGAGCTTTTCAAAGTTTTTCTAAAATCAGGAATCCATGAACAATACGCGAACGAATATTTAGCTGAGAACCAAATTGACACAGTCGATATAGCGCCGTATTTAAATTAACGCAATAATTTTCTACTCGATAAAAAGTGAGTTTTTGTTTAACCTTCGACGGAGTTATTCTTTTTAAAGCGTGAAATAAAGTTTTTAAACGACCAAACGCGACGTTCGCGACTGGCGTGATACGAAATCCAAACACCGATAAGACCAAAGACAAGGTTCGGCATCCACATGGCCATGATGGGCGTCATTAATAAGCGATCCGCTAATTCTTCACCGGCGATAAGAGACGCCCAATAAATAAAAAACATACCGATAGCAACACCAATCGATCCCGAGTTTTTACGCGTCATGATACCTAAAGGTACGCCCATGATGACAAACACAAAACATGCAATGGGCATGGCGTATTTCTTGTGAATCTCGACACCATATTTATTAATTTGTTTTCGATAGGAAATCGTCAGTCTTTCTTGAGAATCCAGCTTATCAATGGTTCGATTCCAGCCCTTCCAGTCGAAGCCTTGGGGGACTTTGTCTTTTGCTGTAAATCGGGTAACAGTGTCTAATAAAGCCGAGAGATTTTGCAACGAATCACCTTTAAATATGGGACTTTCCCAATATATTTTTTCCATTCGTGATCTAATACCTGCAAGCTTTTTCTCTGTTTCTTTAATTTTTTCAAACATCATCGCGCTTGACATTTCGCGGTCACCTCGCGTGGCAGAATCGCGGCGCTTTAATTCCAGATTATCAACTGTCATAGCAATGCGCGTTGAGTCAAAAAATTCCCGCTGGTAATCGCCAGATTTGGAAAATTCTATACTATGTTTCTCGCCATTATAGAGCGTTATAAGAATTTGGCTTCCGTCAACTTTAAGATTGCCCTCTTCCGCAAAAATGGCGATTTGTCGATCTTTCGAATTTTTAGAAAAAATGACGACTTTCTTTAATCCTGTTTCGCTTACTTCATCCACACGGAGATTATATTCGGGCAAATCGCTTATAAAATAACCAGGTGTGATGTCTAAATCGGGTCGCTTGCGATAAATCGATGAGCCAAGTAATCGAGCCTTATGATTGACATCAGGGAGAATTTCGTTGTTAAAGTAAATCGTAAAAGACGCAATCATTCCTGCAAATACCAATGCAGGGAGCATAATGCGTGGCATGGAAATTCCGCTGGATCGCATGGCCGTAATTTCATGGTCAGAAGCCATCCGACCATAGGACAATAAAACTGCAATGAGGACAGACATGGGCAATGCTAAAGCTAACATCCACGCCAAATTTAAGACGATTAGCTCAAGAATGACCCAAATGCTTAAGCCTTTGCCCAGGAAGCGATCCATGGTTTTAATAAGAAAATTGACGACAAAAATGACAATCAGCGTAAAAAGCGAATAGGAAAATGGAACCAGAAGCGCTTTAAATATGTAACTATCGAGTTTTTTCATTTACCTATTTCACACGGAACGAATAAAATTTATAAGGGTGCTTCGATGAAAATAATAGTTCGAATAATTAAGTTTTTGGAGATGTCGGCTTCCCTTTGATGCCTGATACGGCTCGTTCTCTGAATTGTTCGCCGACCCAATCCCAAACAAAATAGGGTAAATTTCGCATAATCGCGCCGACAATAGCCATTTGCCATGGGAAGGTGAAGCGTCTTTTTCGTTGAATTATGGCATTAAACATGAGATGACCCGCATATTGAACAGAAATTATGAAAGGCATGGGATGGTTATTTTTAGCCGTGAGTGGCGTATAAACAAATCCGGGACGAATGTCTGTTACATAGACGCGGCGAGGTTTTGTGGAGAAACGCAAGGCTTCTAAATAGGTCGTAAAGCCCGCTTTTGAAGCGCTATAAATGGCGCTCCCAGGCAATCCTCTAAAGCCAGCAACACTTGAAACACCCACAAGATGACCGCGTTTCCGTTCAACCATTCCCTTAGCCAATGTCTCGAGTGTAATGATAGCGGCTTTAAAATTTAAATCCGCTATCGTCTTGGCGACATCAATATTTGTTTCGGATGGATAGGATAATTTCCCTGCCCAGCCTGCATTGGCAATAGCCAAATCGACGGGATCTTTCTCATCAATGCTTTTAAGAAGGGCGACGAATTCATCCGTCTGTGTAATGTCTATTGGATACGCGAAGGCCTTGCCGCCTTGATTCTCGATTTCTGAAACCAGTTGATTTAAGGCATCTTTGGAACGTGCGATAAGATGTAAAGTCCCGCCTGTTTTTGCAAACTCCAATGCTAATTGACGACCCAACCCGGTACTGGCCCCTGTTATTACGATACTTTTATATTTCATGAATTTATAACTCCCATATAGGAAAGAATTTCAACAAATACCTTGGGAGAGCAAGGGATAAATAAATCTATAAGTTTAAAACAAGAGTCGCATTATACGCAACATAGCTCTCACCATTATCTTGGAAAAAACTTTCGTAGCTAACGCTAATGATATCTTTGAGTGATAGACTTCCTTTAATTTTAACTCCAGAGGTAATTTCATTAATATCGTATTGGATTTGATTATTTATAAGATTGACAGAAGTCATACTATTTGCCATTAGATAACCAAATTGGGCTTGCACCCGTATTGGTTTGAATATTATAATTGGCGGTGTTGATATAAAGGGGAAAAGAGTCGTTGAGTTTCCACGTCCTGTGCTATAGTAATTATAGTCTTCATATTTCTCATAAATCTTGGTTTTACTCAAAGATTGCTTGACAAGTAGTCCGAATAAGAGTGGTATTCCTGGTCGAGACTCTGTTAAATAGAGCACCGAAAAGTCAATATATCCAAATTCCCCTCCCTCATCATTATTTAATTCGTCTATTTTGGAATCAGGGGGGAGATTAAATCTTCCAAAATAATTATGATTTTCAAAACCTAAATTAAGGTTCGTGTTAAGTTGATAGTTGACAAAAAATGATATCCAACCTTCAAAATCATTGTTAACACCACGTGTTGTGTCAGCAAAAGGGAAAAATATTTTGTCTTTTTTTAGAACAGGAACTGCTTCTTGTACCATACCACCCAATTCAATTGAGTTTTGCTTTCGCCCCGCTATAATATTGCGACCCGTATTTGTCGATAACGGTAAAACTAATTGATAGGTATAACACCCTTCCAAACCACCTAAAACGATACCCAATAATAATATTTTTAATAATCGCATATTTTTCCTCAAAATTTTTAATAATAAATTCAGCTTATAAGTTTAAAACAAGAGTAGCATTTAACCCAACATAAATCTCGCCATTATTTTGGATAAAACCTTCCCAGCTAACGCTCATTATATCTTTGAGTGATAGACTTCCTTTAACTTTTCCTCCAGAATGAGCTTCAGTAATATCGTATTGGATTTGATTATTCATAAGATTTACAGAAGTCATACTATTTGCCATTAGATAACCAAATTGGCCTTGCACTTGTATTGGTTTGAATACTGTAAGTGACGGCGTTGATATAAAAGTGAAAAAAGTAGTTGAGTTTCCACGTCCTGTGCCATAGTAATTGATGTCTTCATATTTCTCATAAATCTTAGTTTTACTCAAAGATTGCTTGACAAGTATTCCAAATGAGAACGGCATTTCTGGTTTAGGTTCTGTTAAATAGAGCAGCGAAAAGTCAATATATCCAAACTCCCTTCCATTATTATTATTTACTTCGTCTATGTGGCTATCACCGCTGAAATATTCAAGACCCATATTAAAGTTAGGGTTAAGCTGATAATTCACAAAAACCGATGAAAAACCATCAAAATCATTGTTAACACTCTGTGTTGTGTCAGCAAAAGGGAAAAATATTTTGTCATTTTTTAAAACAGGAACCATTCTTTGCGCCGCAACACCTAATTCAATTGAGTTTTTCTTTCGCCCCGCTATAATATTGCGACCCGTATTTGTCGATAACGGTAAAACTAATTGATAGGTATAACACCCTTCCAAACCAACTAAAACAATACCCAATAGAAATACTTTTAACAATCGCATGTTTTTACCTTAATTTTTTCGTAGATAATCTATTTAAACAATTATTTAATGCTAGCTATTATAGCTTTCAAAAAAACAGTACTTCTTCTATTATTTATGGTATTTGAGGTATATTTCCATAGATTATACCGCAAAATCTAGAGAAGGCAGAATGTATGAAAATTGATGATCTCGATATACAAATCTTAAACGAACTCCAAGACAATGGTCGCATCACCAATAGGGAGCTTGCTCAAAAACTGGGAATCTCTGCATCTCCTACTTTAGAACGCGTTAAAAAGCTTGAACAGAATGGTGTTATTAAAAAATATGCCACGCTTGTTGATCCCGCTTCTGTTGGTATCGGAATTTTTACATTTGTTCAAGTCACACTCGCACGTCATGGAAAAGCCAGTGTCGAAAATTTTATGGACAATGTCAAAGACGTTGATGCCATTCTAGAATGCTATCACACAACAGGACATGCGGATTTTTTGCTCAAAGTTGGTGTCAAAGACATCCAAGCCTATGAACATTTTATTTTGCATACTTTAACTGAATTGCCGGATGTGCAATATTTGGAAACAATGGTTGTCATGTCTACTATTAAAAACAATTCAAAATTGCCCATTTCCCGAAAGGATTAATCAATGAGTCATACAAAAGCAGGATTCAACACCTTATCAATTCACGCAGGAGAATGCCATCCAGGCTCTGAATATGCACATGTCAATCCAATCTTCCAATCTTCTACATACTCTTTTCCTAATATTGAGAATGGTGGAAAAGTATTTAAAGGCGAGGAATTCGGATATATCTATTCGCGCGTTGGCAACCCCAACATGACGGTTTTAGAAAATAAAATTGCAGCATTAGAGGGATCTGGCATCACCGAAAAAAGGCATGCTGAAGGTGATAAGGATTTCCAAGTTGTAGGTCTTTCATTTTCCAGCGGGATGGCTGCTATCTCATCAACGCTTATGGGACTCCTTGAACCCGGCGATACTTTTATTGCGCAGACATCCCTTTATGGTGGCACCATTGATTTATTTAATAATACGTTTACTAAATATAAGCTTACGGCCATTTGGGTAAATGATGGCGATGTCGCATCTTTCGAAAAAGCCGTCCAAGACAATCCTAAAGCAAAACTTATCTATATCGAAACGCCTGGAAATCCTATGCTGACAATTGTTGATATTGAAGCCATCGCGAAATTGGCCCATGACCATAACATGGTTTTAATCGTCGATAATACATTTGCGACGCCTTATTTGCAGCGACCTCTTGAATTAGGCGCTGATTACGTCATTCATTCCATGACCAAATATATTGGTGGCCACGGAACGTCTGTTGGCGGCATGGTGGTATCGCCTCATTCAGAAATAATGTATACTGAAATCATTGAAAATAGACATCACATTGGTGGCAATCCTGGGCCAATGGACAGTTGGCTCATCAATATGGGCGTTAAAACCCTTCCCTTGCGTATGGACAAACATTGCGACAATACTGAAGTTTTAGTCGATTATTTATTGAACCATCCAAAAGTCGGCCTCGTTCTTTTTCCAGGGCTCAAAAATCATCCCAATTATGAAATTGCGAAGAAGCAAATGAGTCGATACGGCGGAATGATTTCTTTCGAACTCAAAGGCGGGCTAAAAGCCGGCGCTATATTAATGGATAGTGTGAAATTAATGACCCTTGCCGTGAGTTTAGGAGCGATTGACACGCTTATTCAACATCCTGCGTCGTTGACACATAGCAACATTCCGAAAGAGCATCGTGAAAAAGCAGGTATCACAGATGGACTTGTTCGTCTGTCTGTAGGGCTCGAAAATATAGAAGACCTCATAGCAGATTTTGATCAAGCACTCGCAAAGGTGTAATGATGCCTCTCGTCCCTCGAAATATTCACGAATTACAAGCCTATAAGGCAGGGAAACCCATTGAGGAAGTTAGGCGGGAAAAGAATCTTGATCGCATTGTAAAATTGGCCTCTAATGAAAACCCCTTAGGTCTATCAAAAGAAGCGCGTGATGCAGCTATAAATAGTTTGGAGCATGCATCACGATATCCCGATCCAGCAGGATTTGCGCTTCGTTTACGACTGACGCAAATCTTTAAATTGCACGTCAATAATGTCATCTTGGGCGCTGGTTCAGAAGGCATCATGTCAACTATTATGCGGACTTTTCTTCTTGATGATGATGAAATCATTTCTGCGAAAGGCTCATTTATAGGATTTAGAGTTCTCGCACAAGCCTCGGGAAATACGGTTTATTGGGTTCCCATGAAAAATTTCCATTACGACCTTGAGGGAATGGCCAAAAAAATTAATGATTATACAAAACTGATATATATCGCGAATCCTGATAATCCAACGGGAACTTACGTTACAAAGGCTGAATTTGATGCCTTCATGAAACATGTGCCTTCGCGTGTTTTAATTATTTTAGATGAAGCCTATTTCGAATATGCTCAAAACACGCCTGATTATCCCGACTCCATGCACTATCGCTATGATAATGTTATAACATTGCGAACTTTCTCTAAAGTTTACGGTTTAGCAGGATTACGTGTTGGATATGGTTTTGCCCATGATTTGCTTATTTCGAACCTTCTAAAAGTAAAGTTACCCTTCGAAGTATCAGTGCCCGCAACAGCCGCAGCACTGGCCGTTTTAGACGATGAGGAATATTTGCACGAAAGCTTAAAAATAAACAACGAAGGCAAATCTTTACTCATGAAGAAAATGGATGCTTTGAATATTCGCTACATTCCATCCGTGACTAATTTTTTAACGCTCGTTTTTAAATCAGAAAATGAAGCTATGGAATTTGCCATGAAACTCCTCGATTTTGGTGTTATTGTCCGACCCCTAGGTCCTTTTGATCAACCCTTATGTGTCCGCATCACAATTGGTACATCGGATGAAATGGATTTTCTTTTTACAGCACTAAATTCAATTTATACATAATTTACACTTCTATTAATAGGAATAATTACTATCTTAAAATGATATTTAACAATTAAAGGAGTTTTAAAATGCCAACAGTAAATAGATATGTAGATATTTCAAGCGTCGAAAAAGAAGCCAAAAAAGACTATATCGATAGACATTCACCCTTTGTACATTGTGACAGTTCCGCTACAATGAACAAAGCTTTTACGGTTAAAGTAAAAGTTGGAAATGAATACGTCCACCCTGATGATTTTGATCATTACATTGCCTATGTTCAACTCTGGAATGGCGAGACTTTATTGGGCCAAGCTAATTTCACTCCAGGTACATTGGGTAATATGGGCGGCCAAGTTGAAGTTGATTTCAAAATCGTACCAACAAAAAAGAAATTAAAATTGACAGCAATGGCCTATTGTACCAAGCATGGCCTTTGGGAATCAACGCTCGTAGAAGTCGCTGTTTCAGAATAATTAACAAATACTTTTTTACTTTAAAAAGAAGGGGCTGAAAATTCAGCCCCTTCTTTTTATCATTATTATTTTCCCGTTACACAATATTTAATAAATAGGAATCGAAGTGTCTATTTGCATACTCCATGCATGAATCCCGCCTAAAAAATTCAAAACTGAATAGCCGTGTTGCGATAAAAAATCACACACAACGAGAGAACGGACGCCAGTGTGGCACATAATCACCCAGGTTTTGCTCTTGTCTAATTTTTCCAATTGATTGGGAATATCGCCCATAGGTATATGAACTGTTGAATCAATTGATGCTAATTCCAATTCAAAAGATTCACGAATATCAAGAATAGTTAAAGACGGATCATTCATTCTTTCATTCATTTGATAGACATTTATATGAGACCAGGATTGCATCGTAGGTGCTAAATGACGACTCTAATCTTCGGTTTTACGTGTAAGAGCAATCGAGGGAACTGCAAAAGAAGCAAGTATTGTGAAAACGGCGACAAAAAGCATAATAAAGGCGAGTCTTAGCCAGGTTCCTCCGAAGGACAATCTTTCCATCACTAAAAAATAGCCTGCCCGTAACCACTCAATACCGCCGAGCAAAAGAGCATATTGAGCAATTTTTGTGGCAATTGGATTTCTAAAGTACGGTAGTGTCATCAAGGCCAGGGTTAAAAACATCATTAGACCATTGCCCGCTCTAGAGAAGTGAGCCGCTAAGACTAAAAATGCAAGTCCTACAAATAGTCGTTTGAAAAATATTTTAAGTGCTGATTGTTGTTGAGTCATTGTGTCCCCTTCCTCTCATTTGCGAAGCAATGATAGTTTTATTCTCTGCTATGTCATTAGTTTTTTAAAGAATAATCTTTTTTGATAATCGCTTTGATGCCATCAGCATAGGATGTAGGATTTATATTAAATCGTTTCTCATATTTGCTACTGTCAAAAATATAGTCTCTATCATATTGATACATCATTTCGACTAATTCTCGCATTATCGGCATAAATAATCCCAATATCCGCACCATAAATTTGTTAGCTACTTGCACTTTTGTAGCGACACCTAATTCCTTCGCGATGGTTTCAATCCATTCTTGACCGGTCAATGGATTTGCAGCTGTTGGTAAATGCCAGACCTGACTATAGGCATCGTCTGTATTCCCGAGTAAAGCCGTGGCTTTACCAGCATCTGGCGTGTAAGTAAATGAATGTTTGTACGTGAGAGCACTCATCCAATTGGCTTTTTTCCCTTTGGATAAAGGCGTAAAAACGGTTTCTGTCAACATACTCGTATTTTTTATAGAGGGACCGTAGAAATCGGCAGAGCGTGCGATGAGAGCGGTTAAATCTCCCGTTTTAATTTCATCCAAAATCATTTGCGCAATTTGTGTTCTTATCATTCCTTTTTTGCTTGATGGATTAATCGGTGTTTCTTCCGTCATAAAATTCAAATAATTTGGATCATACATATAGATATTATCAAAGAAAACCAATTTGCATTTATATTTTTTACATGCTTCAATCACATTCGTCATTAGAAGAGGCCAACTTTTTGCCCATACTTTTGCGTTATATTCAAAACCAACTGTCACATAAACAACGTCTGAACCTTCTACAGCTTTAAATACGTCGTCGATATTCAGCAAATCGGCTGACATAAGAATGTCAGTTTCATTTATTTTTTTAGGATGACGACTGACGAGTCGAATATCCCTCGTAAATTCTTTCAGCGCTTTTGCGAGTTCATTTCCGATAGTTCCACCGGAGCCTAATATTGTTTGCATATATTAACCTCTTTTCGAAGGTTTATTTTTTAACTAGTTGCCTCTGTCACAATAGGACATGCAATAAAATGACCATCACCCATATCTTTCAATTCGGGAATGGATTGGGCACATTCTGGTTTTGCAATGGGACAGCGTGTTCTAAATCCACAACCACTTGGCTTTGCAAGAGGTGACGGGACATCGCCAGTCAGCACAACGCGGGTCTTATTTCTCGCAGCAGGGTTTGGTACAGGAACCGAGGACAAAAGAGCTTTACTGTAGGGATGTTTTGGATTGTAATAAATATCATCGGACTTTCCGACTTCAACAATTGAGCCTAAATACATGACTATTATTCGGTCAGAAATATGCTCAACGACAGACAAGTCATGGGCGATGAAAATATTCGTCAAATCGAATTCTTGCTGCAAATCCATCATTAAATTAATGACTTGCGCTTGAATCGAAACATCTAAAGCTGAGACGGGTTCATCGGCGATAATCATGCGTGGATTCGTTGCCAATGCCCGTGCAATGCCAATTCGCTGACGCTGCCCGCCGGAAAATTCATGAGGATAGCGCGTCGCCTGTTCGGGAGAAAGACCGACTTTATCTAGCAGCCAAGCAACTTTTTCTTTTTTCTCATCCGTTGTAAGTTTTGTATGTAAATCCAACGGTTCTTTAATGATGTCTTGTACAATCATGCGCGGATTCAACGACGAGAAGGGATCCTGAAATATCATTTGAATATCAGCACGAAATGGCATGATGTCTTTTTTAGATAATGTATTCAAATCCGTATATTCGCCGTCTTTTTCAATGCTTATTTCGCCTGCAACATGTACATCGGGAGCCGTAATTCTCAACACATTTAGGATGGCTTTTCCCAGCGTTGATTTTCCGCATCCCGACTCACCCACAACACCAACGGTTTCACCGGGAAAGACATCAAACGACACACCATCGACGGCTTTTACTTCCGCAACTTTGCGCTGAAGAATACCGCCAAATATTGGGAAATGAACATGGAGCTCACGTACTTTTAACAAGGGTTTTATATCTAATTTTTCATTCATATTCAATCACATTCTCTTACGCGTTTGCAAAATTTGCATCGCTATACTTATGGCAACGGACAAAATGATCCTTGCCCATATTTATCAATTCGGGCTGCTCCGTTTCGCATTTATCTTTGGCTTCGTCGCAACGTGTACAAAATTTGCATCCTACTGGCATTTCTATAATAGGCGGCACCATTCCTTTGATGGCTTTCAATCGCTCAATCTTTTCGCCGTCTTGACTGGGTCGGGGGATTGAAGCCATAAGTCCAATCGTGTATGGATGCAATGGATTGGCGAAAAGCTCTTCAATTTCAGCAATCTCTTGAATTTTTCCACCGTACATCACGATGACGCGATCGCATGTTTCGGCAACTACGGCTAAATCGTGTGTAATGAGCAAAATCGCGGCTTCTTCGCGCAACTCTTTGACTTTCATCATTAAGTCAAGAATTTGAGCTTGAATCGTCACATCAAGGGCTGTCGTTGGTTCATCGGCAATGAGCAATGCAGGATTAGCAATCAATGCCATTGCAATCATTACGCGTTGGCGCATGCCACCTGAGAATTGGTGCGGATATTCTCGCATGCGTTTTTCAGGATCTGGCATTCCAACGGCTCGAAGCATTTCAACGCTTCGTTTGTTCGATTCGTCCCATGAAAGATTTTCGTGTTTCATGAGGACTTCGTTCATTTGGACATCAATGCGAAAAACGGGATTGAGGGACGTCATAGGCTCTTGAAATATCATGGCAATTTCTTTGCCTCGATAGTTCCGAATCTCTTCGAACGTCATCGCCAATAAATTTTTCCCGTTGTACAATATTTCGCCACCAACGATTTCACCCGGCGGCATGGGAATAAGTCGATTGATGCTTAAAGCCGTCACGGATTTGCCCGAACCCGACTCGCCGACAACGCCTAAAACCTCCCCTTGATAGATATCAAACGAAACGCCATCCACCGCTTTTGCTGTACCCGCTTCTGTATAAAAATGGGTCTTTAAATTCTTAACTTCGATTAATTTTTTTCGTAATTCCGTCATGAGATACCTCTAGCGTAACCGTGAATAAACACGTGGGTCGAAAGCTTCTCTAACGCCTTCACCAATAAAAGTTATGAGTAATAAGGTGGTAAATGATGCACCGAGTGGCGACACAATGAGCCACCAATAACGGATGTCACTAATGCCTTGGTTCACTAATTCTCCCCAACTCGGTGTGGGTGGCGCGAGTCCAAATCCTAAGAAATCAAGTGAAACGAGAGACGTTATGTAACCGATAACAGCAAAGGGCATGAAGGTAATAATAGGCGTTAATGCATTTGGCAAAATATGCTTAAACATAACGCGAGCATTACTTGCACCCATAGAAACAGCGGCGGAAACATAGTCCTTGGCTTTTTCACGATAGAATTCGCCGCGAATGTAGTAGGTCATTCCCACCCATCCGAACATCGTAAGAACGCCCACAAGTAGAAAAAATTGCGGTTGAAGCAATGAGCTGACAATAATCATAAGATAAAGAAACGGCACAGACGCAAATATTTCGATAAATCGCTGTCCAAAAATATCAATTTTGCCACCGTAATATCCCAAAACGGCTCCAATAGAAACACCGATAAGGTAGGAAAATAATGTTACAATAAGCGCAAATGAAATTGACAGATTGAATCCGTAAATCAAGCGCGCGAAAACATCACGACCTCTATTATCTGTGCCAAACCAATGCAAAGATGACGGTGGTGTCGGTGGTTGTCCATCAATTTCGCTTAAAAGAGATTCATTGGGGTGATAGGGGTAGAAGGGCATTAATACCCAATTGCCTGTATTTTCTTCTGCGCACATTTTTTTAAGCGAACGATAATTGGCCTCGCCATAGTGCGTTTGCCCAAAGGTTTTGGCTTCGTGAAATTGCAATATGGGAAAATACCAATCGTCCTCATAACTCACCATCAATGCTTTGCTATTAATGAAAAGTGGGTTGAGAAAAGACAATGCATAGAGCGTCGTGAGGATAATAAATGAATAATATCCACGCTTCATGCCCTTAAATTTTTTCAGTCGTTTCTGAAATATGGATTGTGAGGTTGTTTTTTTCTTAATCATTAATGATGTCTATTCCTTTGATAATTTATAGGTCTAATCCTTCAACCAATCGACAACTTTGAAATTACAGTCATAGTAGAGATTAATTTCGTATTATTTAAATCGAATTCTTGGGTCAATGGCGGCGTAAGCCATATCAGAAATAAGATTTCCAAGCAAACGAATCAATGTCGCAATCACAAGAAATCCCATAACAATTGGATAGTCTCGCTTAATGACAGCCATGTAACTTAACATACCAATGCCATCGATATTAAATACGCGCTCAATCAAATAAGAACCCGCAAGCCAAACGCCTAACAATCCACCAATACCTGTTGCGATTGGAATAAGACTATTACGAACCGTATGAAAAAAGATAACGCGACGCTCTGACAGGCCTTTCGCAAAAGCCGTCCTGACATAATCTTGACTTAAATTAGCCAATAATGAGTTTTTCATAAGCACGGTCAATGTGGCAAAAGCGCCTACCATATAGGCGATTACAGGAAGCACTGTATGCTGCAACTGGTCGATTATTTTTTCGCCAAGTGTGAAATATTCAAAATCTTCGGATCTAAATTCACCGAGAGGAAAGACATCCCAGAAACTACCGCCACCGAAATAAACGAGTAAAACAGCGCCAAGAATAAAACCAGGAATCGAGTAGCCCACGAACACGATAACACTTGTAACCGTGTCAAAAGTAGAGCCATGTTTGATGGCTTTAAAAATACCGAGGGGAATACAAATAATATAGGAAAGTAGAAAACTGATGATGCCGAAATAGGCAGAAATATGAAGTCGTGCTTTGATAAGATTCCATACGGACTCGGAATACGTATAAGAAACGCCCAAATCGCCTGTTAAAATCCCACCAAATTTTTTCTGGTAAACCTTGCCTTTTATAAGGCCTGTCCCTTCTTCAACTTCTATAATGGTACCGAGCCATTTCTTGCCATCACCCGAAGAGACTTCAATATTATCACCATTCTTAGTAATATTTAGAACATCGCCGGTGCTAAACTCTTTTGTCGTTGCCAGCTCTCCCAAGGGGATAGAAAACTCGTAATTATTGATTTCCTTGGGCCAAACACCGAGCCAAATTAAATATCGGATGACACCTGGTTGATCTAAACCGTAATACTGTTTTAGGCGATTGAGTGCTTCTTCAGGAATCTCAATAATGACCCCGCTGCCACCGCTACCGCCGCCAGCTTCGCCACCCGTCATCATGGCAGAGCGAATGCGTAACAGTTCTTGTTCTAATGGGCCACCTGGTACAATTTGTAATATTGAAAAGACGAGTATTGTGATGCCGAAAAATGTCGGAATCATCAACAGTAATCTTCTGATGATATATTGAAACATAATTTATCCTTGGTTACTTTTCAGCTGTAACAATATGTTTGTTATATGGAAAAGTCATGGATGGATCTTTCATTGCTTTATCGACTTGAACAGCCATGTCTGGCTTAATATACCAAAGACTAAATAAAGATTTCCAATCGCCAGAATAACCAAATGGATTTGCAGGAATCCCGAATTTATTCCAATATCCGTAGCGTTGCGTATAAGGCGCGAACCATCCTAATGCATAAGGTTCTATATCAGCGATGATGCCATCCATTTCCCGAATTATGTCAACACGACGTTTTGCGTCTGTACTTTCGTTATATTCGTCGCATAGGGCATCAACACGTGGATCTTTAAGTCCCGTAATATTCGTTGTGCCACCAACATCCGCCATATTGGAATGGAATGAACTTTCTGGGTTCGGGAACATCAAACCCGTCCAACCTTGATAATGGATGTCAAAATCACGTTCATTCATAACATTTTTAAACATCGTTTGGGATGTCACATAGCGAAGATTGAGTTTAATCCCTGCTTTTGCAAGTTCTTCTTGATACGGCGTAAAAATACGTTCGAGAGACTGATCAATTCCCATTTCCAGTTCAAAGATTTTACCATCCTTTACCAGCCATCCTTCGTTATCTCGATCTTTCCAACCGGCTTCAGCCAAAAGGGCAATCGCTTCTTCAGGATCGTATTCAATCATTGGGTTATTTTGATTCTGATAGATTCCACCAGGGAAATATGAATTTAACTTACCATATTCATTGAAAAATAATTTATCAATGAGTAAATCTCTATTCCATAAACGCGCAAACGCTTTTCGAATTTTGATGTCATTAAAAGGAGCACGACGCATATTAAATGCAAGCCCTGAGATGCCCTTCCAATGAAAGTTGAATGTTTTTTGTTTTTGAATAAGTCCACGATGGAGTGCGTCAAAATCTGTTCTTGTTTCATCAAATTCTTCAACCCACCATTGTGCACGTGTCACAAAGTTAATGTCAATTTCGCCTTTTTTGAATTTTTCAAGTGTCAAACGATCATCGGAAACGACAATAAATTTGATTTCATCAAAATTATAAGCGCCTTTACTTTCTGCTAAATTAGCTCCCCACCAGTCGTTACGTCTTACGAGAGTCAATGATTTCCCTTTTTTAACTTTGGCCGAATCCACAACGTAAGGACCTGAACCGGGCATCATATCGAATTGATATTTTTTGAGATATTCAGCACCGGTTACATCATTTAAATGATGAGCGGGCATAATACCCATTGAAACAGAAAAGTAGAAAAACAAACGCCAGTTGTCTTCCGTAACAGATGTTTCAACAATATATTTGCTAATGGCTTTAGGCTCTGAATATTTTGAATACAGCATATTTGAATAGGGCTCAAGGATGCCTTCATCGACATTCAGTTTCCAGGATGCAACAACATCTTCTGCTGTTACGGGTTTTCCATCGGACCAGCGTGCATCAGGATTAATGCGATAACGAAATGTTTTCTGATCTTCTGAAATATACCAATGCGTCGCAAGCCCACGCGTAAAGCTGCTTGTTTTATATTCATAACTCATCAATCGTTCATACACTAAACCATCTATGGAGGATAGAACGTCATAGTTACTATCCTTCCCAACGGTTCTTAAAGATGCAGGGAATTCTGTTATGCGCGTTGTAATACGACCACCTTTTTTAGCGGCAGGGTCTGCTTCGTTTTCGCCAATATAAGTTTCATATCCTAGTTTATCTGCAAGGGCTTCGAAACCTTTTCCACCCATCTCTGCTGATACAGCAGGATCCGCTCCTTTTGGAGTATCATATATTTTTACTGAAACTGGTTTCGTCCGAAGTGAAATCGGTACGGATTCACCACCACCGCAACTGACTAAATTGATAATAAGAGCTAGAACTAAAACACTCAAAAGGCTTCTTTTCATGATCGTATCCTTAATTTGGTTAATTATTTCTTTAAACAACTTCATATTTTTTGTGCGCAGAACTTACAACAATTACGATGAAATGCTAGTAGTGAGCACACGGAAGTTATTTCGATTATGTAACATTAACTTTGATGAACAATATTCACTCATTATTAGAACCATAACATCTTTATTATCATTATGATACATCATAAATTCCAGGAGTTTTTTACTTCGTTTTGAGCCATATATCAATGCGATATTATCTGATTTATTGTCTGAAATTCATAGCCTATTTTGCTAAAAACCAGCGATTATTGGAGCGCTATTTTAGTGCTTAATAGGATTGTCCACGGTGATCAACACCATGGCAAGATAAAGTGCAATTTCCATGGCCAGGCTCGCGCGCCTCTACTGATTTTTCGCCATTAACCGCTAGTATCCAAGGTAAATCGATGTCAACCAAGCCTGGCTCGTTGACTCGTCCATGAGGATTATGACAGGCGGCGCAGGCGAAATTGCCTTGATTGATATGCAAACTATGGAATTTAAATCCCACATCCGATTTTAGGCGTCTCAAATTATGACAACTCATACATAAATCGTCAGAACCAGGTGATGCAAAAGGATTTTCCGAATAATCAAATTTTAAAATATGCGCCACGTCGGAACCATGAGGTCCAGCGGCGCCTGCTTTGTCATTATTACCATGGCAATCGCTACACGTAATCAATGATTGTTCAGATAAATCTTTTTTTAATGAGGGAACATTCGGATTATTTCCAGGCGCTTTGACAGGATGGAAACTTTGATTCATAGGCGAGAAAAGTCGGTCAATATTTTCTGCCAACATTTTTTCCGAGTTACCATTATGACATTTTGCGCAAATTTCGTATTCGAAATGACTGGCGCTCAATTCGTTTCCGTCTTCGTCCACGCCATCAACACCTTTTAAAGCACCATTTAACATGGGTTCATTGAAATGCGTTATTTCATGAGGATTATGACAATCACTGCACAAAACTCCGCGTTCATGATTTAAGCCATCGTCACCTTTTCCAGATTCAAAAAATATTGGATGGGCGTATGGTTTTTCAAAAACTTCTTTAAGATTCTGTTTCGCGGTTATTTCGTCATCATTATTTATAGATGCATCATGACACGCTAAACACAGCTCCGCTTCATTTTTGGCTAATAATGATGTTGTTCCCGGCGTTCCATGGATGTCATGACATTGAAGGCAGCCGTCTTTCATAAAATGATTGCCGTAACGTTCATCTAGCGGCGAAACATGGCTGGATATTTCCCAATTAGGCATGACGTGACATCCTAAACACAATGCGCCATCTTGCGTCGAAATTCTTAGAAACGAGCCATTGTCATTGTTATGAGGATTATGACATGATCCACAAGAAACACGACTGTTATACACATGAAGCGCCGAATCGATATTACTTGACGTCATATTAAAAAGGTGTGTATAGAGATGCGAATTGACGTCCTTTTCCAATGAAACTTGGCTTTCGACATCACGTTTGGGAAAGCCTTTCGCCATAACACCATCATGACATGCCAAACATCGACGACTTCCGCCATCCGTGGGCAAGCCCTCACTTAAATCTTTTTTATGTTTATCAACATGAAAATTTGTGCCAGGATTTTGACGATCCCAAAGAGGCTCTAAACCGGGTTTTAAACTCGGTGCATGACATTGGCGACACACGGTGATATTGCTTAGCTTTTCTTCGCCTGATGCAATGCGCAATGAATCCAAATATGACGTGAAATCATGAGGTGAATTTGCCAACTTTGAAATTGTTTCCGTTGAGTCTTGTGACCAAACAGATGAAATTGAAAGCAATCCGATACCGATTAAGAGTATGCTTCGTTTAATGGGCGTAAACATTTTTATAAATCTCATAGACGCCTCGTAAAACGGAACCAGAGTTGCGATTCCTTGGGTTGATCAAGGGCAGGATATCCAAAATACAGCCATTCTGCCGCCCATGTCCATCGTGGATAAGAGAAGCGAAACAAGGCAGATGCCTGACCTAAGTCATCATATATTGACGAACCAAAACGATAGCCGCCCCAAAAACGCAAGGATGTTGTGGAGCTGGTTTTAAGATAAAGTCGCGAATCCACTCGGAAACTAACGTCTGAGGAATCCATGTCCATTATCGTTGAAAAGCTGGAAAAACTTTGAAGCGATTGTCCTGTCATTTTAAATGCGAGTTGATCCGTTACATGATTTCTCAACGTGTCATAAGAAAAATTTAAGTCAGAGCCGAAATGATTTTGCACGAAAATTCTATTTTGAATCGAGAATTTTTGTTGAGGACGAAACTCTGTAACGAATTCTAGATGATGATCCATGTCGTACATCATTGATTGATTCGGAATATCCATTCGTGAAAACAGTTCGGCAAAGAATACATCTTTCAGACTCATTTTCATGGATTTCGATTGCATGATGTTCCATTTCGCATCTTCATTATAGGTGATATCAAGCCCGTGTCCATAGGAGGCCGATTGCTTATATCCCATAATAAATTCGCCATTGAACTGATTTACTTTTCCAATATTCCATGCCAAGCCTATGGCATATTTTCGCCAATGAATTCGATCCAAGCTATCTTGTTCTGTAACGCGGTCACGAGCGAGGAGCGTTATGGCCGTTATATTTTTAGACACGGTCATACGGTTGGTCCAATTCATTGATAGACGATGAAAAAAAACCGATTTTTGTTCGAAATCGTAAAGATTGATTTCGCCACGAGATTTAATTTTAGGTGTTAAATCTTTTTCTAAAAAATGAGAACTCTGAACAAAATGTTTTCCTGAATAGGTATAATTCCCATGTCGAGAGCTCCATTTTACACCATAAATTTCACCGCGACCATCAAGACCCCAACGACTTGGCATCACAACATTGCTGTCCACAATATCTGAGATATTATGCATCCAAAAACGTAGCGTATTTTTAGCAAAGTGCTTGCTCAACGCAATATCATTGGCGAGACCTGCGTACTTTTGATACTCTCCTGTCGTCGTCCGATATCCTAAGCCCAAAGACACATGGATATTCCACGGCAGAGTTGTATTTACTTTAAATCCGCTGATGCGTTGGCGACCCACTAATTCATCTGGCTTAATTGTGAGAGGATTCAATACATGCCAATCACTATACACATCGATGTTGACATTTTTCCAAAATTTGTAACGCGTCGCAATATTATATTCAGGAAAAATATTAAATGTTTCTTGTGCGCCGTTGCCATGCATGACACCGCCAAGTTGCAGACGATATGCTCCCCATAAAGCACTATTGCCTCGCCATGATAGCTGCAATTGTTCGACATGGGTTAGGGCATTTTTTACAGACGATGTATCACTTAAATCCATCCCAACTCGGCCTTGAAAATTGCCTGTCATTTGGGAAAACAATGTGGAGGTCATTATCAATAATAGGAAAGCAATCAGCATTGAAATGCGGGAACAAGAGCGAGTTGAGTTTTTGTTTAAGATGCGAACACTCATGGTTAAGGCTCCATCACTTCGTAATGATACACATTGACAGTATTGAGGCCTCTATCCAAAACGATAAGATGGCTATCGGCGGTAAATGCACAAGCCGATGGCATGGATAAATGCTCGCCTAGAGATTCGACAATGAGTAGAGCGCCATTTTCATTAAATAATTGAATCGTTCCACTTACTTCGTCGGTGATAAATACGATACCATCCGATGCAATTTCGATCCCTTTGGGAAATGTAAATGAGCCAGGAACGGTGTCGTAAGAGCCAAATATTGTTTTAATTTTTCCATCTTTCGACGAGACGACAATTTCCCGCATCAAGGCATCAACAAGGTAAGTTTCACCTGCATTGTCTTTTGTAATAGCAACAGGTAAATAGAGAGGCGTGTTGATTGGATATATTGCGAAAGTTGTCTTTTGAATATCATAGGCGTAAATTTTTTGAACATGGGGAAATGTCATCAATATTTGGTTATTTTCAACATCCCAATACATATCTGAGCAGCTTTTATTGACAGGAAGTTGCAGCTTATTGAGTTCTTTAAAATTGGATTTATCCAACATAATGAGTGCGTGGGAAGTATTGTCAATTAGAAAAATGGATTCTTTTGTTACGGCAAGAATTGACGGTGAATACTCATTGAACCCATGGGAGGCTTTTAGTACCAATGCGTCATTTTTTAAAACGGATTGATATAAAATATTTTCATCTAAAATATAGACATCGTTCTCAATTGTGGCGATATCTGATAAATTCGAAAACCTAATAAATTGATTGTGCCCCAGAAGTTTACCCAAAAATACATTTTTTGAAGCCTTGAACTGAATGCCTTGATTCGTCCACGAAAAATAAGATTGAGATTTATTGTTTGTTTCTATAGGCGTCGTTTTTTTGCCATTATTGGCACAATTGTAGAGAGATATACTCAGCAGACAAATGAGAATAATAGAAGTCGATTTACGCATTAATATCGCCCTCTTTTATCGGGATCGTGGAAATAATTATACTTCCAAAGTGTCGCCTTTCCATGACAATCGGCACAATAAGTATCGCTACTTTTTTGCCGTAAGAATGATGTCTTCACCTGAGGATTATCGGCTTTCGTCATTGCGGAATATGAGGACCATTCGTGTGGATTATGACAGGTATAGCAATTGATTGCGCCAATGTTGTCGCCATGTTCGCCATCAAAATACAATGGGAATACTTTGTCTTTGTCGCCACGAGATTTTGCACTTTGTAATAAATATTGTTTTGGATGTTTCCAAGCTTGGGGGATGGCTTTTTCACCGGCTCCACCCTGTGAATGACAGTCTAAACATTGATTTTCGTGTGGTATTTCTGACACGTCTGTTTTCCAAGGATTGATAAGAGCTGTATTGTCCGCTGGTTGATGTATGGCGTGACAGGTGGCACAAGTGCTTACTTCGTCGGTACCCAAATCGTGAGGCGACCCAAAAACAGCTGCCTTAGATTCGTGACAGTCCATACAAAGGTTCGATTTTGTATTAGCAATTCTTAAAAATGAGTTGGATTCATCGCCGTCCAAATTTGACGTTAAATCAGTGACTGGACTTCCCCAGGCATGGGGATTATGGCATGTTACACAACCAATGCGATCCCGCGTATCGCCGACAACAGGTAATCCTGTTTTTGATTTAAATGTCACCGATAAAGGATGTCCACCATTTGCGTAAGATTTATGCGAATCACTCTCCGTATGACAGTCTAGGCAAATTGGATCGGATGCATATTTCCAATTCTCATCATTATGCATATTGTGGCAAGAGTTACATGTTGAGACGGTTTTATTGTTTGATTTTAAATGATCGGCAAAATCGGATCGAGCGACACTGTGGTCTGAATATTTGATGTCAGCTTCATTTTCGTGACAGGTTGTACAAAGTGCTCCGTCAAAATCATTGGCTATTTTCAAAAATGCATAAAAAGGTTCTTCTGGTGCTGGCGGATACGTTGGTTTCCCAGGTTGATGGGCATCATGGCAAGACAAACATGAAATTTTGTTGCCGGCTTTAATACGAAGACCCGCGATGTCTTTCTTAAAAACTTTTCCCGTCACCGGATGCCCTTTATGGACAAACGATTTCTCTGCTGCGAGTCCATTTGCATTATGACAATCGAGACAATATTCATTTTGTTCTTTTTTATCAGATTTCCCCATCGCCCATAAATATTTGCCTTTCCCGCCATGAGGTAAATGGCAAACAGCGCAGGCATTATTGGGGCTCAAATCAGGCATCTTACGCAAATCATGGGGTGAATTATAGATATTTTTCTTTTCAGCGTGACAGGTGGTACAAAGCTCGCTATAATCGCCATTTTGAGATAAAAGCGTTGGCTCTGGCCCGTGCATTTGATGGCAGGTAAGGCACTCCAGCGTCTCATTTTCCAGATGTGCTTTCGGCGGTAATTTGAATTTTTTATCGGCTAAACTGATACCGTAAGGATGATTCCCAACGATATTTTGCTGACCCGTATGGCACGCAATACAAAGTTTGGAATTCGAAACGGCCTCGCGAATAAAAGGCGCTGGACCAACAGCTTTGTCGCCTTTAATAGCGTGAAGCGTGTGGCAGGTACCACAATAGATATCGCCTGTTTCTGTTAATGGAAAACCCAATACGTCCATGTGTTTTTCATCAAAATGCTGATGATTGTCGCTAAAGAATATTTCTCTGGAATCCATGACGTAGCCATCATGACAGGATAAACACATTCTTCTATCCGCAACCAAGGATGGTTTGCCGTCAATAATGACATTGGTATTGGACGATACGATATATTTTTGTGCTTTTTGGTTTTCAGGATGCCAATTGATGTGGCAAACGGTACATTCCTGATTTGGGCTGGCTTTCAATTCTTTTTTCTTGGCAAAAAGCATCTGCGTCGAAAGCATCATTATAACGAGAATCAAACTACAACTCGATAGCCTTTTCAGACGCGCACATTTTGAAATCTGCGATTTTGGTATGCTCGTTTTAGTACTAATATGATTATTCAAAATCGAACTCACCGTATTTCAATATCCAAATGACGTAGTGTTGCATTGAAACTTTCCAGCACAAATATCGACTCGCCTAAAACGGCAACACCCAGAGGATTATCAAACGTCATATTATTATAACTCGAGCCATGGAGTATTTGACCGACGCCTTTGGCATCATAGCAAATAACCCTATTTAAATAACTGTCGCTCACGTAAACATAGCCTTGATCCGAGACGCAAATTCCTTTAGGCCTGTACAATTTATTCTCCGTGACACCATAGCTTCCTAAGCGACCCAAGTACTTTCCATTCACATCAAAAATAACGACGCGTGCATTCATAACATCGGTGATATACAGTAGACTTTGGGAATCTTTTGCAATCATGGCGGGGTATGACATTTGACCACGACCGTCGCCTTTGCTTCCAAACTGAGAAACAATTTCGCCAGCCAAGTTTACTTTGAGGATGGAATGGCTTGAATTATCAACGACGAAAAGGAAATTCTGGTCATAGAGTACGTCTGTCGGATTAATGTCTGGTGAAAGATAAAGCATTTTGACCAATTGAAGATTGGCATCAATATGAAAGAGTGCTGGAATTTCTGTATCCGTTATCCAAGCACCGCCCGCATCGTCTGAGCAAATTCCCAGAGGTCGCTTAAATGCGGGAAATTGCACATATTTGGGCGTTTGATTTCCCATCGTCACAAGGACCAAACGACTGTTTACGCCATCAGCAATTAAAACTTTATTGTCAGAAATGATGGCAATATCGCTAGGGAGTTTCATTGATTCGTCTTTGAAGGTTTCCAAAAGCGAGACACGGCTGCCTTGAGCTATTACGCTGCTAATGCTTAACAGAAGTAAAAGAAGGTACGGGAATATTTGTTTTATGAAATTATGCATTTTATAATTCGGGTAAGAAAAATTCCTGATACGATTCAAAAACAGAAGGAATACTTAAGCTTTCAAGGGTTTTTTCCCTCTCGGCATCATAGCCCAGACTTTTTAAATCGAGGTAGGTTTGTTCGCTTTTATGACAAGTGAGACAGTCCAATGGATTGGTGAGAATATTGCCTTCCACCGCTTTTCGGGTCTCCGTATTATTGCGACGATCAGCAAAATTTTTCGTTTGCGCTAATTCTTGAAATTGGGTGTTGGATTGCTTTTGAAATTGGACTTCACCATTTACCAAAGGTACAATGAGAAATCGGCGCATTTTAGATTTGACAGGTGGTTTGCCCGAAAGTTTTTTCATCGATTCCATATCCATCCATGAAAACTCGCTATACTCGTAATGGCAACTTTCGCAAGCGAGATAGCTTGTATGCATATTTAAAAATGCCCGATGTTTGATTTCTCTATTGTGAGGCATTGGTGTATGACAAAATAGACAAGCTGAGCGATTTTTTGCATCCACCATTTCGACAGAAGGGAAATAATGAAAATTGTCATGTGCTGCGTTATAATCACTACCAAATTGCTTAAGAACATCACCTGGGTTGGTATTTAATAATTCTTGCGTTATGGATGACTCTGGAATGAGATTATCAGACGAACGGGTTGCTTTGCCAACTAAACCTCTCGCAAAACTATAAATCATAATAACCGATGTGATAGTGATAAGTCCGAAAAATAAGTAGCCTAAACCACGATATCTTTTTTTCATGATTCCTCTCCTTCTTTTTCGAGTTCTTCCCAACGAGCCAAGTGTTCCTCTTTCATTTCATCTTCTGAAATGACACCTGTAATCCAAGCGTTACTCATGGGCCATTTTCCCGGTTTCCAATGGACGAGATAAAAATGCCATACCACAATCGCCAAGACGGCTAATATTGCCTCAAGGGAATGAATAAGTCGCGAGACATCAACCCAAAATTTTGGGCCCAGATTTTCGAACCAAAGAATAATACCTGTACCGCCCATTACAAATGAGCCCCAGGCAAAGGCCCAGTATTCCATCTTTTCGGAATAATTGAAGTGACCGAATTTTGGCGGTGTACTTCTAAGTCTAAAGAGAAACATCATATTTTGCATAAATGTCGTTGCATCGATGAGTTTAGGGAACATTTGAAAGAGCAAGAATCGTCCGCGTTTTGTAAATATGGCATAGCCAATATGATAAAAAGATACGAGGAACATGCCGATGGCTGCGATACGATGGATCCAATTTCGTAGTTCATTTTGGAAAAACCATTGCGGCAACCAAAGCATTCTTTCTCGTGGTAACCACAGCATCGCACCCGATATTGCCAATAGTGTGAAGGTTACGAACATAATGATATGGCTAACGCGCTCTGCTTTAGTCAGTCGAAGATAGGCTTTTCCTGCACGAGCTGCTTTTGGATAACCATGTTTTTTAATATGCTCTCTACTTCGAAAGAAATCGGCGAAATTATGCAAAATCATAAATCCTATGACACCGATAATAAGAGACGTCCAAATTAATCGAATATATTTTAAGATTTTCGCTTGATAGCCCGTATAGCGAAAATGCATCGAACCCGAAATAAAACTATCGGAAGCGCCTTCATGACATCCG
Source organism: uncultured Fidelibacterota bacterium (assembly GCA_937888365.1). GTDB lineage: Bacteria > Fidelibacterota > UBA8477 > UBA8477 > JABMPR01 > CALBFA01. Next base: position 21,511 of record CALBFA010000042.1, on the reverse strand, counting down.
CTACTTGTACATGTTTTGCTTAACTGTAATGGATGAATTTTTGAGCGAACGTCGGATTGCGGAAAAACATTATGATACGAATGACAATCTGAACATACAGGCACTGCTTCGTCGCCAAACGAATATCCAACGCCATGAAAGGTTTTTAGAAAGGACGCAACTTCGTCAATTTCACCAACTTCTTGTGTTTTTCTTTGGATGTCGGCATTCGCGTGACAGTTTACACATATCGATATTTTATTTTTTTGATTCCAATAGGAAAGATCACCGCCGAAAACCTCAATATGACGTAAGGCTACTGAAAATTGTTCTCCTTCATGGCAAGCCATACAATTTTCGGCTTTTTGGGCAACGATATTTTCATGATATTCTTTAAAGACGTGATTAACATGACAACTTTTGCAAACAGGCTTGTCTTTGTCATTATCGTTACCTTTTTTGCCATGGATTGAATTATTAATCGATTTAGCAATACCGCTATGACTGAAAGGTTTTTGACTAAAAGGCTCTTCTAAATGGCAGGCTTGTCCGCAATCAACAGGGACAGGTTTTGGATTATGGGGAATATTGGTTATGTCACCATGACAAGCGGTACAGGTTAATGTACCATGAATTGAATTTTGAAATTTCTCTGCATCGATATAATAATTGTGGAAGACGCCATTTTCATCAATGCGCCCAAAATTCTCATATTGATGACAGCTCATGCATTTGGCATCATCTTCTGCAAAAATGGGTGATGTTACAAACAAGAGAATGAAACATAGAACCAATAATCGAAACGAGGAAATCATACGATTATTTTGCATTATTGGATTATTTGCTGAGTTTTTTGTCTGGATAAAGTAATTTTTTCTCATAACTCAATTCTCACGTAATCTTTGCATTAATAGCCATGACAAGCTTTGCACAATTGTGCTTTCGGTAATTGTAAAAAATGTTGATTTACTTTGGGTTGATGCTTTGTATCGTCTGCTTTTATCAAAACATTCCTATTATGAACATTATGACAGCTTGTACACGAAAGTGTTTTTTCATCTGTTAAAGGCAAAGAAATACCTGTTTTCTTAGCCTGCGTTTCAAATACCATTTTAATATTTTTAAAATTGTTGATGGCTTTGCCCATGTGATTGACTTCATGATTGGGCATGGCGTGGCATTTATTGCATGTTTCAACGATACTCATTTGGAGCATTTCGGTTTCTTCTTTATGAATATCTGGTACTACTTTATGGCAATTTAAACAGGTCGATTCAATAATTTTGCCTGATTTATTAATCTGTTGATGTGGATTGACTCTCACGAAAGATTTCTCGTTATGGCAAGCGTAACAAAAATCCAATTCTGATGCATAAGGCGCACCTCGAAGATATGACGAGTTCGACCGCTGAGGTTTGCATGATGCCTGATGACACGTCGAACAACTTAAACTGTCATTACTCTCAAGTGGGAATAACTTTGGAATTGAAACGCCCCTCTTTTTACTATCAAGATTTACTGGGGATAAAATATGAATTTGTTGATTGATACTTTTAGTGGAATGGCATTTGGCGCAAGCATTGGGTATTAAATTTTTCGTCGATGGCTCACCCTCACCCCTATGACAAACCAGACAATTGTCACCGCCTAAATGAGGATTTTCAACGCGTGGCAACGTTACCTGTGCCCATAATCCAGATGTCATAACAAACGTTATGGTAGACAATTGGATTATTATGTGGCGTAGAAACAAACGATTCATAAAAATTGCGGTACGTTTAGCCTTTACTGCTTTTCATTATAAAAGAAATGATGCTTACATCACTATTCAGTTGATTAAAAAATATGAATCGTTGTAATTTCAAGTCTGGATTAATGCTAATGATCATCTGCGTGACAACTACTCGAAGAGCTACAACCACTTGTTGGAACATAGAGCATCGTACTTTGATTTGCTGTAATTTCGTCAGATAAATCTTCGCCAGTGGCATCACTCGTAAAATCTTGAAGTAACAAATATAGACCTTTATTTACAGGATTAGAATAAGCCCCACCTGAATGGAAGTGACAACTCTGTGAACAGGTTTCAGTTGTGTAAGCGATTGTATCCGATTCTGCCCAATTGGACTGCACTAGCGTTCGGTCTGTCCAGCGTTGGAGGGAGTGAGAGCTCGAATATTTCCAGGTTTCCAGACTGTCAAATGCTGACAATTCGGCTATCCCCCAGGGTTCATTGCTAAACATATCGCGAGAAGCAGGTACGTGTCGAACCGTAATAAACCGAGAATCTGTATGGGGATGATTGGCTTCTTTATAATGAGGGTTCATGCCAATTTTAAACTGAGGATAGACGCGGTAATCGCCTGTGTTATTGGCTGCATATTCATCTTGCCAAGATCCTGCATGGCAGGTATTGCAATTGGTATATTCTTGAGAATGACAGACGAAACAACTCAAATCAGCACCGTCCGTTTTGTCACCATTGGGCCAATGCTGTGCATGATATAAATTGTCGTCGCGGTCGTTTACATGGCAAAACTCAGTACATTTTGGAATGCTTTGAACTTGAGAACGCGACGTGTAAGTGGCTTCTTCGCCGCCTTCACCATGTAAATCTTCGATATGGCAATCTAAGCAGGTCATGCCAGCATTATTATGTAAATCGGGAAAATTGCCGGGAACGCGCTCTTGATTTGCATTCCATTCATCACCGATTCGAGAACGATGGCAAGCCGTACATACATTTGCTTCGTCGGGGGTTTTGATAAACTTATGACTCATTCCAGGGTTTTGATTGATAAATCCACCTTTTGCAGCATTAGGGAGACTAACGTGACATTGCCCGCATGTCGCATGGCAGCTGGCACAATCTTTTGTAAAGCCATCCTTAATTTCAGAAGGACATTCTTCAAACGTTTCGTATCCGGCTCTTAACGCGACCTGCGCTTTTTGTCCCCACAAATTACTATGCATACTTGTTTGATGCTTTTGGACAATACTTTCGTGGCAAAGCGCTCCGCCGCAACTTTGTTCTGGATCTGCTGATGGATCTCGTCTCAATCCTTCATGGGCAAGACGAAAGGTTGATGCATCGTCTGCCGCATCAACAGGCGAGGCACCGCCATGGCAACCTGAGCACGCAATACGCGCATGAATCGAGTCAATATCTGAGAACATGTGAATATTATTATCTGGGTCGAGTCGAATTAAAATTTTCTCAACAAGCGCTAAAGATGTCGCAGCCGAACCATCGCCAGGGACATGCACCGCGCTGCTATCATCGTCGAGTTGAAGTTCTGAGATGATGCCTTCTAGCACTTGCCTTGACGTATGGCATCCTTGACATGTATTTTCTGAAAGGTCGTTTGGATCAACGGGTGGGTCAATGGGGTCACAATTCCAAAAAAACATGGAAGTGGCCACAAGCATAATTATAGTTATTTTATATCTTAACACGTTTTCCTCGAGTATTTCATCTTTAGTAATCAAATGATAATTTTGTTTCAATCTCTTGATTTTCATAATCCCTATAATTGGGTGGAACTCTATTTTGCATTGGGTTGAGACAACACATCAAAATCGTTTTTCCGTATGCGGTTTTCATGTTCGTACAGTCTAAGGAGTTCGGTTGAAACATCAAGAAAATTCAAGAAAGCACGGACAGAAAATAAGGCTCTTGCGTCGTTTAAAATCTGTTTCACTGTCGTAAGTTAAAATGCGTTTCTCCACTTCTCTTTTTCAAGGCGGTGATTTTGCAAGTTGCATGCCAATAACATTCCTTGCGATTATTGAGTAATGATTTTTAAGCATCGGCGCTAGTACGATATTTTTATGAACAGTATGTTGCAGTGAAGTAAAATTTTTCCCTTGTGGTAATAATGCAAAATAATCAAGTAATTTATATTACTATTTAATTCTAGAATTGATACGGCTACTGTATTTTCCGTACTATACCATCCTCTTAAAACCAGTAATATTCCCATTGATACAATTTATATTTGCGTAGGGTACGGAAACCCTTCCCTTCAGCATGGTGCAGAATGACAGATTGTACGTCTTAGAAAATGAAAGGGTCTTAAACGATATGAATATTTTCCGCAGCGAGTCCCAATGACGCAAGATAAGCTCCTACTCTAGCCAATAATTTTTTACGAACACTTATAATCAAATTTATATCCTGCTGATCCGATATTAAAAATTGTATGAATGAGTGAAAACCATTCCCCTCCAGCTCCAGGAATCCGACTTCATCAAGTATATAGTATAAGCAGTCATCTGAGATACTATGTCGCGAGTCAAAAGCCCAATCAAAGCATGATGCATCAAAATAATATTTGCCAATATGCAAAGCGCTTTCAATTTCGTCACTCGTACTTAGAAAATGAGACTCGCCATTTTTAATTCGAACCAGCTCTTGAGCCCATCTATCCTGGCGAAATGCTTTTTGCTCTGAAATAAAACCATCAACCGCGATTTTTCGATTGTTCGCCTCAGTAATAAATGCTTTTATCCATGTCGTTTTGCCTTGGGCTTCATGCCCTGACACTAAAAATATGCGACGCCTTGAGCTGGCGTCAATTGCATCAAAAATGGATTGAGGAGACATCATGGATTGTGCACTTTCGTCGCGCGTTAAGTCATCTGCAAAAGCAATAAAATCGACCATAATATCTGTAAAATATTCGATTATGAGGTGTAGCGATTTTTCCTCTGCCCAAGCTCTTGAAAATATTGATTTTCGCGCAATAAAAATACTTTTAACAGCGGGTGAGGCCTTTTGCGCCATTTCTAAAATCACTGCCAAATAGGGCAAATTAATTCGCTGTATAAATGTCTCTATCGTTGACCGGGGAAGATTAAATGTCATCACTTGAAACAAGGCGAAAAGCATCAATCCGCGTAATGACATCATAAGCATTTGTGAAAGGACTTCTGCATTATAAGAAACGCCTAAAAACTGACTTTGAGGGTCTCGGGCAAAAATGGGAACGAGTAATAAGAGTATAATGTAAGTGACCCAAAATTTTCGGTTTTTTAGAGGTTTCAATGATTGGGGGTAACTTAAAAATACCAGGACATAAATCGTAAAAATGAGCCACCCATATTTAAAAACAAAGAACCCTATCAATTGAATAATGATGGCTAAAACGACGAGGAATCGCTTATTTTGCATCATTTTTTTCAAAAGGTCGTTGTTTTCTTCTTATTTAATTTTTGTTCAATCTGGTTTTGGAGTTTCCACGTAAAAATACTAGAACCAAGACCCAGAGCGACATGGACACCGATGTAGAAAATAATAAGCCACCATCCCAATTGGAATCCAACTTTTTCCGAAAACCCTTCAGCCATTTCAAAAATGACATTGATAAAATCAAGACCAAACAGGAGCGATTTCGTGACTAGATTCTGGATTATTGGATAAATGCCGACGATAAAACCTGTCAGCAACCAAGACGATTTTCGATTTCCAAGTACCGATAAAATAATATCCGCAATGAGTCCTTCGATCACAATCCCTGCGAAGGGACCTATTTTCACAGCGGTAAAACTCAGCATTTTTATGGATGCGGCAATAAGCGCCATTAAAAATGTTGAACCAGAAACGGGATTGAGTCGTCGCGCTGTCAACATAAAAACAAGGCTCATTGCGCTTAATAATGCTCCCGACAATGGCAAATGAAGTAGATGAATCATGTTGCCAAATGTCGCTTCCGCCACGCCCCAAACACTTCCGAAAACGGCGATATAGGCGAGGGAGCGGCGAGAATAGGTCATTTCCATTTATAGCTTAGCGTATTAACTAATTATCTGAAAATATTAGGTTTGCCCACATTAATTGAATGGCGGCAGTTTTTACCATTGATTTTCAAAAGGATTCCCTCATTAATGAGAATGTAACACATCAGCATGGTTTAAAAACTTTGATTTCAATCTGTTTGATTGCTTTATAATGTTTGACATTTCCTGTGCATATTGGTAAACCACTTGTTAATACCGTCGATGCAATAAGCGCATCTGCTAGTTGTATGGCGTCGCTTAAAAAATATCGTTCAACTAAAAACATGGCTTTGGATGATATCTCTTCATTAATATAAATAAGTTGGGTATTCCAATCGCTGAGTGCTCGCCTAAATTCATTTAATTCGCGCTTATTTCTCATGCCTTGAACCAGCTCCATATACGTAATTACCGAAATGGAGAACGATCCCAAGCCATCAATTAATTGTTGAGCTTTTTTATTTCCTCGCAAATACCATATTAAGACATCGGTATCAATGAGCACTAGAAGCGACCTTTTCGAAGTGTATCTACAAATTCATTTACATCTTCCGTTTCTGGATATTCAGACCATATGCCAAAGAGATTGTGTTTGATTTTTTCAGTTTTGTGAGTTTCGTTCACAACAGATACTAGCTTTGCATAAGGCTTGCCTCTATAGGTAATGATGACTTCTTCTCCCCGTTTGGCCGTATCAAGTAATTCCTTTGAATGGAATCTTAAATCTTTGGCTGTGGCGATCATGGTTTTCCTCCATTGTTTATACTTTGTAATGTAAACTATAGAATTAATTTTACAAATCATTAAACTGGTTTTTTATATAGCCAAAATATTATTTCCATGATTTCTACTAGATTCCCTCACAATTTATGCGTATCTACACGGGCTCAGAAAAGGAGAGTGGCATGAAAAAAATAATTATAATCTCCATACTCACATTCTCATTATTTGATTTTCTTTTCGCGATGTCCAAAACAAAAATGTATGATAGTTATACACAGAGACGGAATGCATTCATTGAGATTGCTCAAGAAAAAGACGGCCTTGTAATTTTTCATTCTGCGCCAATTCGCAACCGAAATAATGACGTGGACTACTTTTATCGACAAAGTTCTAATTTTATCTATTTAACAGGATGGGACGAACCAGAGGCGATTTTGGTCATTAATCCTTCGTCTAAAAATGGTAAAATTGTGCAATTATTCGTTTTGGAGAAAAATCCTACAATTGAAGTTTGGACAGGAAAACGACGTGGCGTTGAAAGTGCGATGAGCTTAGATGGCATCGACACGGCTTATGCATATTCGGAATTTTCCGACATGTTAAACGGATTTATGTATCCCAAAAACACACTTATTTTGGATGACGGTGGTGACAAAGAATTCAAAGAACTTATTTCAAATAAACTCACTGAAATAGGAATGAGGGGCCCTCAAACCATCATAAATGCTTCGGCAATCACCTCTAAAATGCGACTTATTAAATCTCCAACTGAAATCGCATCATTGCAAAAGGCGATTGATATTACAGGCGAAAGCCTCGTTGATGCGTGGGCAGATGTTACGAATTGCGCCTATGAGTACGAAGTTGAAGCCTTGATTGAGTATGGTTTTCGTAAACGAGGGTCGGCACGTAACGGTTTCCCGAGTATTGTTGGGTCGGGTTTTAATGCAACGATTTTACATTACGATACGAACCAAGATACCCTAACAACAAACGGTCTTATTGTCACCGATATTGGAGCCGAATGGGATAATTATTCTGCCGATATTACGCGAACCATTCCATCGAATGGAAAATTTTCGAAAGCACAAACAGAGATTTATCAGCTGGTTCTTGAGGCACAAAAGGCAGCGATTGACGTGATAAAACCAGGCGTTTCATGGCGAGAAACACATCGAGAAGCTCAGCGCGTTATTACGATTGGCCTTATTCAACTCGAACTTTTATCAGGCGATTTAGACAGTTTGCTTGAAGCGAATGCTTGTCGAAAATACTTTTTGCATGGAACATCTCATTGGCTAGGCCTTGATGTGCATGATGTTGGTGGCTATTTGGATGATAATAAGGAAGAAATTAAATTCGAAAAAGGAATGGTCCTAACGGTTGAGCCAGGACTGTATTTTCGTCAAGATAATTCGGTCCCGAAGGAGTATTGGGGTATGGGTGTACGAATAGAGGACGACATCTTGGTAACGAAGAAAGGGCATATTATTTTAAGCGAAAAGATCCCTAAAGAGATACAGGATATTGAGAGAATTGTTCAAAATAATGCCTCAAAACACTAGATTTTGGAATGATTCAAAATACATGAAAGAAATTAAATAGGAGCTTGTTTTTCAATGATTTATAGTGTTAATAATTTGCCTTATTTCAGTTTGACAAGGGTATAGTGGTCTTCTATATTGCGCCGCTTTGACAATGAAGATATTATTAAATACATTGCCTAAAGGCAAATCTGAAGAGATTTTTGACACACTGGAACCTTTGATAAATGCTGAAGGAATGGATTGGGAACCTCTAGAATTAATTTTAAAACTAGAGATCAATAATCAAAACCCAAATTATTACCTTCATGGTGACATCAACACCAAAGGCCGCTTTATCTGCAGCAAAGGACTCGAGTCCTTTGAAGACACATTAAAAAGTGATTTCGATGTTCTCGTAACCTTTGATGAAAAGGAATTTTCAATAGATAATGATGATGTATTTCTCATGCAAACGGGTGAAGTTATTTTTGACTTAGACAACCTCCTGCGAGAGACTATTTTCACATCCCGTCCTATTGCTCATTGCTGTGAGGAAAATTGTCCAGAATTTGAAAAATTAATTGCTCTCGTTGGAGCAGAACAAGACATAGATGATCGTTGGTTAAACCTACGTAATATGTTTAAAGAGGAGACGAATTAACCGTGGCCGTACCTAAAAGAAAAACATCCCGAGCCCGTCGAGATAAGAGAAGAACACATTGGAAAGCTGTTGTAACTGCTACAATTGCTTGTAACAATTGTGGCGAAATGAAATTGCCCCATCATGTTTGTCCATCATGTGGTCATTATAAAGGCAAACAGGTAATTATCCCTAAAGAGGCCTAATTCCCAATTTTTATGAAAAGCATTGTTATTGATGCAATGGGGGGCGATAATGCCCCTTTCATCAATATAGAAGGCGCAGTTCGGTATCTCAAACATCCGAATTCTAAGTGTAATGTTATCTTAGTGGGTAATGAGGGCATCCTGAATAAGGAGCTCCAGCAATTTTCCTATGATAACAATCGACTTTCAGTTTTCCACGCTTCTCAAACAATCTCTATGGATGAATCTCCAACAAAATCTTTCAAAGATAAACCTGATTCTTCAATAAAAGTGGGCCTCAACCTTATTAAGAAAAATACTGGACACGCCTTTATTTCTGCCGGGAACACGGGTGCCGTCATGGCTTATAGCCTTTTGACACTTGGACGTATTCAAGGTGTGGACAGACCTGCGGTTGGCGCTTTTATGCCCCACGACAAAGGGACAACATTCCTCCTCGATGTAGGCGCTGTGAGCGTTGTTAAGCCAAAGAATTTACTTCAATTTGGCATCATGGGAGCGCTTGTTTATAAAAAATTCCATCGCTCAGAAATTGAACCGAAGGTTGGCCTCCTTAGCATTGGTGAAGAATCTGAAAAAGGGACATCCCTTGTCAGAGAAGCAAAGAGATTACTCGAATCAGCTCAACTGAATTTTTCTGGTTTTGCAGAAGGGCGCGATATTTTTACCGATAAATTCGATGTCGTAGTAACGGACGGATTTACGGGGAATGTTGCCCTAAAGCTCGCTGAAGGTGTAACAAGTACCGTTTTTAGGATGATAAAAAAACGCGTCAATACACCCATTCGTAAACTCGCGGCTCTTTTTATGCGACCCACTTTTAATGATTTAAAAAAAGATTTAGATCCCAATTCATACGGAGGTTCTCCTCTTCTCGGGATTAAAGGTATCAGTCTCATTTGTCATGGAAGTTCAAACTCAGAAGGCATCAAAAATGCCCTTTTAGAAGCTCAACGATTTATAAATACTCATCTAGTTCAGGATTTAGAAGAAGGAATTGCACATTCTCTGGAATCTATAAAATTCACAAAGTTAGATGAGGAAGAAATTACTCATTAATAATTAAGGACCTAATATATGATTCGTGCTGCCATCACTGGTACATCTAAATACTTACCAACTAGAATCCTCACTAATAAAGAATTAGAAACAATGGTGGACACCAATGACGAGTGGATTGTCTCTCGTACGGGTATTCGGGAAAGACGCATTTGCGCAGATGGCGAAGTGACGTCGGATATGTGTACCATTGCTGTAAAAAGACTATTGAAATCCACTGGCATTTCCGCAAATGAGATTGATGTCATTATCGTCGCAACCGTAACGCCAGACATGCTTTTCCCTTCCACCGCTGCGCTTGTTCAAGAAAATATTGGCGCAAATAAAGCGTGGGGATATGATTTGTCAGGCGCTTGCTCAGGATTTTTATTTGCCTTGAAAGCGGGAGCGGGTCTTATTGCGACAGGATCCAAAAAGGTTATTGTTATCGGTGCTGATACAATGAGCTCGATTCTTGATTATACCGATCGCAATACGTGTATTCTATTTGGTGATGGAGCTGGAGCCGTACTTTTAGAGCCCGCAAAAGATAATACACACGGCATTATTGATGAAATATTACACATCGATGGCACGGGTAAAGAAGCTCTTTTTATGGCTGCAGGTGGGTCTCGTAAACCCGCTACGCACGAAACTGTTGACGCGAAAGAACACTTTATTTATCAAGACGGTCGTTCGGTTTTTAAACGGGCAAGCGCTGATATGGGTGCTGTTTCCAAAGAAATCGTTGACAAAAACGGCTTTAAATCAGAAGATGTTAAACTCTTTATTCCCCATCAAGCCAACAAGCGCATTATTGATATGGCTGCGAAACGAGCTGGATTACGCGACGATCAAGTTTTTTTGAATATCGAAAAATATGGTAACACAACGGCAGGTACTATCCCAATCGGATTAACAGAAGCTGTTGAAGAAGGTCGAATTGGCGATGGTGACTTGGTTCTACTCGCGGCGTTTGGTGCCGGATATACCTGGGGCGCAACATTATTAAAGTATGGCCCTGAGAGGAAAGCAACTGTATGATGAGACGTGCATTACTTTTCCCTGGCCAGGCTTCACAAGAAGTCGGAATGGCGAAAGACATCTATGATGAATTTCCAGCCGTACAAAAATTGTATCGCAAAGCCAAAGATATTTTAAAATATGATTTATCTGAAATAACCTTTGACGGACCCATCGAAAAACTTACAGAAACAAAGATTACACAACCTGCTATTTTCGTCGCTTCGGCGGCTTATTTTTCTGTTCTTCCTGAAACTTATAAATTTCATACTGTCGCAGGTCATAGCTTAGGCGAGTTTTCAGCCTTATTTGCTTCAGGTGTTCTTTCCTTTGAAGATGCCTTGCGCATTGTAAAAGAAAGAGCCGAAGGCATGCAAGAAGCGGGACTTCAAAATCCTGGTACGATGGCTGCTATTCTGAATTTAGGCCGCGAAGAATTAGACAAAGCTTTAGATCATGCGAATCTTCGAGGTATCGTAAACGTCGCTAATTTTAATTGCCCCGGGCAAATTGTAATATCCGGTGAAGTTGATGCCGTTCGTTACGCAATGGAAGTTTGCAAGCGAGTGGGAGCGCTCAAAACTATTGAATTAAAGGTGAGTGGTGCATTTCATTCGCCTCTTATGTCTTCTGCAAAAGCGGGTCTTATTAAAGCCATTGAAAAAGCGAAGTTTAATGAGGCAACCGTCCCCGTTTACTGCAATTTTACGGCAAAACGAACCACAAATCCTAAAGAAATTTCCGGAAATCTCATTCAACAACTCGAAAATCCTGTTCTTTGGGAAGACAGTATTTTGTCCATGGTTAGTGATGGGATTCAAGAATTTGTCGAAGTAGGACCTGGTAAAGTTTTGCAAGGACTTAATCGACGCATCGATCGAAATGCCAAAACAGGCGGTGTAAATAAGATTGAAGATTTGGAGGCCTTATTATGATAAATTTTCAAGGAAAAATTGCGATTGTAACAGGTTCAACCCGTGGTATCGGTCGCGCTATTGCTGAAACGCTTGCAAAAAATGATTGTAGTGTCGTCATTTCGAGTCGTAACAATGAAGCCGTTCAATCGACGGTTAATGAGCTAAAATCATTGGGGTATCAAGTCTCTGGATATGCTGCTGATATTTCGAACATCGACGAAGCAAAAGCATTGGTCAATTTTGCCGTCGAGAAATATGGAAAAGTTGATATTTTAATCAACAATGCAGGCATCACAAAAGATGGCTTATTAATGAGAATGAAAGTTGAAGATTGGGATGAAGTTCTGCATGTTAATCTTACAGGCATTTTTAATATGTGTCAGGCAATATTACGTCCTATGATGAAAAACCGTTATGGACGCATTATCAATATATCGTCTATTGTTGGCCAAATGGGCAACGCTGGACAAATAAATTATTCCGCTGCAAAGGCAGGAATACTCGGTTTTACGAAGTCACTCGCACGAGAGATATCCTCACGTGGAATTACTGTGAATGCCATTGCTCCTGGTTATATTGAAACCGATATGACCCAAGCAATGAGTGAAACTGCAAAAGAAACCCTTACCCTTCAGATCCCTTTGGGACGAATTGGTAGCGGTGAAGATGTTGCACATTTAAGCGCTTTTTTAGCATCAGATTTGGCCAGTTATATTACGGGTCAAGTCGTCAATGTTGATGGCGGCTTAGTGATGCAAGGATAAAATAATCATTTAGTTTTAAGAAAAAGGAGACGAATAATATGTCAACATTAGAAAAAGTAATCGAAGCAGTTGTGGAAAAACTGGGTGTGGATGTATCTAAAGTAACTGAAAATGCTTCATTTATTGATGATTTAGGTGCCGACTCACTTGATACAGTTGAGCTTATTATGCAGTTCGAAGAGGTTTTTGATATTGAAATCCCAGACGAAGATGCTGAAAGCATTTTAACGGTTAAAGCTGCCGTAGACTATATTGACGGAAAGCTTAACTAAGCCTATTAAATAATTATAGTAGTCGATTATGATTCACCATTATTTCGTATTTATGCGAATCCAATGGTGAATTATTTTTTTGAGGAGTTAAGATTTTGATGAAAAAACGTGTCGTCATTACAGGTATGGGTGTCGTTTCACCTTTAGGAAATACGGTCTCCGAATTATGGGATGGCATGAAAACCGGGAAAAGTGGTATTCAAACCATTGATTGGCTAGTAGAAGCGGGTTCGAATGCAACAGTTGGCGGCTTAATTAAAGAAGATATCAACATTGATCATCTTGTGGAACCGAAGGAATCACGACGTATGGATCCGTATGCACGATATGCTATTCATGCTGCTGATGAAGCCATCAAACAAAGCGGAATCGATTTTGACAAAACGGATCGCGAACGTGTTGGTGTTATTATTGGATCTGGAATCGGTGGATTACAAGTTTTTTCAGAAGAACACACAAAGCTTTTACAAAAAGGCCATCGGCGCGTTTCGCCATTCTTTATTCCGATGATGATTCCAGACATAGCTGCAGGATATGTTTCTATTATTTGGGGACTTAAAGGACTTAATTTCTCAGTTTCATCAGCTTGTGCTACAGCAAACCATGCTATTGGCTTGGCGCTTCGTTCCCTTCGTTATGGTGATGCGGATGTCGTTATCGCCGGCGCGGCGGATGCAACCATTACACCCATCGCTTTTGCAGGATTCGCCAATATGAAAGCCTTATCGCAAAATCCTAATCCCGCCACCGCTTCTCGACCTTTTGATGCTGAACGAAGCGGTTTTGTCATGGGCGAAGGCTCTGGGGTTTTTGTCTTGGAAACTTTAGAACATGCCGAGGCCAGAGGCGCAAAGATTTTGGCCGAACTCAGTGGATTTGGGATGACAGGCGATGCCTATCATATCACCAGCCCCGCTCCAGGTGGCGAAGGTGCCGTTCGAGCCATCAAACAAGCATTAAAAGATGCTGATGTCGAGCCGACAGATATTGATTATATCAATGCACATGGAACATCCACACCCGCAAACGATAAAAATGAGACAAAAGCTATCAAAGACGTTTTTGGTGATTATGCTTATCAAGTTAATATTAGTTCAACGAAATCAATGACAGGTCATTTATTAGGCGCCTCAGGTGGAATTGAATTAGCAGCAACGATTATGGCGCTAAATGATAATATTGTCCCTCCAACGATAAATTACCAAAATAAAGATGAAGAGTGCGATTTGAATTATACACCAAATAAAGCAAAAGAAGCAGATCTTCATATTGCCATGAGTAACTCTTTTGGATTTGGTGGGCATAACGCGGTATTAGTGGTTAAAAAAGTATAAACGCTTCTATACGAATGGCATAAAACATAAAGAATCGCCTTTAGTTTGATATCACTAAAATTATTGGAACTCATCAATCGCCATTGTCTCTCAAAAGGTGATGCCGTATGAAACGCTTCATTGATAATTTTACCAAACTATTTTCCTCAAAAACCGAAGCTCAAATTGTAATACCTGATTTCCCCATCAAAGACGTCGAAAAATGCATCCAATATACTTTTAAAAATCCGTCTCTTTTAGCCGAGGCTTTGACACATAGCAGCTATTCTTTGGGCCATACAATTTATGAAGATCATTATGAAAGGTTGGAGTTTTTAGGAGACGCCGTTCTTCAACTAGTAGCAACTGATTTTATTTTTGAGCAACATCCTCATCTTAATGAAGGCACGTTAACAAAATATCGAACCATTCTAGTAAACGGGAACTTTCTCACAAGTTGTAGTACAGATCTTGGGCTTCATAATTTTCTTAGAGCATCAAACGCCATTTTATCCCGCAATGATAGAGAGCAAGAATCTATTCGGGCCGATATTGTTGAATCCGTTATTGGAGCTATTTATATTGATGGCTCATACGAGGATGCTAAAAATTTTATTCATCATTTTATTCTCAAATTAAAGCCCAATTACAGCGAGGACTTACAAACTTTCAATTACAAAGGTCAACTTGCCGAAAAGTGTCAACGCCTTGGATTAGGAACACCCATTTATCTTGTATCTGAAGAAAGCGGACCTGATCATTCACGCATTTTTATCATGCAAACACAAATTCAGGACAAAATTATCGGTTTTGGTGAAGGCTTTAGCAAAAAAGAAGCGAGCCAAAATGCTGCAAATGATGCATTAAAAAATTGGAATTTAAGTTTTGATGAATTCTAATCGAAGAGTTTTGATATCACTCACAAATTTAAATTAACCATTGTTTCCAATGGTTAAGCCCATAAATACCATTATATTCACACCCAAAATGAACAGGAGAATTATATGAAACACATGAAATTGATGTTAATAAGCATAGCAGCTTTTACGACCCTTTTATTTGCACAAGGCGCAGGATCGGGTCCCGATTACGGAATGGGCATGGGGCTGGGTGCCGTTACAATTGACGGAGAAATTTATAATCAAATCGCATTACGACCTGAAGTTGCGTTAGGCAAACTTGGCGTGGGTCTAGATTTGGTCATTTATTTGAACGCTCAAGGTGACATTAGAGCTGACGAATGGAATGAAGCTCAAGATATTTTAGACAAAATTTTATATTTACGTTGGGGTCAGCCTGGCGACAAATTATTTGCTCGTTATGGAACACTCGATAATGTTACGATAGGCTACGGAATTTTAATTAAAAATTATTCCAACATGGAAGAATTCCCTGCTGTCCGCCAAGTTGGAGCGCATTTTGGTGCAACATTACCCATGGGACCACTTGGAGTTGGATTTGAAGGCTTCGCTGCAAATATTAAGGAATTTAA
Organism: uncultured Fidelibacterota bacterium; assembly: GCA_937888365.1. Classification (GTDB taxonomy): domain Bacteria; phylum Fidelibacterota; class UBA8477; order UBA8477; family JABMPR01; genus CALBFA01. The sequence goes on along the minus strand of CALBFA010000042.1, from coordinate 5,840 downwards.
TGGCGGACCAGGATTAATGAGTGTTCGTGCTACAACAAACTTAGGAAAACTTAAATTTGGTGCAACTTATGCAACAGACGGCAATCAATATTTAGGACTTTCTGATCGCGACGGCGATGGATATCCTGATTTTGCTGATGACTTTCCTGATGCTGACTCCCTTTATATTGACTCTGATGGCGATGGTATAACTGATGCTGATGACCGCGATGCCGATGGCGATAATATTACAGACGTTATTTATGCGAACGAAATTCCAGGTTGGACAGGTGGGGATATTTTACTAGACCCTTCAGTTCTTCTTAAAGGCGAACCATTAAATATTAACGACACCAAAAAGTCAATCTCTGCAATAAGTTTTGATGTCGGCTACCCGGTTATTGAAAAAGGTCCTTTTACGATGATGGCTGCTGTTGAGTTTTCAAAATTCTTAGGCGACCATGTCAATGTTTTATCAAATGACACGATTTCTCATGGATGGGGTTTTGCTCCAGGAATCCATGGTAAAATTATGAAAATGGTTCATTATGATTTGGAATATCGCCAATCGAGCGAAAACTTTGCCTTTGGCTTTTTCGATCGTAACTATGATTTACAGCGTGTAATGGTTCGTGAAGATTCCAATGGCGACCCATTAGCCTATACCAAAGATATGGGTTATTTAGAAACCCCAGCACTTAAAGGTATTTACGGTGGATTAAGTGCAAATATCGCTAATTTCTTAACGATTACGGGTTCTTATTTGGATATGCGTCAAGATACAATCGCTGTAAAGGGTGTGACGGCTAGTATCGGGCTTGCTGAAAACTCACTTCCTAAACTCAAAGAAGCAAAAGCTTATTTCGAAAGAATGAATCGCGAAGATCCCTTCAACTTTGTTGCTGAAGGTTCAATCTTAGGTTATCGCGCAGCATTTGAACTGGGTGGCGGCGTCATTTTAGCGTATGACTTCAAACAATCTTACCGTGACGTAAACGGTGACGGTGAAATCGATACATCCAAAAATTCGGATGAAGTTATCGCTATTACCAGTATCGAAACCGGATTTACATTTTAATCTTAATCACGCACTGATTTTAAAAAGGCTCAACGGTGTTGAGCCTTTTTTTTGTCGTTTATAATAATGAAACGTTGCGGTGAAGTAAAATATATCTCTATTTCACCAACAACGCTTTGCCATAAAAGCTAACACCTAGATATGTAAACCGGTATATATAAAGTCCTGAAGGTAAATCTTTCGCATCCCAAGCGATTGTTTGAGAACCTGAGCTTAAATATGTGAGGACTTTCTTTTCAATTTCTTGACCTTGAATATTATAAACTGTCAATTTTACATCACCTGCTTGCGGTACATAAAAAGATAAATGCGTCACGCCATTAAACGGATTCGGGTAATTGCCATACAATTTGAATGATGTAGGAACTACCATTTCAACAACATCATTGGTTTCATCATACTCATACGCACCGATATCAGGTGCTAGTCCTCGGTAATCATCAGGGCTTAAATTTAAAAGAGTATCACCCTCCCAAACAAAAAAGTCCGTTCCCGCATCAATTGCTGGAGAATTCGCTGTTAAATAGTAGGGATTAACATCTCCTCCTTGAAACAATGGGTCTTCGTCAATATTGCCCTCTAGCCAATTAAGTGTATTGGCTCCCATGCCCATCACGTTCCATTGACCCCCTTCTATCAGTGAGTTCTGCACCGTAAGCGTATTTCTTGAATTCCCATAGAGGTTATCCAGTAATATTTGCGTAGGACTATTGCCATACAAAATGCTATTTACAACCGTAACGTCGGCATCATACATAACTAAAGCAGCACCGTACTGGCTTTCATTATCGCCTATAGTACAGTTAATCAAGGCGGTTGAAATATTATTAACACTAACTGCGGAAAAACTATCATACCAAGGTGTAGGGTTATTATTCTGTGTAATTTCTACATTTTGAAGAACAAGGCTATTCGTTTCTGGAGAATTTGATGTCGCAAATAAAGGTTGCCCCATAAAAGTCTCCCATATTTCATCATAAACAGGGATTGTATTTCTTATGATACTATTTTTTAAAACTATTTTGCTATGACCACTAAAATATATATTTCTCAAACAAGAGTTGTTTATTATTTCTAAACTATCTAATGTGACAAAATCAGTTTGTGGGTGTGGCGGGCTTTCTGTACTAATTTGACCCAGAATTAATGATCCACCACTATTATTCCAAAAGCGAATATTTGAATATTCTGCACCAATATTTTCACACAGCTTTATTGACCTTGCCGGTCCTAAATATGGAGCGCGAGTAAGGCCTAAACTAGATACTGTATAGTGATTATCATAGCGTGCAAAAATGTGTGTTGCTAGATTCTCACCATCCAAAATGGTCAGATCTTTTCCAGCACCTTGAATATTAATAAAACTCTTTGCATTGAGAGGAAAATGTTGTCCACCTGATGGTGAGAAGACACCTTCATCTAAGTATATCGTGTGTGGGTTTAAACTATCACTCTCAATTATACTTAAGGCATATTGAATGGTTTTGAGGGGCGAGTTAAAGGACAAACCCGAGTTATTGTCATCACCACCTGGACTCACATACAAATCATTTGCTATAGGTTCAAAGTAGGCATGCTCTGCTGTTAAGTTTAGAGTCGGTGGCAAACCAATAAAATGTTCATTAGCCTCGCTAAGCGAAAAAGTATCTAAAGGTATTGATATTTCATTTGGATAGTTCTCATTTAGCCAAATATCATTCTGAGCGCCTGAAATATTATTATAAATACTACATTTGTTGATAGAGTCAAATTCAGGGGTGGAAGTATTAAATACTACAAGGCCGCCCCCTGTGAAACCCGAGTTATTATTATAAATAGAAACTTTACTGAAAAAGGGAGAGGAGTTGTCTTTAACAGCAACACCACCGCCACCTGTCATTCCTGAAATTTGATTATCTCTGATAATGGCGTGCACAATTCGAGGACTGCTCTCTTGTATAAAAAGACCAGCGCCATAACGCGTCGAGTTATAGTCATAGGGCCCAGAATTCAATAGCCCATGGGTTATTATAAATCCAATCAATTGACAAGAGCGGTTTTCGCCACTTTCAATGGTCACCACTCGCCCATCACGATTTCCATCTATGATGGTTGTATTGATATCATTCTCATCTTCTGTATAAAGATAGCGAGAAGTTAAAACCACATTCTTTCCATTAAAGTTGATATTCTCATAATAAGTCCCAGGTTCTACCAGAATCGTATCACCCTGACTGGAGCCATCTATAGCGTCTTGAATCCGTACAAAATGACCCCCAGCTTCGGGTTGGACTATCCAAGTGGTGGCTTGGATTGAGAAAGGAAACATCATGATTAGGATTAAATACAGAGCATGACAATTGAGCTTACAACGTTTAAATCCCATTATTCTTAGCACCTTTGTAGTTTTGTAGCCTTTAAACCACCCCGTCCCGACCCATAGCGTCGGGACACCCCTCCTTAAAAAAGGAGGGGAATTGATTCGCATTTTCATGTTTTGATTTTATCTCTTATGTTATCATTTATACCCATGTGTTTTTTATTTAAGCAGCATCACTTTCTGTGTGGACTGATAGTCAGAGGTTTTAAATACGACAAAATACATCCCTGACGCCACATCGCTACCGTTCCATGTGAGTTCATATTGACCTCTATCTTGTTGACCTTGATATAGATTTTCAACGACTCGACCACTCATGTCATAAATGACAACTGAAACATGTTCATGTTTGGCTAGCTCATACTGCAAAGTCGTGCTAGGATTAAATGGATTTGGATAAACTGAAAGTAGAGATGTTTCCATCACCATAATCTCGTCACTCTTTTCGATTGTAGCCTTATACACTACAAAACCACCCTCGGTTATTTCTTTATCCATTTTAGCAAGCTTATAGTGCTCTTTAAACATATTATCATGCCCTATTTGGGTTGCATGGTCAGGAATACTTTTGGCTAAACCAGCATCTCTTACAACTTGAATCGAGATATCATTCATAGATTCATCGCCATTATAAGCCTGCATATAGAGAGGGAACTCATCTACGGGCTCAGCAGCAATACAGTTATCTGCTAAAAATATTGCCACCTCCTTTACCGAGGCGGGGTCCTCAATCCCTTCAATTGAGAGAGCTGTATAATCTTCTTTTACCTGTACATCAAAAGATGTGGTTTTTAAAACGACATTACCACCAGGAGGTGTTCCATTCCCTGTTTCATAAATCATGTTTATATTTTCGCCTGAACTCAAGGTCAAAATATACATTTCACCATATTTAAAGGTAATACAAGGTGCACCTGGTTCTGCTGGGCATATTGGAGGACTTTTCTTTATCCAATGGTTACCACTTTTAAACATATACCAGTCCTGTGCTTTTATGGAAACTAAGCGTTCTATAACCTCGGGTGGTAAAGCATGTAAGGGCTCTTGCTCCTCGTCAACAAAGTAAGTTACCCAGTTTTCTCCACTCGTTAATGAAACCGGTGCAATTGATTTTAATCTCGAGCCCGTTATTGGAAGGGAGTAATTTTCTTCATCCGTGGCAGTTAACAACTTATAGCCGTTTCTTGGAAAAATATCAATAATAGGATCCCAGAAGCCATTCAAAAAAAACGAGTTTATATCTAGTCCAATGGATTGCTCCGCGAAGGAAGAGATAGGAGCTAGTAATGGCTCAATTGAGGTGCCATCCAAATCGTCCATAACTGGAAAACCCACCCAGTTCCATTTTTGTTTAAGTATTTTCACTTCTACTACCGCCAACTCAAGACCAAAATTGTTAAAAGTCACAGCACTACTGTTTCGTGGTAAATATACTAATTGGTCATTTATCATATTATGCCAATCTTCACCCCAATTATTTGCCCAAACTGTATTTGGTTGTGACATAACAGCTTTATAATTAAAAAACATGCCAGATTCTAAAAATTCCGCATTATTTTCTACCCAATAAAGGCTATGAGCAAAATTAGGATCACCGCTTTCGCTTGAACTTGCTCTCTTATAAGCCCAAATTGCCTCACCGTTCGAAAAAGTGAAATTCAAACTATTACCATTTGTAATAGTTTGAAAAGTATCATTTGACAGAGCCTTTTTTAGTCCTTGTAGGATATCACCTTCTTCTTCAATATTTTTCATAAGCCAGAAGAAATAAAGTTCGGAATCTACAACATTTGGCCAACCAACACCTTCCCAGTCACCAAGCCCAAAAGTGTTTAAACCGCCATGAGCATTTATCCAATCTACACCAATGATATCTCTTAACCCTTCTTTATCGTTAATTGTCCCATTATGTGCAAATGAATATGTAGTACCATTATATTCCATTATCCAAGGATGAGGATTATCTATGCTGTTAGCCCCCGAACTTGTTCTTCTTATATGGCACATTAATGTTGTTACATTTGGGGTAAAGCGTAAATTTGTTTGTGCGTTATCAAAGCCACCACCTTCGTCAGCCCGCTCTTCACCTCTAAAAATATTTCCAACACTTCCGTCTGATAAAAATTGCTCATCTTGATAGTAAAGAAAACCCCAGCCGTCATCATGACTATTGCTTTGGGTTTGCAAATAATCGGTATATTGGGTTACTCTGCCAGAATTTACATCACCACTTAAATTGGCACCATTATCTGCAATCATAGATAACAATCGACAGGCATAGACATTCTGATTTGTTATGAAAATGCTAATTAATAATAGAATCAATATTTTTTGAAAATTCTTCATAAAAAACTCCTCATATTAAATTTAAGGGAGTGTCAAAATAACTGGGTCTCTGTTTAAGACTTCCAAAGGTATTTAGCC
>CALBFA010000041.1 GCA_937888365.1 uncultured Fidelibacterota bacterium | reverse complement strand
GACTTGCATGTGTTAAGCACGCCGCCAGCGTTCATCCTGAGCCAGGATCAAACTCTCCATTGTAGTTTATTTTGACTCATTTTATTTTATGTTTATTTTTTGTAAAAAATCGAATCTCGTCAAACGAGCTTCGCTCATATTAACTTTGATCCTGCACACCATTTTTGTCAAAAAACACGGGGAAAATTCCCCAAAACTTTCTTATTTTGAAAGCCCGCAATTATACTCTGAGGAGTATAGGCTGTCAACTAAATATTTGGCATAATTTGAATAAATATTTTCGTTTTTTTGCGGGGTTCTTTATTATGTTTTCAGAAAGCGGGCGATTATAATCGGCCACCTACTGATAGGCAAGAATAATATTAAAAATAATCCAAATAATTTTCTTATTTCTAAGCCCTATACCAAACATTTTTGATTATCTATTTTCAGAAAGCTGGCGATTATAATCGACCACCTACCCATAGGCAAGAAGAAATATTTGATAAGCAATATTACTTTAAACGGACTCGAGATTTGTTGCTAATGTTTGCAGAAAGCGTGGTAACCAAAATTAATTGTCTCCCTTATTCAATTAATAATTACATCCGATTTCTAATGTAATTTGAAATCGATTTTTATTTATAATTTAACTCCAATATAATTAATTTGATAAAAAAATAGGGCAGGTTAAACCTGCCCTATTTTTTCTATATTTATTTCTAGTAATCTATCTTAATAAAACAACTTTTTGAGTTGATATAGCATCATCCGATTCGAGTTTTAATAAATAAACACCCGATGAGACGTTCTCGTTTAAGCTATTTTGTCCATACCATGTTGCCGAGTACTGCCCTGGGAGTTTCGTATTATTTTCTAAAACAGCAATTTCTCTACCCGTCAGGTCGTAAACCGATAAGCGAATATTCGTTTTTACCGATAAACGGTATTGAATATTTGTGGAAGGGTTGAAAGGATTAGGGTATGCGAATCCAAGTTCAAATCCTTCTGATTTGTATATGGATTTATCAATCCCGACAATAATCCCTGAATTATATAATCCAGTTCGGTAATAATTTGCCTGATGCGTGAACCAAGAAGTTTGAATCGATGCGGCGGAAGAGATATCCGCGACGATTAAACTACTATCATTCCCAACAACGAGCTCAATATCGCCATCACCATCAAAATCAAACATAGTTGGTGTCCCTTGCACTTTATAACCTGTACTGATAGGGAAGCCTGAGACTGACGAACCATCATTGTTTAAACCCATTATAGCGCCATCATTTGATCCCACAAATAACTCGTCTGAGCCATCATTATTTAGATCTGCAAATGTTGGTGATGACAATATGTAAGAGCCTGTCTCCACGGGGTAACCAGGTAATACATTGCCTTGATAATCCAATCCATAGATAAAACGATCATAACTACCAAAAAATATTTCTAAGAAACCGTCATTATTAATATCCGCGATGCCAGGTGATGTTCGAATGTTTTGTGAAGAATTCGAGTAGCTCCATAAAGTGGCGCCACTGTAATCAACTGCATATACATAGTCATCATCGCATCCAACCAGAATTTCTAATTTGTTATCCAATGAATTATCAATATTCCCCAGTGATACTTCACTTATGATTCTATTGGGGAGCGAAACGGGAAAACCAGCAAGTTCTTCACCACTATTCGATAATGCATGTAATTTGTATCCCCAAGTTCCAAAAATAATCTCAGCCGAACCATCGCCATCAATGTCACCTACTGCCCCACCTTTGCTCATTCGTTCCCCACTGAGGGTAAGTGGATAACCTGAAAGCATGGTTCCATCGTGATGCATTACTGCTACTTCATAGTCCCATCCTAATGCTACGATTTCTAAATCTCCATCCGAATCAAAATCATAGAGAGTCGGTGTCGCCTGTAAGTAGCCTGATGCTGTCCATATTGATTCATATGAGCCATCACTTTGAATAATATATAATTCACCATTTTTATTGCCGATAACAATTTCTAAATCACCATTATTATCAACATCACCAATTGCAGGTGTTGCATCAAATTTTCCATTAAATGCAATTGGAAAATTCGCTAGCTCGGTACCGTCTACTTGAATTGCATGCAGCAGACTATCTTGGCCACCAAAGATTATTTCATTAATGCCGTCACCATTTATGTCAATAACAGCATTCCCCGTCACTACCGACTGAGATAATTCTATTGGAAAATTTAGCTGCCATAATGAAATTGGAATTATAAAATTGAAAGCAACAATATATGGATTTTCACTCTCCATATTTGCCTCGATTCTCAATGTAAATTCTATATCAGCAGCAGGTGCTTCACTTGAAACATTAAATTGATAGCGATCAAATAAATTAACACCGACATTACCCGATGAAACAGTGCCGTATGCTCCAATACTATCCGTAATTGTCACATAAGGATTGTCACAAGATAAATAGCCTGTCGCATTTTCAGCACTCATCCAACCCGTTTGATTCATTAGCGTAACGCGTAATTTAACTTCTTCTCCAGGTGTCAGTTGTCCGTCGCCATTATCATTGATAATTTCCATACTATAGGATGTGTAGCTAATGGAAGGAAACACTGACCGTGCAATAGCATTATATACATTAAGTCTTCCTGTTCCTAACTGACCAATATAGCCTGGATTTATATCGTCAATATTGTCAGTACTTTCCAAAATTGTATTAATCAGCCAATCTTGCGTTGCGCTTGGGTTTTTGGACATGAGTAATCCAAACGCACTTGCTACAATAGGTGATGCCATTGACGTACCTGGCCAACTTGAATACGAACCTTGTGTCGTAAAAACTGTTGACTGTATATTTTCACCGGGTGCTGAAATATCAACTCCGAAAAAGTTGGGATTCCCTTCCCCATCTCCATAGTTAGCCCAATGAAATGCATCGCTCGAACCCACGGCTGTGACCGACACTACATTATCATATCCTGATGGATAATGTGCCGTACCTGAAGGCGTACCATCATCGTTTCCATTACCTGCCGCCGCTACGATAACGGCTCCATAATTGTCAAAAACATTATTAATAGTTGATTGTTCGCTATAGCCCCAACCGGTACCACCCCAAGAACAATTGATGATATTCGCACCCGCATGAGCAGCATATAAAATACCATTATATCCACCTGAAACATATCCGTAAGTATCTTGATCATATAAACACTTTACAGGCATGACCGAACCGTTAAATATGACAGACGCAATTCCCACACCATTGTCAGTTGTTGCTGCCAACAAACCTGCGACATGTGTTCCATGCATCCGATTGTCGATATAGGCAGGTCCCGTAATAGATGCCATTGGGTCATTATCAGAGTCAGATGTTCCAGATGTCACGCCTGCAATATCCCAGCCTATAATATCATCATTATAACCATTTCCATCCGTATCCGTACCTGTCGTAAGATTGGAATTGCTTGATACGGCATCTTGAAGGTTTGCCGTTCCGTTGCCGTCAGCATCACCGACATAGGCAATCAGTTCAGCGGGAGTAATAAAACTATCACCGTTTGTATCAATAGCAGCATGCAGATTTAAAGGGATTTCGTCTTTATTAATCCACATAGAATTCGCCAAATCTGGATGCGTATATTGAACACCCGTATCAACACTTGCTAAGACAATTTCTCTATTACCGGGTTGAACACTATTTTCGATGTCCCATAAATCCCAAGTTGATTTCGCCTCAATTCGGTCTAAAAACCATTGATAACCAATACGAGGATCATTGGGGTTATAGTCAAGTCTATGAATATTTGAATGTTCAGCATACAAAACGCCTGTAGTTTTTGCGACTTCAGATATCATGTCATCTAATAATTTAGTTTCTCTATCAAACTGAATTTCGTAAATATTTGTGAGTAAAACCTCTCCATCACGATCTTCTGATCGTGCATTTGGGAGCCACTGTTCAATAGAAATTGGTGAAAAAGAGTTTAGTAAATCATCTAACTCTTTGATATTAAATTTAGCGATTCCGTTTTCTATAACAGGCTTTTCAATTAATGCATCACCTTCTATACAAAATAGAAATCGATCATGGTGGACATCATTTATTGGAGCAGACCAAGCCAGCACAATGAGCGAGAATCCAAATATTAATAATTTTATCATCTTCATTTTTTTACCTCCTTAAGGTATGAAAACAAAAGCCGGAAATTGTATAATAACAATGCCCGGCTTTTTAATACAATATTCTAATTAAATATTACTTTAATAGAATCATTTTCCGCGTAGCATTGAAATTGGCTGTTTCAATCCTGTAAAAATAGACACCGGAAGCAAATCTTGATGCATCAATCGTAACACTATAGTTGCCAACAGTTTGATTTTCATTCACCATATTTTCCATAACTTTTCCAGAGATATCATAGACAGTTAATCGAACATCACTTGTTTGAGCAATGCTATAATCAATTGTTGTCAGAGGGTTGAAAGGGTTTGGATAGTTTTGAGATAAACTATATGTAATAGGAATCAAATTATCACGCTTATCAACGCCAACGACGGCACCAGTGGAATCTAAATCAGCACGGATCATAAGATTATAAGCAAGTCCTAGGGATGAAAAACTTTCCCATGATGAACCTAAGTTCACAAAAGACCTATCGGCAGCGTCACCTGTTTGATCCACACCAATGGCGGGCGTCGAAGTAAATCGTTTTAATCCAACATAAAATGAACCGCTTGTAATTCTTATCGAATCAGCCGAAATATCAATTGCATTCCAACCGGGTCCTAGTGAAGACGTTAAATAAGTCAAATCGCCTGTTTCATCGCCTGTTTCGTCAGAAGGATTACCGTTAGCTCCTTCATCATCCCAAACGATAAGTCTAGCATTTCCAGAGGATTCACCGTTTACAAAATAACGAAGTCTTTTAATAGTAACAGGGTAGGCTTCGGGTGTAAATTTTACAGCCATGTATGTTCCGTAAGCACCTTGATTGTCCCATCCAGCTTCTGCTGTTCCGTCATCATAGGATATTTCATAAACAGATTGTGATTCAGGCATTGCATAAACTTCACCTGAAAGTACACCTTCGCCGCCCATTTCATAATTAGCAGAGACTGCATAATAATATTCTGTTCCATTATTCACAGAGGCGTCCGAATAAGCTAATCCAACATAGTTTGCTAAAAGAGCATCGCCATATTCCATCCCAGTAGTTCTACGATAAAGATTGTACGAAATGGGTGTTAAGCCTTCGCCTGGAACAACAACATCTGCACGAATCCCTAAGTTAGAAATAGCAGTATAAGCATAATCAATTGCGTACCAAGCGTCACCACCAAAAACAAAGGAGTGGCCTGTAGGAAGTGAACCGACTGTATCTTGTTCGGCTAATACACCTTGATTTCCACCAGAAAAATTACCTACACCAATAGCAAATTGCTCGCCGGCATTAAAAATCAAACCTGCACTTTGTAAATCAACAACTGTTTGAGTTGGATATGTAGCAGGAACAACACCTGTAACCGTATGCAAAAGCGTACTAGGTGCACCCGTATCATTTACAGCATAAACAAAGACATCGGTTAAACCAACAAACGCTGGGTTACCATATAAAGATAATTTTGCATTTTTTACAACGGTACCATCATCCGCAATATCAAAAACAACACCATAGGGTTGCATATCATTTAAGTAATATGAGTACGCGCCTGAATCATATTGTAATCCTTGCGTTGCACCTGTAACAGGCGTTTGCCATGTCAAATCAACTTGCGAATCAGAAGCTTCTGCCGTTAAAGACATTGGACTTGGTAATTCAGCGACAAATACAATATGCCATAAATCTCCAGCAATAGGAACTTGTGATGCAGCAACCCAACCGTCACTTGTTTCACCGTCATTTGTCAAAACACCAGCGATATCAATATCATCAATCAACCAACCAAACATGGTTGGATCGTCAGGCGTTGAAAAACCTGGGTCCGATGCAAATGCCCATCTAAACATTGCATTTTGACCATAATAAGCTTCTGGAATCGTAAATGTAACAGCTTGCCATCCGTTGGAACTACCGCCCCAACCAGCTACGCCGGCTCCTTCACCAAATTCAAAGCCAAAACTATATAAACTTGTACTATTATAAGCAGGAACAACACCAGTTAAAACCGTCCACGTTGTACCACCATCAACAGAAATCCTAACATTTGTGCCATCCCAGCCATTGTAAGGAGCTGTTGCGCCAGCTATTGCTTCAACATTTCTGTTTTGCATAAAAGTAAGTGTAACGGGAGCCGCAGTTGGTAATGCAACTTCGGGGGAATCAAATGTTTGATACCAATGATCTAAATATCCGCCAGCATTGCCTATTTCAGGATCGTTCATAGCCCAAGATTGACCTGCATAAGCATTTACGGTCGATTGATGCCATAAAGGAGGTGTCGCGGTTGCATCTTCACTAACCCAACCATCCAAATTCCCATCTTCAAAATCTTCCATATACGTTACAGAGCCATCAACAGTGAGTGAGAAGTCATCAACAAAAATACCTTCTCCCATTGGGCTATCAGCATCAGAGTGAAAGTACCAGCGAAATTGAACATCCATAGCAGCGTAATTATCAATATTAATCGGAGTTGAATATGAATCATTAAATGATGACCACTCAGCGGGCGCATCAGAGTAAACATAATTACTACCGGCTGGATCATCATAAGGATTTGAAACATAATACCATGTTGTTCCAGCATCAGGAGAAACTTCTACACCCCAAAAATCTACATCTGGGAATTCATTTGGATCAGCAAATGAACCTCTAATAACGAAATCTCCAACGACCGTATTGCCAGCAGGTAATGAGACAACAGGAGAATAAATATAATTTTCCATATTAATATCATAGCTGCCTTCTGCGTTTTGACATGCAATTGCATAATTACCATTTTGGATGTCTCTACTCGCAGAAGTACTGGCTTCAGGGGTACTAATGGTACCAGGCCAGTCTGCTGTTTTAAGAATAATGGTTGCTCCATTTCTGTTTAGAGCTTCATGTGAATTTGCCCAAGCTGTAACAACAAGTGCTAATGCGAGAGTTAGTTTTAGTAGTGTTTTCATGTTTACCTCTTTATGTAATTTTCGATTAAAAAGTCATACCTAAACTGACTTGTTGAACCGCGCCTAATATACCCATATTAGACAAGGAGTAGTCAAATAACAATTTTGTACCATACAAGTTATAATTGATACCTGTACCGACGGAGAAATTTTTAAAAGGATAGCGTCCATTTTCATAAAAACTACCCCAACTATCGCGCTTGACAGTGTCAACCAAGACTCTTAAACCATCTGTAAACTCTTCGCCAGCGTCCCATTGTTTGTTGTCATTTTCATCTATATAAGTTTCACCAACATCAAAAGCATCATTGTATTCGACCTCGTAGACATCATATCCAACGGACCATTCGTAACCAATTTTATAACCACCTCTGACATAAAAAAGTTCATGCCAAGCATATTCAAAACCCAAGGCACCGCGCAAAGCCGCATCAAATGGATCATTCGCATCGACTAATAATGTAAATCTATTTGATAATGATTTTTTCCAAGGACTCATTCCACCTACCAAGTCGGCGCGTAATCCCATCCTAAATACGATTGGAAGGGGCCACTCGTCCGTAAGGAGACGTGATGTCAATTCTGGATGTCCTTGAATATCTTTCGTCGTATTCATATCATAGTTTAAATCAGGTCCATCAAAACGTGCACTTCCGCCAAAATTTTGAAGCGACATGCCTAAAATTAAACCATAAATACCCAAGTCAAAATTGGAGCCGACATCAAATCCAAATGTACTGGCTGTTTCTTTGTAAATACTTTCTGTGATATATTTTCCTGTTATCCCAACTGATAACCTATCTGTCAGTCTTCGTGCAAATGAAAGGCCCAAAGACATTGAATTTGCTTGAAACATTTCGTCAGTTCCATCTGGATAATCGAGGGTTGTAACTTCCATATCTCCCGAACTCATATATTGAACGGAAATCCCAAGAACATTCGCACCTCCAAGAGGAAAGCCAGCGCCAAGATAGTTACTCGAAATACCTGCATATAAAGTATTTTGGCTCATATACAATTCGGGACTTGTGACAAAACCTAAACCAGCTGGATTCCAAGCCATCGAAACCGCACCTTTCGCAAGTGCAGTATATGCGCCGGCTACTCCTGCGCCACCTGCGCCATATTCCAATTTTAAAAATTGTCCAATGGATGTAGCTACTTTTGAGAATTCATTTCCAGGATAAACCGTATTAATAGAATCCTGTAATGATTGTCCCATGGAAAAACTGGATAAGATTAGGAATATTAGAATTAAAATTATTTTCTTTTTCATCTTCATCTCCTAGCGAATGATCGCAAATTTTCCAACATAAGATTCATAATTCGGGGCTTCAACGGCAAAAACATAGAGACCAGGCGCTACTTCTTGTCTATTCATAGAGCGTAAATTCCACTCAGCTTGTCCTGAGAATACGTCTTTATGTAAAATAGTATAGACAAGTTCTCCTGTAAGTGTGAATATTTTTATCACTGCCTCATCAGGAAGATGCGTAAAGTGAATAGATTTATGATGAATATCTTGTTCCCATCCAGCACTCACTATATATGGGTTTGGGACAACCATAATTTCTTCTAAACTCGCTTTACTAACCTTGTCCATTTTAGAAGCGGTTTCAGCATCAAACCAGAGTTCATCGTCTTTCTCAAATGGCTTAACAATAGCAATTTTTGTAATCATTCCACTTGTGAAATGTCGAACATTAGCGCCTATAAGCTGATTCCAGGTCAACGTAAATTTCCAGGTCGTTTTGTCTCTATCTTCAGAGACACCAGGGACATACATCTCTTTAAAAAGATAAACATTCCCACTTTTGAAATGCTCATACCCAGAAATTGGTGCAAATCCTTCTTGCTCACGTGTCTGAACTTGAATTTTTACCTTTGTAAAAACATCTAAAATGCCATTACTATTTGTATCTTCATCTGGATCTAGAACTCCATTATTATTGAAATCTTCATTTCTTGATGTATTGATGACCGTGAAAGGAATCCGAAATTCACCATTATCAGGCGCAAAGAATTTTACCGTATCGTCTATTCCCCACAAAATTTCATAATCTGCCGCAAAAGCAGTACCGTAACCTAATTGATTATCAAAAGTAAAACTATAATTAGGGGCATCTTCTGGTTTCATATCCACCCAAGCGATTGAATCAAAAACCGCAGACCCATAATTTTCAGTCAATAACTGAAATCCGCCCCACACTGGACCATATTTAATACTTGGACCATTGACACCCACACCTTCACCCAGTTCAGCTGGTATTGTTCCACCCGAGCTTAAGGTTGCCACGGTATCCGCTATCCACGTTTGCAAAGCCTCAGACCAAGCATATTTCCAACCGATTATTGTGTCACCAACTGAGCTATCAAGAATTGAAAATTCAGCGAATCCATTTGCATCAAATGCAACATCAATAAAGTCACGATTATATTCAACAACGCTGTATTCAGCATTCTTCGTATAATATGGGGGATTATTATTTGCATCCCCGACAGGAGTAGCATTTACAATCATATGATAAATATTAGAATTCCCTTCAATCTGTGCAACGCTGGCAGGTAGCACTTGCATCTTACCTGTCCCTTTCGTTTTTCCAGTACGATAGACGCCATAATTTGTGGGCGCATTTGTGGGTCTAGCATTGGGTGTCACTTGGACAAATTGAGGTAATAAAGAGCTATTCCCTTTATAATTTTCCAATGATTCAAGAGCTGGCCATTGATCAGGATTATTCTCCGAAATAATGGTATCGGGTTGATAGATTGGGTCATCATACGTTGAATCGTCTGTTACCAATTCCCATGAAATCGTATAAGGTGCTTCAATACCAATATCATAGGCTACGACAGCATAACAATATTGCACGCCGTTAATAACATCATTGTCAACATATTCATGCTCAATGCCTGTATTATCGCCTAGGTTCATCCATGGAGCCAGGGGATCGGGTCCGCCAACTTTTCGTCCATTGTAGCGTATTGAGTCTTCCGTTGCAGAAAGATCGAATTGTGCAATGGGTTTCCATGCGACAGCAAAGCCATCCGTATTATAAATAATATCCGTAATTGGGTCTCCCCAGGTTGTTCCACCATCCGTTGAACGATAGACTTTATACCCTTCAAAGTCGCTATACCCCGTCACAACATCGTGGCTCACTTCAGCTTTAGAATCCCAATAGAGTGTTACTTTTTCATCATCACCTATGGCAAATACATTGGGTGATTCAGGAGGCGAAAATCCTTGATATTTAAGGTCGTACATAATTTGAGCCATCTCCGCATTGTCTGCTAAATCACTAGGTGTCTCGAGTTTTTTCGTATCATTTGGCGGATCACCCATGATGACGGCGAAGGAAAAATAGGTCGTGTCACCAGGCGCTAAATCAAAAGGTCCTGCCGACATGATAAATACACAGTCAAGACCGTCTGGATTGTCTTGACGCATTTTCTCATAAGAATCGAAATGAGGATTCGTTATTCCTGACATATCTTCGTGAAAAAACCAGTTAGCATATTCCGAATTTGGCTTAACAGGATCTATTCCACGCCATTCCCAATCGTATTTTGGTGTATTTAAATAGGCAGTATCCCCGGATAAAATGGCATACATGATTGATTCTTTATCTTCTGCTCCAGGACAGCCTGAACTTCCTGCATAATCATTTCCACATGAACCCGATGTATTTGATTCCTTGATCACTACGCCGGGTCTGTTATACCAATCAAACCAATGCCAGTCTGTTAATCCAAGGGGTTCACCCTTGAGAATATCGAAAACACCATCCCCATCCATGTCTAAATCTTTAGATGCTGGAGGTGTGTCTAAAAGTTTTAGTGCACTATAAGCAAGATTGCTGACTCCATTACTGTCATCATCCCAATCCCAGATAAATGCCATGTCGTAGGTCGTATCAAACATCATCATATCATCATCATTCGATCGACCCGAATAAGAACCATTTTCTAATCGAGAATATGAATCAGCATCAAAATAGAAGCCGCCGTAAGCGTCTGTATAGTTGTATCCCGCTCCCGATTCCAATGAACTTTGATATCCAATGTCTTGAATTTCGTAAGTATACGTCCCATCTTCAGCAACGTAAGGAATAAAAAGGCCATCATTCTCTCCATTGCTAGAGAAATCCATTGGGAACCCTTTATAAGATTCATTGATAATTTCTACCGTAAAGAATGCGATATCTTCTGCGTAACTCCGTCCATAAGAGTGTGCGTTTACGCGAACTTTAATACCCATTGGGTAACCTTGCGTTAAATCTTCATCGCGTATCGCCAAACGATCATCAAATTCCATATAAATGTCTTGATCGCCAATGTGACGGCCATAAATTTCTTTACCATAATTGGGGCTTTGTGGATCTGTATCTGCCGCCCAATCACCTGGCCAGGTTCTTTCAAATTCACCCGTAAATTCATTATAAATATTTGGCCAACTCAATGGGATATCGCTACTTGCTAAAAGTGGATATGGGTCGCCTGTATCCGTATAAATGCCGCCATAGATTTCACCCGCTGCAACTTCACCCGAGTGCAGACTTCCCCTATGTCGTAGTACTGATTCCCAGTCCGTTTGTTTTTTATCGGACACTCTATCAAACCAAGACTCTGATAAAGTAGCTCCCCAATAAACAAGAGAGTCTCTATAGCGCTCCCCTTGCGTTGAATACATAGGTCGCATTGCCCAAGGATTGGGATTCCCAAGAGAATCGCGTCCAGCAACGCCCAACATGAAAGAGGCATCAGAAATATATTGGTAGCCTTTGTATAAACCACTTGGGCTAGAATAATCTTCAAATTCTATAAAACTACCATAATTGTGTGTTGCAAATTGGAGTTCACCTTTACTCATATAACCACGAGCTCTATTGATGACTGGATCGACAGCCGAACGCTTTGACATGAAAGAGGCTTTTCCATGAATGACGGGTTCAGCTCCCATTAAAATAGTCGTCCAAATGATGGCTATTAGTAATATAATTATTTTCGTAATCTTCATATAATACCGCCTAAAATGCTGCTTCGAAAGTTATATCAATTTGACGAGGGTCAGAAAAATTGGATGGGACATCAAAATATGTCGAGGATCTCAATCCCTCTTCAATAAGTTTTGTATTATCACGACCTGGGTCTGTGGGGCTACCGGTTTCTTCGTAAATATCAACAACATTTGCCCGATTAAAAAGGTTTCGTACAATAAGTCCACTACTCCAATCTAAACCCATCAATTTAAATTTCTTACGAACCGCTAAATTGGTTTGGATAAACCATGGCATACGCTCACTATTTGTAGCGCCAGGTCTTTTTAGATTGATGTCATAAGGGGTATAAGGTGAACCGCTCACTGTCATTAGTGTCAAACTAACATTCGTTTTATTAAGAGGATAAACACCATAAACTTTGGGACTATTTTTCTCATTAAAACGATAAGAGCCCGTAATCGTAAAATCGTGAGTTCGATCGTAAGACATCAATACTTCTTTTTTTGGCATCGATTCTTGCGTATCTGTACTTCTATAACCTTCCCATGCATCAGCTCTGTTGGAGGTAGCTCGTGATAAGGTGTATTGAATGTCAGCTCCCCAAGCACCGCCTCCACGTCGTTCCAAACGCATATCAAGTCCTCTGGCCGTACCGTAGTCATATGGGACCACAACCGAATAAGAATAGGGGAAAGCCTTCACACGTTCTGTCGAAGCCAAGTCACTATAATCTTTTGACCAACCCACTAAACTTAGACCCCAATAATCAACAAATTGCCAATTTAATCCAAATTCATAAGATGAAACGCGTTGAGCGACGGCATGAGCATTTCCCACAAGTGGTGATGATGATTTAAGGTTTAATTTATCATTCATATAGATATTTCTGTATGTTGGATTTTGATAAAAACGACCATAGCCAAATGTAAATGTCGCTTTGTCCGTTATAACATGCGAAATACCAATGCGAGGAGACCATAGCATTTTCCATTTTGATGCCTCAAGACCTGAACTTGTATTCCGAGGATCTATCCACGATGTATCCAAGGAATTTTGTATATCAAATCGAAGTCCTAAATTGATGGTCATCCAAGGATATTCTATTTTATCTTGTACATAGGTAGAAATTTCCATGGGGGATTTCTCGCCGGTGCCATAAAGAAAAGCCTTAAAGCCTGTATTTTTATTTTGTCCTGCTTGTCCATAATCTTCAATATAGGGTTCATCAAGCCAAGGTAATTGCGCCTCATCAAATGTAATAAGATGTCTTTTAACATCTATACCACCGCGCAACTGGTGATGTTTTGTTACGCGACTCGTAATATCAAATCGTAACTCATCCGATACAGTTTTAGTATAATGCCGATATCGATCTGATCCAGCTGAAAAATATTCGTAATACCGTGTATAGTATAAAGAGTCGTACATTGCAGCTACTTGCTCTGGCGTATAACCCGATGGCGGTGCCGATCTTAAATTATAGGTCGAATCG
Organism: uncultured Fidelibacterota bacterium; assembly: GCA_937888365.1. Lineage (GTDB taxonomy): Bacteria > Fidelibacterota > UBA8477 > UBA8477 > JABMPR01 > CALBFA01. The sequence goes on along the minus strand of CALBFA010000041.1, from coordinate 70,893 downwards.
GGAAAATACATCACATCCCAACTCGTAAATTGACCTTCCTGTAAATAGTCCGTTAAAGCATCACCATAATGCCACGTCTTTGTTTCACCATTATCAGCTGTATAATCTAATTCAACTAAGCGAATGATTAAATTTCCATTGTTATAAGGGACGGCTCTATTTGTTGCACTAGGCTTCAACAAAATTTTATCATAAGCATGTAAGATAATAGATTCCCCAAATCCTAAATGAATTGTATCGCGTGAAACATAATCATTTGGATTATAAAGTGCTTGAGTTTCCGTACGTGTAAAATAATACAAATCAACGGGTCGGCATCCTTCTCCGTAGGCTTCAAATATATATTCGATATCTGTTAGATTCTCACGTGCGTTGCCAGGTAAAACATTCTCGATAAAAGGGATATCACATTCACCTTTATAGTCGATGCCTTGATGTAGTCCTCTAGCTTCAGTATTTCTTTCGTATTCAACCCAGTCCGGGTACCCGTCAACATCCATGTCACCATTTTCTACTTGAATTTTCATTTCTTGTGTAAAGCGAGAGGCACGAAGCGTATAATATGTTTTTTGACTTAATTGATGTCTAAATTCTGCCGCAAAAAGTGATGACCATTTATGGTTTACGTTTTTCCCCTCTTCATAGAATTGATAGAAGCGATCATAGGTCTGAAATTTTGAATCAATGGCCCAATAGCTAAAATTTAATTCTTTTTGATTCGATATTTTCCACGTTAATTTTGAAAAAACATCCCACGTATCATCAAATCCAAAAGCACGCCAACCTGCTACTCTATCAAGCCAATTCACTTTATTTACATTGTTATTGCCGTTTTGTGGATCGCCATCAGCAAATACTTTATCATCAAATTTTAGTACACGATAGGCACCGGTTGTATAATCACCAGAGATATGAAAAGTGAGGCGGTCACTGCCTTGTATGATAGGCCCGCTAAGACTTCCTACTATTTTTTGACTGTTTCGTAATCGGTCTTGTTCGGAGCTTAACTGACCAAGATTAGAAGTCTCGTAAGTAAGTTTCCCTCTATAATTTTTACCGCCTGAATCCGTAATGTAGTTAACAATCATCGACATGGCATCGCCATATTCAGCGGTAAAAACACCCGTTAGAGATTCCATTTCGCGAATCGCATATTTATTGAGACGTGAGCCTTTTCCAATACCACCATAGATTGGATTTTCAATGTACATACCATCAATCATATATCCAATTTCAGCGCCTCTACCACCACGAACGTGAATTTCTTCAATTCCTCGCTCTTCGAAGCCACCGATACTTTGATTTCCTTTAATTTGGATAATACCCGATTGCAAGGTCAGCATTTCAGTTAAATCACGTGCAGGCAAATTTTGAATTTCTTCAGCAGATCGGACGACTTTTTTGACCGTTACATCCTTTTCAACCAAAGCACGCTCAGCAACAACGACGACTTCATGACCTTCTATAATTTGTTCTTTAAGACGAAATGTAACGCGTGTCGTTTGGTCAATGATAACGCGAATATTTTCCATTGTGACGGGTGAATATCCCATCATGGAAACTCTTACAGAATATAAGCCCACCGAAAGGTTACCAATAAAGAAGTCACCCTCCAAATCTGTTGAAGTGCCTATATTATTTTTTTCTAAAATAGAGACATTAACACCCGGCAAACCCTCACCAGTTTTATCATCGATTACTCTACCAGCAATTGTACCAACCGTTCCTGCATACAAAATTGACATGGTCATCGCCAAAAATAGCACACTTATGCGCTTTAAACTCATGGATAACTCCTTACGAAAACAACAAGGAAAACAAAAAGAGGTCATTTGAGTAATGACCTCTTAATTATATGTATTTCATTTAAAAAATAAATAAAATATATCTTTCAAAAAAACTTAACAAGAAAAACCTTACTTAAGTAACAACATCCTTTTTACATCGGAGAAATTTGCTGTACTTACTTTATATAGATACATTCCGCTTGCTAAATCCGCACCATTAAAACTAAAGTTTTGGATTCCCGCTTCGAGGTTGCCATTGTGAAGCGTTGCAACTTCGTGTCCTAAGACATCATAAACATTAATAGAAACTTTTCCTTGAATTGGATTATTGAAGGAAATTGTCGTCGCAGGATTGAATGGATTTGGATAATTTTGCTCTAATCTATAGTCCATTGGCTTTGCAATTTGGCTTACGTCATCTGGATCTGCAGGAAAGATGTAAGAGGTAGAGTAGATTCTATTTTTATAACCAGCAGACGTGACGTCTCCCGCTACAGTTTGAACAGCATAGTCGGGTACTTGATACATAATATAAACTTCGCCACTTTCAGCATAGTGAGCAACATGTGGGTAGGTTTCATCAATATCTACAGTAGGTGTCAAGTTAATAGATGTGTCTAACCAAGATACACCATTATCATGAGAATAGTTTGCTAAGATATCAACGTATGCTGAGGTTCCTGCTTGCGTTGTAATCGTGTCAGTAATCCCATAATAAACAACATAAATTGATTGATCATAACCAACATCTATTGCGGCTCCATAGGAGTTTCCTTGCCAGCCTGGATCGTCATATAACCACGTTAACTGAAGGCTTCCTATAAAATCAATATCTACATTTGGAACGGCACCACCTGTGGCTGCAAAATCAGCTCCCGTCATTTTAAAATGATAAAGCCCGTTTGCTTCAGACCAACCAGGATAAACGCTTCCGTCATCGCTTGGTAAAACACCTGAGAATACATGTAAATTACCTTCACTATCGACAAGGGTTTCAACTTCATATGAAATAAACGGCGCCCAAGTTGCGCTTAATGCTGTCCACTCACCCGTATCTTCGTCGTAAAGACTATCGGGGAAAACTGGATGAAAATAATCATTCGTTGTTGCATCATCTAGCCAATACCAATCACTCCATGTAGCACCAAAGTCAGTCGTTTTTTTAATAAAAAGTGTATGATTAGCGACTTCAGTATCATCAGCCCAATAAGAGCTTGTTACATAAAAACCATAACCTTCATCATTAATATCAATTGTACCATTAGCCGTATAATTTGAGCCATCAGAACCGTAAACAAAATCAACAGAGTTAGCGAGTAAAATGTTTGCATTACTCCAATCTAGATACTCTGTATACCAACTTCCAGTTGTCGAAGCATGAAAATTAATTCTGTCTCTATCGTTACTCCAATCGGCAAAAATAACATTAAAGTAATCATCGCCTGCTGCAGAAGTATTATAAGAAGCAATAGCTGCCCATGAATCGTTATCGCTGGGGCTGTTATGTATGTCAATGGGTGCTACAAGAGCTTCACTAAAATATTCACCTTCGTCAAAAGTATAATAACCACGACCACCATAATCGCCGCCACCGCCGCCATATTCATTCCACAGAACAATTGGCATAAATTCTGTTGAAATTGCCGAAGGATAACGTCCGTTATAATTACTAGCTTCCGTTCCATTATTAACATTACTTAAGGTTAACCAGCTCCCACCTCTATCGTCAGAGACAGCCATACCGATAACACCTGAAGGTCCTGTTGAACCAGCCCATTGGCGATACGCCATCGTTAAATAGTCAGTTCCTGGCTTCCATGAAATAGGACTCGTTTCACTCATAACCATTCCATATCCATTTTTTGATGAATCAATTAAAACTGCATTCCTTATAGAAGGGAGTGCCGTTCCAATTTCATTTTCTGGATTAATTTCAAATGCAGTCCTATCCATAATTTTGCTAAAATTGGATGGAACAGCCATCGTAGTTTTTCTAACATTTCCCGCAAACACAGATAAGGTCAGGGTTGACATTAACAGTAGTAACATTCCTCTTTTCATAACAATCCTCTCTATTTCGAGCAAATACTTGCTCTTTATTTCAGCGCTAAAGCTAATCGGAGCCTCAAACGCTTCCAAGTCTTTTGAATTTCAGTTTTATAACAAAAACAGTACATTTAGCCAAATACAACTCTTGTAATGATTACAGCGGATAAAATTCCAGCCAAGTCCGCTAATAATGCTGCTGGTACAGCGTGACGGCTTTTGGTGATGGATATGGAACCAAAATAAACGGCCAACACATAAAACGTTGTTTCGGTGCTCCCTTCCATGACGGCTGCCATTCTTCCAATCAATGATTCGACACCAAAATTATTGATTAATTCAGAAACTATTCCTAAGGCACCCGAACCCGATAAAGGACGCATCATAGCCATGGGTAACACTTCAGCAGGCATCCCAATAAATGATGTCACAGGCGACAATAATGATGTCAGAAGATCAAGCGCGCCTGACGCCCTAAATGCACCGATTGCCACTAATATGGCGACAAGATACGGAATAATTCGAATCGCAACTTCAAACCCCTCTTTAGCACCCGTTGTAAACGATTCATAAACTTTTACTTTTTTAACATAGCCATATAAGACAATTGAAAAGATGATGAGTGGGATGGCGATTGATGAAATGCCATTAACAACATTTTGAAACATTAGTTGCTCCCTTCTTCAGTTATTTGATACCGAGGCAATTTTTGCATTAATTTTGTTGCAATAATAGCAACGGTTGTTGAAACACCCGTCGCAAGAATAACCGGACCAATAATATCCGCAGGATTTGTTGCTCCCGCCGCTGCACGTATACCAATGACTGTTGCGGGAATCAATGTCACGCTTGAAGTATTTATCGCCATAAAGGTGACCATTGCATTCGTTGCGGTATCTTTGACTTTATTGAGTTTTTGCAGCTCAGTCATCGCCTTGAGTCCAAGAGGTGTTGCTGCATTTCCTAACCCCAAAATATTAGCAGCTATATTCATAATCATTGCCCCCATTGCAGGATGATCGGGAGGAACATCAGGAAAAAGCCTCACCATAAGGGGGCGCATCGCTTTTGCTAAAAGCTGAATAAGTCCTGAGTCTTCTGCAATTCGCATCAAACCTAGCCATAAAGCCATAATACCGATTAATCCCATCGCGAGTTCAACAGCAACTTTTGCGGAGCTAAATATCCCGGTAGTGAGTTGATTCAAGGGCTCAAAGCTTGGATTCATAATCATACCGGCGTCCGTCATTTCGAGGCCAATACAATTAAAACCAGCGACAACAACCCCAATAACAAGTAGTCCCATGAAAATCACATTTATCATTTCATCTCTCCTTTTTTAAAAACTTTATAAATTATCTTGATGATGCTTTTTTTGTTTTCGATGTCTATAGAATCGATAGCCAATTGCAAATATGATAATACTAATCGAATAAAATATAGCAGCAATTTTTAGCATTAAGTCTCCGTGAAAATCAACACGACTCCATTTTTTTTGTTCGAGGCGAACTTAATTTTTTTTTGTGACTTTGTAAGAGATGACTCAAATAAAAATGAACGTTACAAAAGAAGCCTCAATAAAAAACCCGTTTTAATCCATTGAATATCCACTTTTCTAAGTGTATCAATAAAAAAATGGGACCTCTAGAAAGCCCCAATTTATGCATAACTTGTCTTCTTGTGGAATTAATCTAGTATTTTTAGATTCGCAAATTTAGCCACTAATTTTTTAGTAGAACCAGTAAATACGACTGTTAAACGAGCCTCAGGGCCTCCTCCAGAGACATTGATGATTGTTCCTTTTCCGAAGAATGCGTGCATAACCTCTTGGCCAATTTCATATTCTCCGCTCTTAGGTTTCACCTCTGGTTCACCGAATAATGATTTCGATTTCTTAGCAAAGGTTCTTACTTGAGGTTTCGTTTTGTGTCGCTTTGTTGATGACATTTTCTTTTCCGATCGATTGCTTCCGACTTTTTCTTTTTGCGGGAAGTTAAGATATTCAAAAGGGATTTCACCAATAAATATGCTGGGAGTGTTTATCATAAATTCGCCAAAACGAGTACGACGCATCGCGTATGTTAGATATGCAACACGCTTCGCCCGCGTTAGCCCTACATAAAAGAGTCTCCTTTCTTCTTCCATGTCTTCCGTTGAATCGCCACGTTCGAGAGGGAATAATCCTTGTTCCATGCCAGCCAAAAATACGATATCAAACTCTAAACCTTTCGCGGCGTGGAGTGTCATCAATGTAACTTTATGTGCTTCATCGTTAAATTGGTCAATATCGCTTAACAGACTGACTTCTTCCATGTATTGAGCAAGTGTCGCGTTTTCATTATTTTTCTCGTATTCATCCAAAGCCGCTAAAAGCTCATTGATATTATCAATTCTACTTATCGCGTCAGGTGTATCTTCAGCTCGAAATGATTCAATAAATCCCAGCTCGTCAATAATTGCTATCGCCCAATGATATAGTGACAATTCTGAAATTAGATCTATATATTTTTGAATAAATTGGTAAAAGTCATTGATGCGTTTTTCAACACCCGAATTGAGCCCAATTTCATCAATATTATTTAAAATCGAATAGAGTTGTTTATCCTTTGAGAGGGCGAATTTCACCAATCGTTCAACCGTTGTTTTCCCGATTTTACGACTGGGCACATTAATAATTCGCAATAACGCCACCGAATCTGCGGGATTAAGGATTAAGCGAAAATACGCCAGAATATCCTTGATTTCCTTGCGGTCATAGAATTTTGTGCCTCCGACAATTTGATAAGGGACTGCATTTCGTCGCATTACATCTTCCAGTGCACGAGACTGGGCATTTGTTCGATAAAGAACCGCCATTGAGCTTAACTCAATACCGTTGTTACGTTGGTCGTGGATAGCATGTAAAATAGCCTGACCTTCCCCCGTTTCAGTCTCGCCATGTAAAACGGTAATTGGGGCACCTTTACCACTCTCCGTCCACAAGACTTTATCCGCACGATATACATTTTTAGAGACAACTGCATTGGCGGCTTTAATAATAGTTTCCGTCGATCGATAATTTTGCTCTAACTTAAAAACTTGCCCCGTCGGGAAAATCTGTTGGAAATCGATGATATTCGAAATATCCGCGCCTCGCCATCCATAAATAGATTGGTCATCGTCGCCAACGACACAAATATTTTTGGACTCTTTCGATAGATATTCAACGAATTTAAATTGAGCCAAGTTTGTATCTTGATACTCATCCACTAAAATATATTTGAACTTATTTTGATAAAATCGTAGAATTGCAGGATTATTTTCAAACACTTCAAGTGGCTTCGAGAGCAAGTCATCAAAATCCATTGCATTGTTTGCTTTAAGTGTCGATTCGTATGAGAGATAAATTTCAGCAATTTTTTCATCGCGCGCACTCATCGCTAATTCAGCCATTTCTGAGGGCGTCTGCATCTTGTTTTTCGCAGCTTTAATTTGATAAAATACACCTGCTGGTTTGTAATAGTCGGTAGAAAGTTGCATCGTATTAAGGATGTCTTTTACGACGCGTTGACCGTCTGAGTCATCATAAATAGTAAAATTTTGATTATAGCCTATGGACGACGCTTCTGCCCGTAAAATCCGTGAGCAAATGGAATGAAACGTTCCCACATTGACGTAACCAACTCCTTGCCCCACCATATTATTGACCCGTTGTCTTAATTCGCCTGCGGCTTTATTGGTGAAGGTCACCGCCAAAATCGATGAGGGAAGGATGTTGTGTTTATGAATCATATAAGCGATGCGATGCGTTAGAACACGCGTTTTACCACTACCTGCTCCGGCGAAAATTAAGACCGGACCGTCTATGGCCTGCACAGCCGCTTGTTGAGGGGGATTTAAACCAGCTAGAATTTGAGATGTCATTGGGACTTTCTTTTTTGATATCGATTTACTTTATTAATATGTTGTCGTAATGTTTCGGAAAAATCATGCTCGCCTGAGCCATCATTTTTACCAACAAAATATAGAAATTGTGTGTTTTCGGGATTAAGAACAGCTTCAATGGAAGCTCTTCCAGGACTGGCAATTGGACCCGGAGGAAGTCCTCTGTAACGATATGTATTGTATGGATCCCGAATCTTTTTATGGCGCTTTTGCAAATTACCATCCCATTCATCACGCTTTATCAACATATAGATGAGGGTCGGATCGGCATTCAAATGCATATCAGCTCGAACTCGATTTAAGTAAACACCTGCAACCAGTCGTCTTTCATCACTTTTTGCTGTTTCTTTTTCCACCAAAGACGCGAGTGTCAATATTTGATTGAGATTAAGTCCGAGGGCTTCAGATTTTTGTTTCCAGTCTTTTGGTAATTGACTTAAAAAGCGATTCGTCAATTTTTCGAAAACGATGCGAGGTGATGTACCTTTAATAAAATTATAGGTATCCGGAAATAAAGTGCCCTCTAAGTGATGGAGACTTTTACCAAAAGGATTGAGTAAAACACTATCTTCTAACAATTGCACAAGTTCCAACGAGTCAACGTCAATTTTCCTACAAAGCATTGAGATAATCTCATCGGATCGTAATCCTTCGGGAATCGTTACGATAACATCCTCCATGTTAGTGGATTCCATTTCACGTAATATGCCTACATTGGATAAGCCTTGGTTCAAAACATACCGGCCCGATTTCATACTCCGACTCTTATTGGTAATCAATGCGGCTAAAATAAAAGTGATTCTATTTTCAATTAAATTATTGCCGTATAACGAATCCGCAATTTGACTTAAATAGGAACCCTGAGGAATTGTGATTTTAACCTCTTGATTATTATGGGGATAGTTGGTTTTATCAAAGATAGAAGTAGAAAGGGACAAGGCTAGAAAACTTGACGTTAATACAACTAATATCAGGTATTTTACTATTAATCTTTGTTTATTATGCATGAGTAGTCGGTTTCATTTTGGGCGAATATAGAGCTTATACGTATCATGTCAACGCGTGTACTTATTTTTAAAATATTAAATATTTTATTTGCATTTATTTGTAAGTCAATTATCATTGCCGTCGCGATGGAGAGAGAAGTAAATAAGCATTCAGACCACTGGCTTTCGGGCCTCTCCTTTGAAAAGCAAAATGTCTTTATCTTTATCGCAGGGTTATTTGTCATCGTTGTAGGATATGTGGTCATGGCCACAGGAGAACTTAATAGTACACAATCATTAACGATTTCTCCAATTATGTTATTGATCGCCTATTTAGGCATCATTCCTGCAGCCATTATGTATAAAAAACGCAAGTAATATATTTGAAATATTGGGTCCGTAGTTCAGTTGGTTAGAACGCCAGCCTGTCACGTTGGAGGTCGCGAGTTCGAGCCTCGTCGGTCCCGCAAAAGCCCTTGAGAAATCAGGGGCTTTTTAATTTGATGACATATACTTTATCTATTCTACAAAATTCTGAAGACCGTTTCTATATCGGACAAACATCTGATTTAGAAAAGCGAATCGAAAGACACAACGCAGGGGATAATCCTTATACCAAGCATAAAGGACCTTGGGTTTTAGTATATACCGAAATATTTGGAAATAGAGGCGATGCGATGATTCGGGAAAAACAGCTAAAAAAATGGCGTCGAGAACTTCTCTTAAATCTCATTCAACAATTTGACAATTGATTTTAATTTACGGTGGAGGTCGTCCCGACCCACGCGTCGGGATCGGTCCCGCAAAGCCCTTGAGAAATCAGGGGCTTTTTTTATTCACCCATGTTCAAAATCCTATCCGATTCAATTTGCCGAAAGACGTCATGCAAAAATGCGACATAGATTTCTTCGGTTTTTCGCTTCTCTGTATGGAATGGATAAATGGGTAAAAGAAACGCTTCCACCCATTTCGTCGTTTTTGCGCTTCTATCATATGATTTTTGATATCGTCCATTTGCATCATAAACATCAACTTTTAAATAGTATTCTTGCGTATAAGGAATCGGTGCTAACGTTAATGAAAAGACGGATCCTAGCGTTCCTAAGAAATATTTACTAAAGGATTTCTCCTTACGAAACTCCATGGATATACGGATTTTATACTGTGACATCAGCGAATCTTTTAAGGCAATCCGTTTTGGGTCGCTTAAATCAGACGAGAATTCAGTATAAGAAGCAAAGCGACGTAGGTTTGAAAACTCTGAGGTCGCATCGAGAAGAATATCATCAAAACCTTGTAGTATATCATATCGATTTTGTAATTTCGGAATCGCATCCAAACCTCGTGTCTGTTCCAGGTGTTTGGCAATAAATAAGACATCCACTGGATCAGCACCCACGTTTTTTTGGGTCTCAAGCCCACTCGCTCCCTCGATGTCTGTCCTAAATGATGCACAACCTACAATTAATACAATCAACCCAAGGATATAAATATTTTTTTTCATAACACCCCCCTTTTAGCGCAAATTTAATACTGCAAATAACAATCCATATCTTTATATTTTAAATAGAACATTCGATCTTAATAATGTAGTCATTATTCTTTACAATAGATTCAATTGGAGAATCAAACAATTTCTCATTCCCCCACTCACTATACATCCTATATTCACGCCGCTAAGGGATAGCTTAGCATCAAAATAAGGAAATACTTTATGAATGCTCTTATCACAAACGATGCCATTGTATTTGGCATTCTTCTCGGAATTCTCGTATTTATTTTCAGGACAAGTAAAAGCTCAAACCCATTTTGGTCAAAGTTCTATTCATTTGTCCCCGCACTTCTGCTCGCATATTTCATCCCTTCATTCTTTAATTCCCTTGGTATTATTTCCGGTGATGACTCAAAACTTTATTTTGTGGCTTCACGATACCTTCTTCCTACAAGTCTCGTTCTATTGACTATAAGCATTGATCTAAAGGAAATTCTCAAACTCGGATCAAAAGCTTTAATATTATTTCTTATGGGAACGATTGGTGTCATCATTGGGGGACCAATCGCTATTTTAATAGTGTCGCAATTTTCACCAGAAACCGTCGGTGGTGTGGGGTCAGAAGCTGTTTGGCGCGGCTTAACGACGGTTGCAGGCAGTTGGATAGGCGGAGGCGCTAATCAGGCAGCTATGAAGGAAGTCTTTGAAGTAAATGACAAACTTTTCTCAGCAATGATTACCGTCGATGTTGTTGTCGCAAATATTTGGATGGCCTTTCTACTTTATGGTGCAGGGATTCATACACGAATCGATAGATGGCTTAAAAGCGACACGTCTTCAATAACATCATTGCAAGAGAAAATGGAAAAATATCAGCAAGAAAATGCAAAAATACCAGATTTGGTTGATTTATTTACCATAATGGGTGTTGGTTTTGGTGTGACGGCTTTTGCTCATTTGAGTGCCGACTTTATCGCGCCATTCATTCAGGCCAACGCACCTTATTTATCACGATTTAGCTTAACATCAGGATTCTTCTGGTTAATTGTCATTTCAACAACCATCGCACTAATTTTATCATTTACCAAATTACGACATTTAGAGCGTGTCGGTGCATCAAAATTTGGGAGCCTATTTCTATATATACTCGTCGCCACAATCGGCATGAAAATGGATCTCCTCGCTATTTTTGATTTCCCCGGATTATTTATTGTTGGACTTATTTGGATAAGTATTCATGCGGTTCTACTCATAATTGTCGCAAAATTAATTAAGGCACCCTTCTTTTTCCTCGCAGTTGGAAGCCAAGCCAATATTGGTGGTGCAGCTTCGGCTCCTATTGTTGCCTCAGCGTTCCATCCATCTCTCGCGTCTGTGGGAGTTTTACTTGCAGTCTTTGGATATGCTGTTGGCACGTATGGTGCATGGATTTGTGGAATAATTATGCAAAGTGTTTCGCCTTGAAATGTATTATAAATTCATTTCCCATATTACTTGACTAAATATTATTTCTAGAAAATTTGATACAAAAAAAGCCCGGAAAACCGAGCTTTTAAATTGTAATAAGTTGGTTTTATACTTTTAGTGATTCGTAGCGAGCCATTAATGTGGCGTCATCTTCTTCTTCACCAACAACGATACAGTCAACTGGACAAACTTCCACACATTGTGATTCTTCGAAATGACCTTTACATTCGGTACATTTAGCTGCAACGATATAATAGTAATCATCAGAAAGAGCATCAAAGGAAGCTCCATTAAGTTCATATTCTGCACCTTCTTCATAAATAGCTGTATTTGGGCATTCTGGTTCGCAAGCGCCGCAATTAATACATTCATCAGTAATCTTTAAAGACATAAGTCCTCCAATTTAATTGCTCATATTGTTCATCCCGATTCTACGGGAAATTGTCTTTGAAAAAACATCGTTCGAAGTATTTACGAACGGGGGAAAAATATGGAAATGTTCTATTCACACAACTCTTTTTTAATAATTTATTAAAATAATCTAAGGGATAATTCACATCAATTTCTTAGTTGACTTCATCATTTTATCTTCCATTTTACATTCGCATGCATGAAATAATTGATTCACCATTACGAAAGGTATAATCCCATGTTTCCATTAATACTTATGATATTTACAAGCTATGTCATTGGTTCATTCCCGACAGCTATCATTGTTTCAAAACTCATTTATAAAACAGATGTAAGAGACCATGGCTCAGGTAATGCCGGAGCAACGAATATTTTTAGAACCTTCGGATGGAAACCTGCCCTTTTCGTTACCATCGTTGATATTTTTAAAGGTTGGCTTCCAACTTATCTCATTAGCATTTATAAATTTGAAGGGATGTTACTTTCCGATCACCTTGACATACTTATGATTGTTGCAGGATTTTCGGCGGTTCTTGGTCATACTTATACAATCTTTGCGGGTTTTAAAGGCGGCAAAGGTGTTGCAACAGCCGCAGGAATGCTTATCGCTTTGTTTCCAATTGCACTCCCCATTTGTATTGTCGTATTCATTCTTACGCTGATGTCGTCTGGCATCGTGTCCCTTGGATCTATGCTCGCTGCTACGACGCTACCGATTGTCGTTTTTTTAATTGATGCATTTAGCAAGGATATGAACACGTCCTCAACTTTAAAAATATTTTCAATATTAATCGCTGTCTTTATTGTTTTTACACATCGGTCCAATATTACCAAAATTAAAAATGGAACCGAAAACAAATTTGAGAAAGCAATCGTCTTTAAGCGGAAAAAATAAGTTTTTTACTGTTATTAAGGACTAGCGATATGGGTATAAACGCACCTTATGGTTGAAAACTTTTTGAAATTATTTGCCCCAAAAAGCTTCCATTTTCTTTTTACGCTCGTTTACTAATTTTAAATCAGCGTTTAAATCTTTTATAAATGCACCATTGGGCTCAATAGTTTTTGCTTTGGTCATATCCAAAATGGCTGGTTCCAAATCCGTTTTGGATAATTTTAATCGTGCTTTAGCCATCATATAATACGGTATTCCCGAATTTTTAGAATACGCACTTGCTTTAGCAAAATCGGCGATTGACTCCCATAATTGTTTATGACCCCCTTTATTCATTTCGCCATACGCCGTCATCATGATTGTTGCATATTTGGATTCGTTGCTGTCTTCGAATTCGCGATTTAGATAGATAGACCACATTTTGGCTTCGTCCCAATTGTCTTTTCCCATAGCGTAATCCAATTTTTTTAAGGAAATATTGAGGCACATTTCCGATAGCTCGTTTTCCGCAACACCTAATTCAATGGCTTGCCTAAAATAACCTTTCGCCTTTTCAACATCATGTGCTTCAAGGCTAGTCGTCGTTAAGTAAGAAAATAATTGTTTATCGCTTGGATATTGAACGAGTTGAGACTCATAATATGTCAAGGCTGATTTCTTTTTCCCCCTATTTGATAGCTCAATTCCCGGTTTTAAATTGGGTCCCAAACTTGGTAAACATCCAAATAATAGAATGGATACAATAAGGACAAAGAAAGTATTCCTAAACATAGAAGTCTCCGTTTATTTTGAATTATTGCAGCAGCAAAACGCGCTGATATTGACTTTTTATAGAATTCGTTATTTGAACCATATATATACCTGATGGCATATTTTGAGTTTCCCATCTGTATGAATTCTGCTTCATTGAAAGTGCTGGAAGACTCAACACGCCCTCACCTCGAATGTTGAATATAGCGATCGAAGTTGCATGCGTAGAAGGCATCCACGATATATTCAAAGTATTGTTGAAGGGGTTTGGGAAGCACGATAATTGAAATGTATCCAACGTAAATTTGGGAGATGAGATATTGGTTAAATCAGCACAAAAATCAATGGCATCGACATTAAAAGTCGTCGTCCCGGGACCAGAAGCCATGACAAATCCGAATTGTAATGGTGTGCATGTTTGATTAGAATTATTTATAAGAAAATTTAAATGGGCTATTTCGCCAGTCCCTGTAAGGATATCAAGTCCGGCTAAACTTGTCATAATCATGCGCAATTGGCCATTCGAATACAAAGTATCGATAAGAGAAAACATGTTGGAGCGAGGCGTCAAAGCCATATTTAAATAAGAAATATCAGATCCAAACGGTAAAATATTGAGCTCTAGACCTCGGACATCAACGCTATTTTCCATCATTAATGACAATTTCAAAGTGTCCGAAACGACAGAAGGATTGCGATGTTCAAAATGGAGAGTGACTTGAGCTTGAGCTTGAGCCCACGCAAAAGACATCAAATAAATTATTATAAATAGTTTTTTCATATCTAAACGATAGTGCCTTTGACAATGGTATGTTTGACTAAATTTTGAGCGATATGATAAGGAATTTGACGATGATTCTTTGCATTCCATACGACACAATCGGCTCCAAAGTTTGGATAAATTGTGCCCGTTTTGTCAGAGATGCCTAATGCTCGAGCGCCTTCAATTGTCGAAGACTGGAACGCTTCTAGGGGTTTCATGTGTAGATAAATGACGGCTAAAGAAAGAATCATGGGCATCGATAAAATCATGCTGCTACCAGGATTATAATCAGTAGCCAAAGCGACATGAACCTTATTATCCAGCAGTTTACGGGCAGGTGCATAGGTATGTGTCCCTAAGAAAAGGGTCGTTCCAGGCAATAAAGTGGCGACGGTATCGCTCCCCGATAATTTTTGAATACCCCTATCCGAAATCGCCATTAAATGATCGGCGGAAAGCGCACCCATTTCCACGGCTAATTCTGCGCCACCTGTGCTGGCAAATTCATCAGCATGCAGTTTAAGTTTAAAGCCTAATGTTTTAGCGGCAACAAATATTTGTTGTGTCTCGGATGTCGTATATACGCCGTCTTCACAAAACACATCGCAAAATTCGGCTAGGTTTTGCTCCTTGACTAGCGGTAACATTTCATGGATTAAAAGGTCAATATATTTTTCGCGATTATCTCGATATTCATCAGGTATTTCATGAGCGCCAAGAAATGTGGATTTCGTTTGAATCGGTGATTGATTCGATGCTTTTTGAATGGCTCGCAGTGATTTTAATTCACTTTCTGTCGAAAGCCCATAACCGCTTTTACATTCGAGAGTTGTTGTTCCGTGGGCTAAAAATTGTGTAAATCTCGAAGAAATACAATCAACAAGTTGATCTTCTGGATAATTTCTTAATTTTCGGACAGAGTTACGGATGCCGCCACCTGCAGCTGCAATTTCTTGATAGCTTTTCCCTTGAGACCGGAGTTCAAATTCCAGCTCTCGCGTCTCTGCAAAAGCAGGATGTGTATGGGAGTCAACGAATCCAGGTGAAACAAAGCGTCCTTGGACATCTAAAAAATGAGTACTCTCGTAGTGTTTCTTAGAGACCTCTGAAACGATTCCCTTTTCAAAAATAATACTACCACCATGATGGACTTCCATTTTTTTTAAAAGAGGATTCCATGCGATCCATTCACCTAAATTTGTGAGTCCTTGTAATGACATCTATTCAGTAATCATGGGCAATTTAATGCCACGTTCCTTTGCGACTTGAATCGCACTATCATAACCCGCATCGGCGTGGCGCATCACACCCGTTCCAGGGTCGATAGTCAAAACTGTTTCAAGACGCTTGTCCATTTCTTCGCTACCGTCGGCTAGAATGACCATGCCTGCGTGTATAGAGTAACCGAGTCCAACTCCGCCTCCATGATGCACAGAGACCCAACTTGCGCCGCCTACGGCATTCGTCAAAGCGTTTAGTATAGGCCAATCCGCGACGGCATCGCTGCCATCTTTCATGCCCTCTGTTTCTCGGTTAGGTGATGCGACACTTCCTGAATCTAAATGGTCTCGACCTATGACAATCGGCGCGGAAATTTCACCATCACGAACCAGTTTATTAATAGCGAGTCCTAATTTTGCTCTATCGCCATATCCAAGCCAACAAATCCTACTAGGTAGTCCTTGGAACTCAACTTGATCATGCGCCATATCAATCCAACGAATTAAGGATTTATCTTCAGGAAATAATTCTTTCACTAATTCATCCGTTCGGTAGATATCGTTGGGGTCGCCGCTTAATGCAACCCAGCGAAAAGGACCTTTGCCTTCGCAGAAAAGGGGGCGGATATATTCAGGGACAAATCCTTGAAAATCAAACGCATTCTTGATCCCTGCCTTTTCGGCTTGGGCTCTAATATTGTTACCATAGTCAAAAACAATCGAACCCGCTTTTTGGAAGTCCAACATAGCCTGGACGTGTCGAGCCATGGAAGCATAGGCCATTTCGATGTATTTTTTAGGATTTTCATCACGTAAAATATTCGCTTCTTCGAAAGAGATACCATGAGGAATATAGCCGCGCAATTCATCATGTGCAGATGTTTGATCTGTTACAACATCGGGAATAATATTCTGTTTAAGCATTTCAGGCAGAATATCTGCGACGTTTCCAAGAAGTCCAATGCTAAGGCTCTTTTTCATTGAAATGGCTTCAGTTGCCCATTGCATTGCTTCTGATAATGTATCCGTAGTTTTATCTAAATATCGTTTTTCAATTCGTTTTTGGATGCGAGTTTTGTCCACTTCAATCACAATTGCGACACCACCGTTCATAGTTATGGCCAATGGTTGAGCGCCGCCCATACCTCCGAGACCGGTTGTCACGACCATTTTGCCAACGAGTGAGCCATCAAAATGAATTTTTGCCAGGGAGGCTAACGTTTCGTAAGTCCCTTGCAATATTCCTTGAGTGCCAATATAAATCCAGCTTCCCGCCGTCATTTGTCCATACATCATGAGACCTTTTTTGTCAAGCTCATTGAAATGTTCCCAATTAGCCCAATTCGGAACGAGCATTGTATTGGAAATCAATACTCTTGGTGCATAATGATGAGTCTTAAAAACACCGACGGGTTTGCCCGATTGAATGAGTAATGTTTCGTCATTCTCAAGCGTTTCTAAAGTTTTTAAAATTGCATCAAAGGCATCCCAATTACGCGCAGCTTTTCCATAGCCACCATACACTATGAGGTTTTCTGGATGTTCAGCAACGTCGGGACTCAGGTTATGTTGAATCATACGATAGGCGGCTTCTTGATGCCAGCCTTTGCAATGTAGTTTCGTTCCTGTTGGTGGATTAACGATACGACTCATTGGAATCTCCTAATATTTAAATGCTTTATGAATCTTTTTAAAATATTGAGGTTTGTCTAAATGTGTGTCATAGGAAAAGATGACGATATTTTTAAATCCTCTTCTGCGTGTCGCTCTAATTTTATCAGCGGCGGAAGAATTGGATTGATTATAGGTTGCAACACCCATATAAATCTTGTCAAAATCAATACCAGCAGATTGATATAAAAAGATGTTGTTTTCAAAATCAGGCGTTTCTTTTGCATAATTCATAGGCACGACAAAATCTAAAAGATCATATTGGAGCCACAATGGCCAATTTTGAAAATACCTTGTTTTCGCAACATGTATATTTGGTTTAACGGCTGCTGAAAGCAACACTTTAGGAGCCTTATTTTTAAGCATGTTTCGTGTAATTAAAACGAGATCCGTAATTTGGCTTTCGCGAAACTTATTCCATTTTTCCTGTACTTTTCCAGATTCTTCTTCGCTCATCCTAAACCAATAAGAGCCGCTATTTTGAAAAAGCGATAAAGGATCAACTTGATATTTAAGCAAAAATGATTTCCGCCCCCCGCGACTAAAACCATATTGGCTATCATGATATCTAATATAGTCATAGTGGATGCCATCGACATCATATTTGCTTATTATTTCATCAACGACAGCCAAAATATATTGATTTACTTCAGGATGGGTTGGTGATAAATACAGACCCTCATTTCCATTTTTACCCGTAGTTTTCAATTCATCAATTCCATTATTACCAGAGAAATTTGCATCTAGCCATTCTTGATGCTTATTCGCTAAATGATTTTCATCTATGGGAAGCTCGTGTCTTGACCAGACTAAATAGGCATTGATCCAAGCATGGACTTTTATGTTTTTGCGATGTGCTTCAATAATTAAATATGCAAGTGGATCGAAATTTTGAAAATTGCGGCCTTGAGGCGAAACAACGAAATTACTGGCATAGTATGCGTCTCCCCTTCCACGAACTTGCGCAAATAAATCTGTATAATGATTTTCGTGAGCAAAATTTATAAGATTGTCAATATTTGCTTTTGAAGCGAGTGTACCGCGAACCACCCATAACCCTTGGGTTTCAAATCCATGAGCAAATGAGACAATGAAGAGTCCTATAAATAAGAAAACAGGGAATAACCCTGTCTTCTTATTTTTAATATTCTTCAAAAAAAGTCCCTTAAAAAGTTATTCCTTTTCAGAGGTCTCATCTTTTACGTCTTCGACAGCCGTTTTTTCTTTCACTTCGGTTTTATTCTTAGCTACAGGTTCTGCAGGCAAGAAATCAACTAAAGCAAGTAAAGAAACATGAGCCGCATCATTTTTTCTGCGTCCCAGTTTAATTATTCTGGTATATCCACCGTTACGATCTTGAAATGTTGGAGCAATATCGTCGAAAAGAATTTTCACAACGTCTGGTTGTGGAATTACTTTCAACACCAATCGTCTTGAGTGTAAATCGCCTCGTTTTGCTTTAGTAATTAAAGTTTCAACTAAACGACGTGCTTCAAGAGCTTTTGGATGTGTTGTACGAATTTGCTTGTGAATAATCAAGTTAGCCGCCAAGTTCATTAACATGGCTTTACGGTGACTCGCTGTACGATTAAATTTTCTTCCGTCTTTACGATGTCGCATTTATATCACCTAGTTCACTTCGTCTTTTAAATATTTATCTACATCCATTCCAAAATGCAATCCGAGTTCTGAAAGCTTTTCATTGAGCTCCGTCAGCGATTTGCGTCCAAAGTTTTTAAAGCGTAACATTTCAGATTCTTCTTTGTCAACTAAGTCATGGATGTATTTAATTTCAGCCGCTTGTAAACAATTATAGGATCGAACAGATAATTCGAGTTCATCAATAGAACGTTTAAGTTCATTGCGTACACGTAACATTTCTTCATCAACTTCAGATACGGGTTCACTAATAAGTGATGTATCTTCTTTGATAAACATTTTTACGTGACCTACAATCATTTTGGAAGCGTAAGCCATTGCTTCTTCTGGTGTTAAACTACCGTCGGTTGTAACAGTCATATTCAAAGATTCTTGATATTCACCTTCGGCACCTTGAATTGTTTTTACATCAAAAGAAACGTTTAGAATAGGTGAGAATATACTATCGATAAAGATAGTACCGATTGGAAAATCGGGAAGTTGGTTTCCCTCAGCAGGGACATAACCGCGTCCACGACTGATACGAATTTCTATATTTAATTCTGCACCTTCATTTACAGTAGCGATGTGCAAATCAGGATTTAAAACTTCAAACTGAGTATTTCCGTCACCAATATCACCAGCCGTAAATACATGTGGACCTTTAATGGACACATTTACTTTTTCTGGTTTTGATTCGAGTAATTTGAAGCTAACGCCCTTAAAATTAAGAACAACATCTGTTAGATCTTCTACAACACCTTCTAAGGCTTGAAATTCATGTAATGCGTTTTCAACACGAATACTAACGATAGCTGCACCCGGCACAGACGATAAAAGTACTCGGCGTAAAGCATTGCCCATTGTAATTCCATATCCTCTTTCAAGAGGAGAAATAACGAATTCTTTTGAGAATTCAGTACTGTTTTCCTCATTGATGGAATAGGATTCGGGTATATTAAAGTTTGGCATATAACCCCTTACTATTTAGAGTATAACTCAACTACTAATTGTTCGTTATATTCATCATGAATTTGATCTCTGGTAGGAAAGTCAATAAATATTCCTTCCATATTTGCTTTGTCCAAAGAAAGCCAAGGATAACTACCTTCGCCCTGAACGCGTTTCATTGATTCATGAATTATTTCCATTTTCTTACTTTTTTCGCGTATTTTAACAATATCACCAGGGCTTAACCTATAGCTTGGGATATTAACTTTTTTACCGTTTACAAGTACATGAGCGTGGGAAACAAGTTGACGTGCTTGACGTCTTGTACTTGCTAAACCTAGGCGATAAACCGCATTATCAAGACGTGCTTCAAGAGAGCGCACAAGATTATGTCCGGTAATACCTTTTTCTTTACTTGCTTTTTTAAAATAGTTCACGAATTGTTTTTCCATAACTTCGTAAAGATACTTAATCTTTTGTTTTTCACGAAGTTGTAGACCATATTCTGAAGTACGTTTTCTCATCGTTGGACCATGTTGTCCTGGTGGATAGGTGTTTTTCATACTCCCAAATTTAGGAGATTCAAACGCCTGGAAACCACCTAAACGTCGTACTACTTTTCCTCTTGGACCATGAAATCTAGCCATAGTTCAATAACTCCTTATACTCGACGTTTCTTTGATGGACGACATCCGTTATGAGGTAACGGTGTTACATCTTTAATTGCCGTAATTTCAATGCCTGCAGCAGCAATTGAGCGAATCGCTGACTCGCGACCACCGCCTGGGCCTTTTACTCTTACTTCAACTCTTATCATCCCCATATCAAGTGCTTCTTTCGTTGCTTTTTCAGCAGCTAATGATGCAGCATATGGAGTGTTTTTTCTTGATCCTTTGAAGCCGACCATACCAGATGAACACCAAGTCACCACATTACCATTCTTATCTGTCATAGATACGATAGTATTGTTGAAACTCGCTTTGATATGAGCGATCCCCTCAGGGTCAACTTTAAGTTTCTTTTTTCTTTTTTGAGATTGTGACTTCGCCACTGAATGTTCTCCTTAATACTCTTATTTTTTGCCAACGCCGCGTTTGCGACCTTTGCGTGTGCGAGCATTATTTTTCGTATTTTGACCTCTAACAGGAAGTCCACGACGATGACGAAGTCCTCTATAACACCCAATATCCATTAAACGCTTGATATTGAGATTTACTTCATTACGTAAAGTACCTTCAACAGTGTACTCTTTTGTAATTACGTCGCGAATATCACGGACCTGCTCTTCAGTTAAATCCTGAATCTTAATGCTTGAATCTACACTCGCTTTTTTACAAATTTCACCTGCAAAATGTAATCCTATACCATAGATATAGCATAATCCATATTGCACCTTTTTGTTTCTTGGCAAATCGACACCTGAAATACGCGCCAAATTAAGCCTCCCTAACCTTGTCTCTGTTTGTGTTTTGGATTTTCGCAAATTACAAGCACCTTACCATGGCGCTTGATCACTTTGCACTTGTCACAAATTGGTTTTACTGATGCTCTAACTTTCACCTATAAACCTCTTCTATTTATATCTATATGTTATTCTACCACGATTTAAATCGTACGGAGATAGTTCAACTGTAACCTTATCCCCTGGTAGAATCTTTATATAGTGCATTCTCATTTTTCCTGATATATGAGCCGTCATTACGTGCCCATTATCCAACTTTACGATGAAGGAAGCATTGGGTAAATTTTCCTCAATGACTCCATCAGCCTTTATCATTTTAATTTTAGCCATATTCTCCTAATCAAATATGGTTGTGTCCGAGTGACTTAATATCACAGGACCGTCTTCAGTAATTGCAATTGTATGTTCGAAATGCGCCGAATCTTGACCATCTTTTGTTAAAACAGCCCAACCGTCTTTATGAGTATATATATCTTTTGTTCCCATATTAACCATTGGTTCAATTGCCAACGTCATTCCTGCTTTTAGAAGAATCCCTGTACCTGCTTTTCCATAATTAGGTACTTGTGGCTCCTCATGTAGGTCTCGACCAATACCATGCCCAACCATCTCACGCACTACAGAATATCCAAAGGATTCTACATAGGATTGAATTGCATGCCCAATATCTCGTAAACGATTACCTGGTTTGGCCTGTTCAATTCCTTTATACAATGCTTCTTGCGTCACATGCAATAATTTCTTTCGATTATCAGATATCTCACCTACGGCATACGTACGCGCCGAGTCTCCATAAAAACCATCAAGAAGTGTTCCACAATCAACTCCGAGAATATCACTTTCAACAAGTTCAATATTATTCGGTACACCATGCACAACCATGTTATTGGGAGATAAGCACAGAGTCGCTGGGAAACCATACATGCCCTTAAAGCCTGGAATTGCATTTTTCGAACGAATGAAATCCTCAGCTAAGGTATCTAGCCTTTTAAGCGTAACGCCTGGTCTAATTTCGTGACTCAGCATTTCGAGGGTTTCAAATACAATTATAGCCGCTTTACGAAGTTTTTTAACTTCAGCATTGCTTTTAAGTCTTATCATTTCAAAAAACTAATTATACTCGATAAAATTAGGCTCTTCTACGGCCTTTAATTTTACCCGACTTCATAAATCCATCATAATGACGCATCAACAAATGAGATTCAATTTGTTGTAATGTGTCTAAAGCAACACCAACCATAATCAGCAGACTTGTTCCCCCAAAAAAGGAAGCAACGTCCATATCAATATCCATAAACGATGTGATAATTGATGGCATTACCGCGATAATTGCAAGGGCAATAGCGCCTGGTAGTGTAACGCGGGTTAAGATATTATCAATATATTCAGCCGTTTTTTTTCCGGGTCTAATACCAGGAATGAAGCCACCTTGTTTTTTCATATTATCCGCTACATCTGCAGGGTTAAATGCAATTGCAGTATAGAAATATGTAAAAAACACAATAAAGAGTCCAAACGTGATTAAATAAAATGGGTGACCAAAAGAGAACCATCTTAATATTCCATTCATAAAAACACTATCGGGGAACATTGTACCAACCATACCAGGTAACATTAATATTGCTTGAGCAAAGATAATTGGCATCACTCCAGCACTATTTACCTTTAGAGGGATATGTGTTGACTGTCCTCCATAAACCTTACGGCCAACGACTCTTTTAGCATATTGTACAGGAATTTTACGAGTGCCCTGTGTTAACATAATGACGCCCGCTATAACAGCAATTAATATCATAATAAGCAATATTTCTGTAAAAATAGTATGAACATCATTTTGAACGTAATGTACTTCTTTTAGAATTACTTGAGGTAAACGAACAATAATTCCAATCATAATAATCAATGAAATTCCGTTACCAATTCCTCTTTCTGTAATTTGCTCACCTAGCCACATTAAAAATACGGTTCCCGTAATCAATGTAAGCATTGTAAGAATAAAGAAACCTGCTCCTCCATCGGGTACCACTTTAGCTGATGCACCACCAATTGAGGCTTCCATTTGCGTTAAGAATATGGCAACACCAAATGCTTGAGCAGCTGAGATTGCAACCGTTCCATAACGCGTAATTTGTGTAATCTTTTTCCGACCTTCTTCACCTTCTTTTTGAAGCTTTTGGAAATAAGGAATCACTGAGCCAAGAAGCTGTATAATGATAGAAGCAGATATATATGGCATAATACCAAGGGCAAAAACAGTCGCTTTTTTAAAATTGCCACCTGCAAAGAGATCGTATAATCCTAAAAATCCTTGAAAGCCACTTTGCAAATTTTCAATGGCAGCGCCAAGAACATCAACATCAACACCAGGTAAAGGCACGTGACCACCTAGTCTAAAAACAGCAATAAGTCCGAGCGTAAAAAGAATTCTTCTTTTTAATTCTGGAATTTTAAAAATATTTACGATTTTTTCAAACATTATTCAGAAACCTTCCCACCTGCTGCGATAATCTTTTCTTTTGCAGAAGCACTTATTGCTTTAACGGCCACAACAAAGGCTTTAGTCAAGTCGCCATCACCTAATATTTTCACATTACTATCGAGTTTTTTAATGAGTCCAGCTTTTACTAAACTTTCATTATTAATTATTTCTTCAGTAACGCGATCTAAATCTCGTATATTAACTATTTCATAAACTTTTTTAAAATTGTTATGAAAACCTCTTTTAGGAAGTCTTCTGTGTAAAGGCATTTGACCGCCTTCAAATAAGCCAGCAGTCGTTGAACCTGTACGAGATCCATAACCTTTTTCGCCTCGACCCGCATTTCTACCCCAGCCCGATGCATTACCACGGCCAATTCTTTTCCGTTTTTTCACGGATCCTTCAGCCGGCCTAAGATTCCCTAACTTCATTATACATTCTCCACTGTGACGAGATGTTTAACTTTAAACACCATACCACGGATTACATCATTATCATCTTGAATAACAAAATGACGAATTCTTTTAAGTCCTAGAGCTTCTACCGTCCTAACAATTGGTTGTTTTTGACGACTGACACTCTTGTCTAATGTAATTTTAATTTGTTTTACTTTTTTTGCAGTCATATCAATTAAATAACTCTTGAACAGTTATTCCTCTTCTACTAGACATTGAATTTGCATCTTCAAGTGATTCTAAACCTTGAAGTGTTGCTTTTACAACATTATGAACATTACGAGTGCCTAATATTTTAGCTAAAACATCCGTAATTCCTACTTGCTCCATCATCGCGCGAACTGCACCACCAGCAATAATACCAGTACCAGCAGCTGCTGGTTTTAAAAGTACTCTACCAGCACCATAATGCCCAATAACTTCATGTGGAAGTGTTCCATTAATAATCGGAACTTTAATGACGTTTTTCTTAGCGTTTTCTTTGCCTTTGTTGATTGCAGACATGACTTCATTAGCTTTTCCTAAACCTAAGCCAATATGTCCTTCGCCATCACCAACAACAACAACCGCGTTAAAACGAAATCTTCTACCACCTTTGACAACTTTGGCTACGCGATTAATTTTAACGACTTTTTCTTCCTTAAAATCAATTTCACCAGGGTTAATTGCGCGTCTCATTAAAACTCCAATCCAGCTTCTCTGGCAGAGTCAGCTAAAGCTTTAATTCTACCGTGATATCCAAAACCATTTCTATCAAATATGACGGCTTTTATGCCTGCTTCAACAGCCTTTTCAGCGACTAGTTTCCCAATAACTTTGCTAATATCCGTTTTAGTTTTAGCGTCTTTCAACTCTGAAACAATCGATTTGCTGTTGTCACCACTACTTGCCAAAACATTTCCCTTATTATCAATTACTTGGGCATAAATGTGTCGATTACTCCTAAACACAAGAAGTCTTGGTCGTAAATCGCCTTCAATTTTATGCTTAAAGGCAAGTCTTTTTTTGCGACGTTTTACGAGTCGCTTTTTATTTGAATCACTCACAATAACTTCCTTTATTTACCTACTGTTTTACCAGCTTTGCGACGGACATGCTCATCTTTGTATCGAATCCCTTTGCCTTTATAAGGTTCAGGAGGTCTTACCGATCGTATTTTTGCTGCAATTTCGCCAACAAGATATTTATCAATTCCTGAAACCGAAAATGCATTAAGTCCTTGAGTTTCGTATTGAATGCCTTCAATTTCTCCTACAAAAACAGGATGTGAAAAACCAACATTTATGAGGAGTGAAGAACCGTTCAAATTTACGTTATAACCCGTACCAATAATTTCTAATTCTTTTTTAAACCCTTGAGATACGCCAATAACAGCATTATTAATAAGCGATCTAATAAGTCCATGCAATGAACGTGTTTCTTTTGCATCATTATCACGCGTCACAATAATGTTTTGATTCTCAACAAGAACATTTATTCCATCGTTAATATCAACTTCTAGATTGCCTTTTGGCCCTGAAACTAATACAGTTTTTCTATCAATTTTAATTTCAACACCATTGGGGATATTGATTGGCATCTTACCTATTAGTGACATAAACTACCTCTCTCCCAATCTTACCAAACTTGACATAGGATTTCGCCACCCACACGTTCTTTACGTGCTTGCTTATTCGTAATAACACCTTTTGATGTCGTTAGAATAGCGATTCCCATACCATTAAGGACGCGAGGAAGTTTATCGGCACCGACATACTTTCTCAATCCAGGTTTGCTTATACGGTCGATACCTTTAATAACACCTTCACCCGATGGCGAGTATTTAAGATATACGCGTATTGTTAAAAAATGACCACCCTCAATTAAAACAAAGTCTTTGATAAAACCTTCAAGTTTTAGCAAAAGAGCCATTCTTGTTTTTAAGTTTGATGATGGAATATCAGCCCAACGATGTCTTGCTTGTTGAGCGTTGCGAATCCGAGTTAAAAAATCGGCTACGGGATCATTCATAGACATATCAAATACTCTCCTTTACCAACTGGCTTTCGTTATACCAGGAATTTCACCACTAAGGGCTAATTCACGGAAACAAAGTCTACAGAGTCCAAATTTGCGGATATATCCTTTGGGTCGACCACAAACTTTACATCGACTATATTCACGCACTGCAAATTTCTGTGGTCGTTTTGCTTTAGCAATTAAAGATTTTTTTGCCATATTAGGACACCTTAATTCGTTGTTTTTTTACGGAATGGAATCCCAAGAACTTTTAACAATTCATAGGCTTCTTCATCTGTTTTTGCAGTCGTGGTAATATTAATATCCATACCACGAACCTTGTCAATTTTATCATAATCAATTTCAGGAAAAATAATTTGCTCTTTTATACCAATAGCATAATTACCTTTTCCGTCGAATGATCTATTAGGGACACCATTGAAATCTCGAACACGAGGTAAAGCGGTAGAGATAAATCGATCCAAAAATTCCCACATACGATTTCCTCGTAAGGTAACTTTTGTGCCAACGGCATCTCCCGCTCTAATTTTGAAATTAGAAATAGCTTTCTTTGCTTTGGTAATCACCGGTTTTTGTCCAGTAATAGCCGTTAATTCAGCTACAGCATTTTCTAATGCTCTTTCGTCCTCTCTAGCATTTCCTAGTCCAATATTAATAGAAATTTTTTCCAGTTTTGGTACTTGCATTACATTCGCATAACCAAATTTTTCTGAAAGAACTGGGACAACTTCTTTCGTATATTTTTCTCTTAATCTTGCCACGTAGTCACTCATCAGTCTTCTCTTCCTCTAACGATCAAGTACTTCGCCATCAGCTTTAGAAATCCGCACTTTTTTTCCATCTTCCAAATGTTTGAAGCCCACTTTGACTTTTTTATCATTTCTAAGTAAAGCTACATTGGAAATATGAATAGGTGCCTCTTTTTCAATCCTACCAGATGGTGAATTTGCTGAAGTTTGACGTTGATGTTTTGTTATAAAATTTACACCTTCAACTAACAGGCGTTCTTTCTTTGGAAAAACTTGTAAAACTTTTCCCTTTTTCCCTTTATCTGCACCTGCGATAACTTCGATCATATCATTTTTCTTTATTTTCATTATGACCTCGCTTTACAGTACTTCGGGAGCCATTGAGACGATACGCATAAATTGTTTTTCACGTAACTCACGCGCTACGGGTCCAAAAATACGTGTGCCTTTGGGTTCTAATTTTTCATTGATTAGCACGGCAGCATTTTCATCAAATCGAATATAACTACCATCTTTTCTACGAATTTCTTTTTTAACGCGCACAACAACGGCGCGGGATACATCACCCTTTTTAACGCTGCTATTTGGAGTTGCCTGTTTTACAGTTACGACAATAATATCACCGATAGTGGCATATCGTCTCCGTGTTCCTCCCAGGACTTTGAAACAGAGGACTTCTTTAGCTCCTGTGTTATCCGCAACTTTAAGTCGTGTTTCTTGTTGAATCATACTTTATTCCTACCTGTTTAGTACTTAACCTTGGTATGTCTTAGTAACTTCAAGAAGTAACCAGCGTTTGTCTCGGCTAAGAGGACGAGCTTCGATAATACGCACTCCGTCTCCTATACCACATGCATTATTCTCGTCATGCGCTTTTACTTTTTTTGATTTTTGAATTACTTTGCCATACATAGGATGTTTTATATTTCGCGCAACATTAACAACAATGGTTTTATCCATTTTGTCACTTGTTACAACGCCTGATAATATTCTTTTCTTGCTTGTCTCACCCATCATTATTTCCCTTCAGAGGAACGAATTTCTAATTCGTATTCTCTTAACCTTGTTTTAATCTGAGCAATTTCGGTTTTAATGGCAGGTATTCTTGCTGGCGCTTCCAATTGCTGTAAAGCTTTTTGAAAACGTAAATTTGCTAATTCTGTATGATTGTCAGCAAGTTTATTATGCAATTGTTCAACGGTTAATTCTGCTAGCTGTGTAGTTTTCATTATGTTACTTCCTGTATATCACGACGAGCGACCATTTTTGTTTTAATTGGTAGTTTGTGTCCTGCAATACGAAATGCTTCAGCTGCTATTTCGACATCTACGCCGTCAACTTCAAACATAATATGTCCAGGTCTTACCACTGCCACCCAATACTCTGGGCTACCTTTTCCTTTACCCATTCGAGTTTCTGCAGGTTTTTGAGTAATTGGTTTATGAGGGAAAAGGCGAATCCACATTTTTCCATGTTTTCTAACGCGTCTGACAATGGCAACACGAGCGGCTTCAATCTGACGACTGGTTATCCAACCCGGTTCGAGAGCTTTCATCCCATACGTACCATAAGAAACTTCGATACCACGAGATGCTTTTCCTCTATTCCTACCTTTTTGCAGTTTGCGAAACTTTACTTTTTTTGGCATTAACATATTAAAGCTCCTTAACCAACTACGCCGACAGCTTCACCGTTACAAATCCATACCTTCACACCAATAATACCATAAGTTGTATGTGCTTCAACTAAAGCATAATCAATATCTGAACGTAATGTATGTAATGGAACCCGGCCTTCGTGAAAAGTTTCTTTTCTAGACATTTCAGCACCACCAAGACGACCCGAGACAGAAACTTTGATGCCTTCTGCACTCATTCGCATCGTGGATTGAATAGCCTTTTTTATAGCTCTTCTAAAAGATATTTTCTTAACGAGTTGGCTAGCAATATTTTGCCCTACTAATCGAGCACTCAGTTCTGGTCTTTTTATTTCATTAACTTTAATAACAACATCATTATGCGTTAATGAACGAATTTCTTCTTTAAGTTGATCAACTTCAGCCCCTTTTGGGCCTATCACAACACCAGGTCGAGCAGTATGTATTGCTATCGTTATCCTTTTCGATGTCCGTAAAATCTCAATACTTGCTACAGCAGCATGCTCTAGTCTTTTAAAGAGATATTTACGTACTAATAAATCTTCGTTTAACTTCTCGGCAAAATTCTTTTCATCAAACCAATTTGACAACCAGTTTTTATTGAAACCTAATCTAAAACCGATAGGATGTGTTTTTTGTCCCAAATTCTGCTCCTATTTCTTTTCTGCTACGACGATGGTTAGATGACTACTTCGGCGACGTATAACGGTCGCTCTTCCCATTGCTCTAGGACGAAATCGTTTCATTGTTGGACCTTCATCACAAAATGCAGTTGTAATGTATAAATTGTCTGCATTAATTTCAGAATTTGGAGCATTTACTGCATTAGCAACAGCTGAACGAATCGTCTTTTCAATAACAACTGATGCCTTTTTTGTTGAGAAATGTAAAATATTGAGGGCTTTCTCAACATGCAACTCCCGTACAAGATCAAGTACATGTCGTACTTTTCTTGCGGATTGCCTTATATATTTAGCCTTTGCAATTGCTTCCATCATTACCTCGATTTGGACTTATCGGGATGACCACGAAAAGTCCTAGTCGGTGAAAACTCTCCTAGTTTATGTCCGACCATGTTTTCTGTTATAAATACAGGGATGAATTTCTTTCCGTTATGAACCGCAAATGTTAACCCGACAAAGTCAGGAATGATTACACTTCTACGAGACCAAGTCTTAATGACAACACGTTTTTTGCCCTCTTTGGCCGCAGTAGCTTTTTTTAACAATTTTTCTTCAACAACGGGACCCTTTTTTATCGATCTTGGCATATCAAATCCCTATTTCTTCCTGCGCGAAACAATATACTTGTTCGAAGCTTTAGTCTTCTTACGCGTTTTGTAGCCTTTAGTTGGTTTACCCCAAGGTGTGCGAGGATGTCCACCACCGGAACTTTTCCCCTCACCACCACCCATTGGGTGATCAACTGGGTTCATGACAACACCACGTACTTTTGGTCTACGACCCATCCATCTAGAACGACCCGCCTTACCAATCGAAATATTTTCATGCTCTTTATTACCTACTTCACCAATGGTTGCATGACAATTTTTGTGTATCATGCGCATTTCACCGGAAGGTAATTTTAATGTTACGTAATTTCCCTCTTTAGCCATAATCTGAGCTCCTGCTCCCGCAGCTCTACAAATTTGACCCCCCTTGCTAACTTTCATTTCGATATTATGAACAATGGTACCGTTTGGAATACTGTTCAATGAAGCTGAGTTTCCAACTTTAATAGCGGTGCTCTCATCTGAAATTAAACTATCGTTTACAGAAAGTCCGTTTGGAGAAAGGATATATCTTTTTTCACCA
This sequence comes from uncultured Fidelibacterota bacterium, assembly GCA_937888365.1. GTDB lineage: Bacteria > Fidelibacterota > UBA8477 > UBA8477 > JABMPR01 > CALBFA01. The sequence goes on along the minus strand of CALBFA010000041.1, from coordinate 40,257 downwards.
TCTGCATATATTAACAACGCAATATTTGCCGATCTGTTTGGATCATATTCAATAGAATCAACGTGAGCAGGGATTCCAAATTTATTTCTTTTAAAATCAATGATTCTATAGAAACGTTTGTGACCTCCACCGCGTCTTCTAGATGTTATACGACCTAAATTATTTCTACCACCAGTTTTTTTGATTGCTGTTAAAAGAGATTTTTCCGGATCATTTCGTGTAATTTCTTCAAAAGACGACGTCGTTTTAAATCTCTGCCCTGGTGTAATAGGTTTATATGTTTTTACTGCCATATTATTATACCCTATGCCTGTTCATCACGGAAAAAATCAATCTTTTCTCCGTCACGCAATGTTACAATGGCTTTTTTCCATGAAGCTTTAGCTCCTTTTGTGCGAATAACACGGCCACCACTACGCATAGTTTGATTTTTAATTTTACCGTTCACATTCATGACTGCAACTTTGTGAACTTGAACATTAAATCTCGTTTCAATAGCTTTTTTAATGCCAATTTTATTTAGATCCTTTGCAACCCGAAAGGCGTATTTTCTTTCAGTTTCCTGAAGATTAGCCATTTTTTCAGAAAGAATCGGTTGTATAATTTTATTCTGTTCCATTCAATACTCCGATTCAATTGCTAAGCATGTTATTTAAAATTTCGATTGAAGCGACATCCGTAAGAATGACTTCATTATCGATAAGATCATAAGCTGATGCTGAGGATGCCTCAATAATGGCAATATTTTTAATATTGCGACCTGCTAAATATAAATCTTCATTAAAATAACTTGTTAATATTAATAGTTTTTTTCCTGTCAAACCTAGATTTCCCAATAAACTTAAAAATTCTTTAGTTTTTGGAGCACCCACTTTTAATTCATCCAAAACAATAATTGCATTTTGATTGATTTTGTCAGACAATACCGATCTACGAGCAAGTTGACGAACTTTCCGTGGTAGTTTTATAGAATAATCTCTTGGTTCTAAAGCAAAAGCATGTCCACCACCAACCCAAATGGGTGAGCGAGTAGAACCAGCACGAGCACCACCGCGACCTTTTTGTTTATATGGTTTTTTACCACCACCCGAAACCTCGGCACGCGTTTTGGTTTTATGCGTTCCTGCTCTTAAGGCTGCTAATTCAGCTTTGACAGAAAGATATACAACATGTTCATTAGGGGTTACCGCAAAAACTGAATCTTGTGCTTCAATCTTTGTACCCGCTTTTTTTCCGTTTGTTTTTAATATATCTAATTTCATAGTCAACTCTTAGTTACGTAGATAAAACCATTGCGAGGGCCTGCAACAGCGCCTTTTACCATGATTATATTTTTTTCAGCATCTACTGAAACAATTGTTAGATTTCGGACAGTGCTTTTCGTGCCACCAAGACGTTTTGCCATCTTAGTACCAGGAAATACTCTACTTGGATCCGAACTCGCTCCAATAGAACCACCTTTTCTCAGCTGATCAGATTTACCGTGTGAAGAAGAACCTCCCTTAAAGTTATGAGCTTTCATAACACCGGCATTTCCTTTACCTTTTGATGTACCTGTGACATTAACCATCTCACCAGGCTTGAATAAACTAGCATCAAAGTTTTCACCCATCTTTTTATCTAAAGGACTCATCTCTCTGAATTCTTTTGTGATGTATTTTGCAGGTGCTCCAGCTTTGTTAAAATGACCCATAGCTGGTTTATTAACACGGCTAGGTTTCTTATCTTTAAAACTTAATTGAACTGAATTATACCCGTCAGTTTCGAGTGTTTTGATTTGAGTAATGACACATGGGCCTACTTCTAAAACAGTAACAGGATAAATTTTTCCTGCGTTGTCCCATACTTGTGTCATGCCCATTTTTTGACCTATTAATCCCTTCATACGTAAACCTGCCTATACCTTTATTTCGATATCTACACCAGCGGGTAAATCGAGTTTCATCAAAGCATCAACTGTTTTACTTGAAGCTTGATGAATATCTACGATTCGTTTGTGAATTTTGGTCTGAAACTGCTCACGGGATTTTTTGTTCACGTGCGGTGATCTTAACACCGTAGCTATTGAACGTTTCGTGGGCAGTGGAATCGGACCGCTAATCACAGCACCAGTTGATTTGGCTGTTTGGACGATTCTTGCCGTACTCTTGTCTAGCAAGTTATGATCGTATGCTTGGAGACTAATTCGAATGATTTGTGATGGCATTAGTTTGCTATCCTTTACGTTTTATTCGATTATCTCAGTTACGACACCAGCGCCAACAGTATGACCACCTTCACGGATAGCAAAACGCAATTCTGGATCCATTGCGATGGGCGCTATCAATGAGATTGTTACAGTCACATTGTCACCTGGCATTACCATTTCTGTTCCTTCAGGTAAATCTACGATACCTGTTACATCCGTCGTGCGAAAATAAAACTGGGGACGATATCCATTAAAAAATGGTGTATGACGACCCCCTTCTTCTTTCTTCAACACATAGACTTCTGCCTTAAATTTCTTGTGTGGTTTTACACTACCAGGTTTGGCGATGACCATTCCACGCTGGAGCCACTCTTTATCGATTCCTCGTAATAATAAACCTACATTATCACCTGCTTGGCCTGAGTCTAACAACTTACGGAACATCTCTACTCCCGTTACTGTCGTTTTCTTCGACTCTTCAACCATACCTATGATTTCAACTTCTTCGCCTACTTTTACGATCCCTCGTTCAATTCTCCCCGTTCCTACCGTACCACGACCTGTGATACTAAATACATCTTCTACAGGCATTAAAAAGGGCTTGTCTACATCTCGTTCGGGTTCGGGGATAAATGAATCTACCGCTGCCATCAACTCATGGATACACGCTGTTGCTTCAGGATCTGTAGGATTGCCTAAAGCTCGTAATGCACTTCCTCGTATGACAGGTGTATCATCACCTGGAAAATCATATTCATCTAATAATTCACGTAATTCCATCTCTACCAAGTCCAATAACTCATCATCATCTACTTGGTCTACTTTATTCATGAATATTACGATTGAGGGGACGTTTACCTGCTTGGCAAGTAATACGTGCTCACGGGTCTGAGGCATCGCGCCGTCTGCGGCACTTACAACCAGGATCGCGCCGTCCATTTGGGCGGCTCCTGTTATCATATTTTTGATATAGTCCGCGTGTCCTGGACAGTCAACGTGGGCATAATGACGATTTTCCGTCTCATACTCTACGTGGGCTGTCGCAATTGTGATTCCTCGTTCACGCTCTTCTGGTGCATTATCAATACTGTCAAATGAACGGACTTCACTCAATCCGTCATTCGATAATACTACCGTGATTGCTGCCGTTAATGTCGTCTTCCCATGGTCAACATGACCTATTGTTCCTACATTAACGTGAGGCTTCGTGCGCTCATACTTTTTCTTAGCCATATCTATAATCCTCTAACTATTATTTACCTTGTATCTTTTCCATTATTTCTTTCGAAACACTGGCGGGTACTTTATCAAAATGATCAAATTGCATTGTAAATACTGCCCGTCCTTGCGTTATAGAACGAAGGTCGGTTGCGTATCCAAACATGTTGGATAAAGGAACAAAAGCTTTAATTACTTGCGCATCTTTACGAGGTGTCATTCCTTGAATATGTCCACGTCTGGACGTTATATCACCCATCACATCACCTAAATATTCATCAGGGACAATAACTTCAACATCCATTATCGGCTCCATAAGTACAGGAGACGCTTTTTTACATGCAGCCTGAATAGCCATGGAACCAGCGATTTTAAAAGCCATTTCTGATGAATCGACTTGATGGAATGATCCATCATAAAGTTCAACGCGAACATCTGGAATTGGGAAGCCCGCTAAAACACCGTTTTTCAATGCTTCACCGATTCCTTTTTCAACTGCTGGGATATATTCTTTTGGAATCGATCCCCCAACAATCTTGCTTTCAAAATGATAACCTTTGCCAGGTTCGTTCGGCCCTACATTAATATACACATGTGCAAATTGGCCTTTACCACCTGATTGTTTCGCAAATTTAGTTTCTTGTTTAACGTTCTTAGTAATGGCTTCTACAAATGCGACTTGTGGTGTCCCAACGCGTGCATTTACTTTAAATTCGCGCATAATGCGATCCACAATAATATCAAGGTGGAGCTCGCCCATACCACGAATAATCGTTTGCCCAGTATCATGATCCATATTCACAATGAAAGTTGGATCTTCTTCGGCTAGTTTAATAAGTGCATTTGATAATGCATCATTATCAGCCTTTGATTCAGGTTCGATTGCTACAGAAATAACAGGCTCAGGGAACACCATTGATTCAAGAATAATTGGATTCTTAATATCACAAATTGTATCACCGGTCCGTGTAGTTTTCAATCCGATAGCTGCTGCAATCTCTCCTGTCTCGATAAATTCACGCTCTTCGCGTTTTATAGAATGCATCACCATCAATCGACCGATACGCTCTTTTTTCCCTCTAACAGGATTGTAAACGGCATCTCCAGCATGGACAGTGCCTGAATACACTCTAAAAAATGTTAATTTCCCAACATAGGGATCTGTCATAATTTTAAATGCGAGAGCCGAAAAAGGCGCATTCACATCAGGTGGACGTGTAATAACTTTTTCGCTGTCATAAACATCATGACCTTCAACATCTGGTAAATCCATAGGTGATGGTAAATAATCTACGACTGCATCAAGTAATCTTTGAACACCTTTATTTTTAAAGGCTGAACCGGCTAAAGTTGGAATCATTGCACCATCAAGTGTTGCTTTACGAATAGCTACTTTGATTTCTGCGATATCTAATTCTTCACCTTCGAGATATTTTTCTAATAAGACATCATCATAAGAAGCAACTTCTTCGATAAGCTTATGTCTATATTCTTTAACGATTTCTTCCATGTCTTTTGGTATTTCGCCCAAATCATAGTGGGCACCCATACTCGTTTCATTATAGAGAATCGTTTTCATGGAAAGTAAGTCAACGAGTCCTGTAAAGAGTTCACCCGCTCCGATAGGCAATACAACGGGAACGGGATTAGCGCCTAAGCGTTTTTTAATCATTTCTAAAACGTTATAGAAATCAGCTCCGACACGATCCATTTTATTGACAAATGCAATGCGAGGGACGCCGTATTTATCGGCTTGTCTCCAAACTGTTTCACTCTGTGGTTCGACGCCTCCGACAGCACAAAATAGCGCTACCGAGCCATCTAAAACCCGGAGAGAACGCTCAACTTCAACGGTAAAATCAACATGTCCTGGTGTATCAATGATGTTAATACGATGATTATCCCACATACATGTTGTTGCAGCAGAAGTAATTGTAATACCTCTTTCCCGCTCTTGATCCATCCAATCCATTGTAGCGGCACCATCGTGCACTTCACCAATTCGATGTGTTCTACCTGTATAATACAAAATTCTTTCAGTTGTCGTGGTTTTACCGGCGTCAATATGAGCCATAATACCAATATTACGAACCTTGTTTAAATCGGTTTTTTTAGAAACGGTTGCCATTATCTAAAATGAGCGAAAGCTTTGTTGGCTTCAGCCATCCGGTGCGTGTCTTCACGCTTTTTAATTGAACCACCTTCGTTATTGGCAGCTGAAATCAATTCAGCGGCTAACTTACCGGCCATTGTTTTTCCCGAACGAGACTGTGCATATTGAATAATCCATCGATAAGCAAGGGCCATACGTCTGTCTGAACGGACTTCAATGGGCACTTGATAGGTAGCACCACCAACCCTTTTGGACTTGACTTCTAATACGGGGGCAACATTTTCGACCCCTTTTTTAAATAGTTCAAGAGGATTTGTTTTCGTTCTTTGTTTAATTGTATCAAATGCAGTATAGACAATACGTTCAGCAGTGCCTTTTTTCCCTTCTCTCATTACATAGTTGATGAATTTTGCAACCATCAAATCATGATAAACTGGATCTGCAATAATTTTTCTTTTTTCTGGTCTACGTCTTCTCATATTTTTCTATTACCTAATTAGGATTTGGGTTTTTTAGCTCCGTAGCGAGAACGACTTGTACGTCTATTTTCTACTCCGGATGTATCTAAAGTACCACGGATAATATGATAACGAACTCCAGGTAAGTCTTTTACTTTACCACCTTCAATGAGCACAATTGAGTGTTCTTGAAGATTGTGACCTTCACCCGGAATATAAGCCGTTACTTCCATTCCATTTGTTAAACGTACACGTGCAACTTTCCTCAAAGCCGAGTTTGGCTTCTTGGGAGTCGTTGTATAAACTCGTGTACATACACCGCGTCGTTGCGGATTTCCTTTAAGCGCTGGCGCCTTTTGTTTTTTACTAAGAGCCGTTCGACCCTTACGCACCAATTGATTAATTGTTGGCATTTGTTGTCCCTTTAAAAAAGCCGCCAAGTATAATTTTCAACCCTAGCACAGTCAAGTTCATTTTAATCGTTTTCCTTTGCTTTGGCATCGTCTCGCGAGGTCGTTTTTTGGTCTTCTCTAGACCTCCGAATTACTCGTACTTTATCAGCAGTTTCATCGTTTGGTCCAGTAACTTTAAGCCTACGATACATATGTAATCCAGTACCCGCGGGGATTAATCGACCAACGATAATATTTTCTTTTAGTCCTCTAAGATTATCAACTTTTGAATTGATAGCAGCATCTGTAAGAACTCTTGTCGTTTCCTGGAAGGATGCAGCAGAAAATACACTTTCAGTATTTAGTGATGCACGCGTAATCCCAAGGAGAAGCGAAGTGTGTGTAGCTGCCTCGGCGTCTCTTGCTTCTGGTACTTGAATACCTTCCACAACATTTGCCTCAACAACTGCCTGAAATTCATCTCTCAATACAATTTGATTTTCCATGAAAGTAGAATCACCGGCTTTTATGATAACAACTTTTTTCAATGTCGCTTCATTTTCATTGCGGAATTGAAATTTGTTAACACGATCCTGAGGTAAGAAATCAGTATCTCCAGGATTATCAATCATGACTTTCTGCATCATTTGACGAACAATTACTTCTATATGTTTATCATTAATACGAACACCTTGTAAACGATACACTTCTTGGATTTCATTTACTAGGTATTCCTGTACTTCACGTTCACCTTTAATACGAAGAATATCTTTCGGTGAAACAGGTCCTTCACAAAGTCTATCACCAGCTTGAACCATATCACCGTCAAGTACGATAATATGACGTCCGTATGGAATAGAATATTCATATTTAATTCCATCAGCCGTTTCGACATAAAGAAGTCTTGCCCCTCTTTTGAGTTCGCCATAACTGATGATACCATTCACTTCCGTAACAACAGATGGATCAGCAGGATTTCGAGCCTCAAAAAGTTCAGCAACGCGAGGTAAACCTCCAGTAATATCGGCTGTTCTAGCTTTAGAGGATGAGAGCTTCGCAAGAATTGATCCTGCTTTAATCATGCCTTCTTTCGCTACAATAACCGAATCAACAGGGATTCCGACTTCTTTGGATAATGGATTTCCATCATTATCAACTATTTCAATGCGAGGCGTTAGTTTGCGGTCACGTGCATCAATAATAGTACGTTCACGCTTGCCACCCTCACCAATTTCTTCGATGAAAGTAATATCTTCAATAATATCTATAAATCGAGCATGTCCATCAGTTTGCGCAATAATAAAATCAGTACGAGGATCCCATTTATATAAAATTTGATCCTTTTCAACTGCTTGGTCATCTTCAATTAATAGAACAGATGCATAAGGCACTGGAGCATTATATAGGGCTCTATTGTTGTCATCCATGATTTCGAGGTATCCATTCCGTACAAGGGCAATATAACCCTCGCCTTCTGGATTTGGGGCAATCCTCATCCCTGGAGAAAATCTAACACGACCTGCAAATTTTGCATGTGCTTCACTCTCTTCAAGAATACGAGCCGCCGTACCACCAATATGAAATGTTCTCAATGTTAGCTGAGTACCAGGCTCCCCAATTGCTTGAGCAGCCACAATCCCTACTGCTTCGCCAAGACCAATTCGTTTACCTGTGGCCAAATTTCGGCCATAACATTTTGAACAAACACCATATTCACTTTCACACGTCAATACCGAACGAATACGCACTCTTTCAACATTTGAATGAGACACTTTATTCGCTAAATCGGTCGAAATCATGATACCCGCTTCAATAATGAGTTCATCCGTTATTGGATCAAAAACATCTTCGGCTGAAACGCGACCTTCAATTCTATCTTTGAGTGTTTCGATGACTTTATCATTTTGTTTTAGTGGAACGACATCAATACCATTAATTGTACCACAATCCACCGTATAAATAACAACATCTTGAGCCACATCGACTAAACGTCTTGTTAGGTAACCAGCATCAGCAGTTTTTAAGGCTGTGTCAGCAAGTCCTTTACGTGCACCGTGTGTTGAGATAAAATACTCTAAAACTGTAAGACCCTCTTTAAAGTTAGAAACAATGGGCGTTTCAATAATCTCGCCTTGTCCACCTTTTAAAGATTTTCTTGGTTTCGCCATGAGTCCCCGCATACCCGCTAACTGTTTAATCTGGTCACTCGAACCACGAGCACCCGAATCAGCCATCATATATACAGAGTTGAAACCTTCTTTATCATTTTTAAGACCATCCAAAGTCCACGTAGCAACTTGGTTTGTGGTATGGGTCCAAATATCTAATATTTTGTTATAACGCTCACCTTCAGTTAACCAACCAGCAGCTCGAGCGTCTTGAACTTTTGTAACTTCCTTAACGGATTCATCAAGCAACATTTGCTTACGACTCGGAATAACAATGTCAGAAATGGCAATTGAAGTCCCGGAAATAGTTGCGAACTCAAATCCCATTTTCTTGATATCATCTAAAAATATTACTGTTCTGAAGTTTCCAGCAGAGTGCAAGACTTCACCAATCAATTTCTCCAAACGTTTTTTCGTAATAATTTCATTTACGTATGGCATCTCTGACGGTACGCGTTCATTGAAAATTAATCGACCGACTGTCGTATCAATGATTTTACCATTAATGCGAGCTTTTACCATGGCATGCAAATCAACAATTTTATTGTCATAAGCAAGCATTGCCTCGGTTGCACCCCTAAATATCATACCTTCGCCTTTTGCATTTTTGCGAAGTTTCGTTAGATAGTAGCTACCAAGAACCATATCCTGAGAAGGTACCGTAATTGGTTTACCATGGGCTGGGTGTAAAATATTGTGGCTTGAAAGCATCAACATTCTTGCCTCAGCAATAGCCTCGGGTGAAAGCGGTAAATGAACCGCCATCTGGTCACCATCAAAGTCGGCGTTAAATGCAGAACAAACCAGAGGATGGAGACGGATAGCTTTTCCGTTGATTAAAATGGGTTGGAAGGCCTGAATACCTAATCTGTGCAGTGTTGGTGCACGGTTAAGCATAATTGGATGGCCTTTAACCACATATTCAAGTACATCGTAAATCTCAGGTACTTGCTCTTCAACGAGAACCTTCGCTTGTTTCGGCGTTTTTGCATATCCGCGAACCAAAAGTTCATTCACAATATGTGGCTTAAATAGCTCAATCGCCATTTGTTTTGGAATACCACATTCGTGTAATTTTAAACTTGGTCCAACAACGATAACTGAACGTCCGGAATAATCAACACGTTTACCCAACAAGTTTTGACGGAATCGTCCTTGTTTTCCACTAAGAGAATCTGATAAAGATTTAAGTGGACGACGCGTTCCGCTGCGAATAGCGCTTTGTTTTCTTGAGTTATCAAACAAGGCATCAACGGATTCTTGAAGCATCCTTTTTTCATTTCTTAAAATGACGTCTGGAGCTTTTGTCTCGATAAGTTGACGCAAACGATTGTTACGAATGATAACACGACGGTAGAGGTCATTTAAATCAGATGCGGCAAATCGACCCCCATCAAGTGGTACAAGAGGTCGCAGTTCGGGTGGAATAACTGGAAGAATTGTCAACACCATCCACTCAGGTCTGTTAGGCACAGCTGAAGCCGGTAAATCAAACGCTTTTATGACTCTTAATCGCTTGAGCGCGTCAACTTTTTTCTGTTGACTACGTGTCGTTGCGATAATGTCTTTCAGAAAAAGCATTGTTTTTTTGATGTCTAGATCTTGAAGCATTTTTAATATAGCTTCACTACCTGTTTTACCAACAAACACAGATTCTTCTTCAGCACCTACAGCATCGGGACCATAGAGTGCATCCCATTCCATGAACTCTTCTTCATCAAGAATATCACCAACCGTTACGTCGGCTTTACCTTCAGAAATAACAACATAAGCTTCATAATATATGATGCGTTCAAGGTTTTTTGCAGAAATACCAAGGGTATAAGCAAGTGTTGATGGAATACTACGCAAATACCACGTATGAATAACAGGAACCGCAAGGGAAATATGACCCATACGTTCGCGTCTTACTTTCTTGCGTGTAACTTCAACACCGCATCGATCACAAATAATACCTTTGTATCGGATGCGTTTATATTTACCACAGTGACATTCCCAGTCCTTAACCGGCCCAAAAATTCGCTCACAAAAGAGCCCATCTTTCTCGGGTTTATAAGTACGGTAGTTTATGGTTTCCGGATTTAAAACTTCACCTCTAGATTCATTTAAAATCTTATCAGGTGAAGCTAATCGGATTGTAATTTTCGAAAAATTATTTATCAATGAATTATTCAAAGGAGGCCTCATCATGTTAACTCTATATCCAGTCCTAGACCCTTCATCTCTCTCAAAAGAACATTGAAAGACTCAGGTACACCAAATTCTGGAAGATTATCTCCCTTAACAATAGCGTTATAGACTCTAGAACGCCCTTCCACGTCATCGGATTTTACAGTAAGCATTTCTTGCAAAGTATGTGCAGCGCCATAAGCTTCAAGCGCCCATACTTCCATCTCACCAAATCGCTGACCACCAAATTGTGCTTTACCACCCAAAGGTTGTTGCGTAATAAGCGAATAAGGTCCCGTTGAACGAGCATGCATTTTATCATCAACCTGATGCGCTAATTTCATCATATAGATTTCGCCATACGTCACGGGAGAATCAATTGTTTGGCCTGTTCGACCATCAACTAAAACTTTTTTTCCAGAAACAGGGAGATGTGCTTTTTTCATCCACTCATCAACTTCTGCTACGCTGGCACCATCAAAAACAGGAGTTGCAAATTTAACTCCCAACTCTTTTCCGACCCAACCTAACATGGTTTCATAAAGCTGACCTAAGTTCATACGAGAAGGTACGCCCATGGGATTCAATACGATATCAACAGGTTTTCCTTCTTTCGTAAAAGGCATATCTTCTTCGGGCATGATGGCTGCGACGATACCTTTGTTACCGTGTCGTCCTGCCAATTTATCACCGATACTAACTTTCCTTTTACTTGCAACTTGTACCTTTGCTAACTGAATAACGCCAGGTTGTAAATCATCTCCAACCTTAAGTTTATAGATGTCGTTCTCATAGGTTTGCTCAATTTCATTATAGAGACGATAATATTCGTCTACTAAAACTGTCACTTTGCTTGAGACCGTTTCATCTTGACAAACTGGTTTTGAAATGTCAACCTTTTCCCAGTTAATTTGGTTAATTACTTCTTTATTGAAAACTGTACCATCTCTGACAATAACTTTTTCAAGATTATCAATGATATCTACAGCAATTTGTTCGTTTAATAAATTAAAAAGCTTTTCGTTGCGCTTTTTAGTCAAACCCGCTTTTTCTAAAGTTGCTTTGGCTTTAAGTGCATCTAAACGGCGCTTTTCTTCTTTACGAGATTCTCGACCTTTACGCGTATAAAGTTCCGTTTTAATAACGATACCTTTAACACCTGGAGTCGCTCTTTTTGATGCATCTTTAACATCACCGGCTTTTTCTCCAAATATAGCTTTTAATAGCTTTTCTTCAGGCGTTGGGTCGGTTTCACCTTTGGGTGTTACTTTACCAATCAAAATATCGCCAGGTCTTACTTCAGCACCAATTCGAATGATCCCATCTTTAGAAAGATTACGTGTTGCCTCTTCTGATACGTTAGGAATATCGCGAGTAAGTTCCTCTTCACCACGCTTTGTTTCTCTAACTTCCAGTTCAACTTGTTTTACAACGAGAGTTGTAAATGTATCTCTCTTAAGAAGATTTTCGCTCAGAACGATGGCATCTTCATAGTTGTATCCGCGCCAAGGCATAAATGCAACAGTGATATTCTTACCGAGTGCAAGTTCACCATTATCTGTACTCATACCATCCGCTAAAATATCACCAATATTAATTTTTTGACCAACTTTAACGATTGGACGTTGATTCATGCATGTGTCTTGGTTACTACGAATAAATTTCTTCAATTTAAACGTAACCATACCAGGTTCTTCAATCAATGTCGTCGCTTCATCAAAGCGTTTGCTTACTTTGACGAGAACCTTATCTGACGTAACTTCTTTAACCGTACCTTTAACATCAGAGATTAAAATCGCTCGTGAATCTCTCGCAATAATGCTTTCAAATCCAGTTCCAACAATAGGCGCTTCTGTCCATAAGAGCGGTACAGATTGACGTTGCATGTTAGAACCCATGAGGGCACGGTTAGCATCATCATGCTCTAAAAATGGAATACAGGCCGCAGCCGGAGAAACAATCTGCAGCGGAGAAACGTCTTTGTAAGCGACTTCACTTACATCAACATGGGGGAAGTCACCGCGAACACGCACCTGCAAATACTTGTCTTGCAAATAGCCTTCTTCATCTAAACGAATTTGGGCTTGGGCAATGTTCGAACGTTCTTCATCATCGGCAGATAGATAATCAATTTGTTTTGACATCTTAGGTTTGCCGTTGGAAAGCACAATTTTCTTATAGGGTGTTTCAATAAAACCAAGTCTATTGACCACAGCATAAGAAGCTAATGATGAAATCAGACCAATGTTGGGTCCCTCAGGTGTTTCAATTGGGCACAGACGTCCGTAATGTGTATAGTGAACATCACGAACCTCAAATCCTGCTCTTTCGCGCGTTAGGGCACCTGGTCCGAGAGAAGAAAGTCTTCTTTTATGCGTCACTTCAGCAAGTGGATTCGTTTGATCTAAGAACTGTGATAATTGATTCGTACCAAAAAACGAACTGATTGCGCTCGTAACGATACGCGAATTCACTAAGTCTTGAGGCGTGAGATTTTCATTATCACGAACATTCATTCGCTCACGAATTGTTCTCGACATTCTGGATAAAGCAACAGCAAATTGGTTCCCCAATTGTTCGCCAACGGTACGTACACGACGATTGCCTAGATGGTCAATATCGTCTGTTCCGCGTTCGCCTTTTCGCATATCAACGAGATAATTCGTTGTCAAGATGATATCATCACTCGTTAAAACGAGTTGATCCATCGGAACTTCAACGCCGAATTTTTTATTCATACGATAACGACCGACTTCACCTAAATCATATTTTTTAGGATCAAATAGAAGTCTCGCGAGAAATTTCTCTGCAAGGTCTAAGTTTGGTGGTTCTCCACCGCGCATCTCGGTATAAAAAGCTCTGAGTGCATCATTCGTATCAATGGTTTTATCTTTCGCCAAGGTATTAGATAAAAGCTCGAATTTTAAGTCGTCAGGGTCTTTAACAACCATCACGCCCTTAATACCCGTTTTCTTAAGGTCACGCACGCGCTCCTTAGAAAGCTTTTCACCTGCTTCTGCTAAGATTTCACCTGTTTCAGGATGGATGACATCAACGGGCAATTCTTTATCATAGTATTGCTTCAAACCAACATTATCAGCGAGTCTTAATTCACGAACAGCGTCAAAAGCCATCAGGATATCGGTGTTAGAAGAGAAACCCATTGCTCTTAACAGATGCGTAATTGGGAATCTTCGTCTTCTATCGATAACTGCATAAATGGCGTCATGAATATCCGTTGTAATATCAAGCCAACTACCACGGAGCGGTATCAATCTAGCAGAATAAAGTCTTGTACCGTTAGGATGCTGTGTTTGCTCAAAGAAAACACCTGGTGATCTTTGTAACTGAGCAACAATAACACGTTCTGCACCATTAATGATAAAAGAGCCTCTGTTCGTCATTGTTGGGATATTACCAAAGAAAATGTCTTGTTCGATATGATTTGTATAATCACCCGGGTCAGCTTCTTCTACGGTAGCATGCAATATTAATTTAACTTTTAGGGGTACTGAGTATGTAACTCCACGATCTAGACATTCGTCGATAGAATAACGTGGTAGTCCTGTCTGATAAGAGACATATTCGAGCATGTAGTTTCCGTGATTGTCTTCAATGGGAAATACACTCGTAAAGACGGCTTCTAAACCTCGGTTTTCGCGAAGTCTTGCAGGCGTATCATCCTGTAAAAATTCTATCCAAGAATTTAGTTGCAGGTTCATCAAGTCCGGTAAAGGGACTTGCTCACCAATCTTACTAAACGATTGTCTCTCTAATAAACTTGTCTGGGTCAAATGCAACTCCAAGTTTTAAAGTTTTACAAAGGACAAAAGCTCGTGAGGTAAATAACCTCACGAGCTAAATAATTGTTATCTTAGAACTCTGCTTTATTTAACAGAGACTTTAGCTCCAGCTTCTTCAAGTTGAGCTTTTAATTCGTCAGCTTCGGCTTTAGAAACTGCTTCCTTAATTTTGTTTGGTGCTTCATCAACAAGAGCTTTTGCTTCTTTTAGCCCTAAGCTTGTAACACCACGAACAATTTTGATAACATTAATTTTTTTGGCACCTGCGTCTTCAAGTATAACATCAAATTCTGTTTGCTCTTCAACTTCTTCTACAGGTCCAGCAACGGCTGCAGCGGCTGCAACGGGTGCAGCGGCTGTTACGCCGAATTTTTCTTCGATTGCAGAAATCAATTCTGAGATTTCTAGCATATTAGCTGTTTCAAGATATCCTAAAACGTCTTCTCTCGTTGTTGCCATGAGTGGATTACCTCCCGATAATTAATTTTTTGTTAGTTTTAATGCGTCTAATGTTCCAGCCAGTTCTCTCATCGGAGCTTGAAGTACGCTCAAGGTCTTTTGGATTGGAGACTGCAGCCCACCGAGCAACTGTGCAAGTAAGATTTCGCGAGAAGGCAAATCTGCAATCTTTACATAGAAAGATGCGTCTAAAACTTTGCCTTCAAAGACTAAACCCTTTACTGCTGGTTTACCTTTTATTTTTCCCTCTTTTTTGAGGAATTCTTTAAATACTCGAGCAGGTGCTGTGGGATCACCCGCTGCAAATGCAAGTGCAGTGGGTCCTTTCAGTACTGACTCTAAGCCTTCATAACCATTCTTTTTTGCTACAAGTAGTGTTAATGTATTTTTAAGTACATGATAATTTACACCGTGCTCATGTAAATTTGTACGTAAAACATTAACTTGCTCTACTGTGAGTCCTGAATAGTCTGTGAAATATATGGTCTTCGTTTTGTCAAACTGTTGGCCGATATATTCTACGGATGAAATATTTTTTTTACTAGACATAGCGAGTTCCTATTAATTACTAAAACCAGCTTTATCAATTTTGATACCTGGTCCCATTGTTGAACTGATTGTTACCCGTTTAACATATAGCCCTTTTGATGAGCTTGGTTTCATAGCAATCAATTTTTTTAATAGAACGCTAAGATTTTCGGATAATTTTTCTGCGTCAAATGATACTTTCCCTACGATGCTATGTACATTACCGTACTTGTCGCTTCGAAAATCAATTTTACCTGCTTTTGAAGCTTCAACTGCAGCTGCAACATCCATTGTAACCGTACCACTTTTTGGATTTGGCATCAAACCTCTAGGTCCTAAAACACGTCCAAGCTTACCGACTTCACCCATATTATCGGGTGTAGTGATGACAACATCAACATCGGTCCAACCTTGCTTAAGTTTTTCGATATACTCTTCAAACCCAACGTAATCAGCATGAGCGGCTTCAGCCTCTTCTGCTTTAGCGCCTTTTGCAAGCACAAGAACTCGGACTGTTTTACCCGTCCCATGTGGTAATGTTACGGAACCACGAATCATTTGATCAGAAAATTTTGGATTAACACCTAATGAAACTGCGACTTCGACAGATTCATCAAATTTAGCCGTTGCATATTTTTTGGTCAGCATAATTCCATCTAATATGGGGTATTCTGCCAAACGATCAATTTTGGATGAATATTCTCTAACTTTTTTAGATATTTTCATGACTGAATTAACCCTCCACCGTAATGCCCATACTGCGGGCAGTACCTTCGATAATACGCATCCCCATTTCAAGGTCATGCGCATTTAAATCAGGTTTTTTTAGTTCAACAATCTCTTTAACTTGAGCACGTGTCACTTTCCCAACTTTTTCTGAGTTAGGTCTCCCTGATCCTTTCTCCAATCCGGCAGCTTTCTTTAAAAGCACTGCAGCGGGTGGAGTCTTCGTTACAAATGTAAAAGAACGATCAGCATAAACAGTTATAACAACTGGAATGACTAAACCGCGATCTTTTTCAGTGCGAGAATTAAATGCTTTGCAAAATTCCATAATATTCACGCCAGCTTGACCTAAAGCAGGACCGACTGGAGGTGATGGATTAGCAGCCCCCGCATTGATTTGCAACTTAATTTGATTAATGACTTTTTTGGCCATAGATTAAACCTTTATTACTTCTATTTTTCCATCTCTATTTGTAAATAATCCAACTCTACAGGAGTAGGACGCCCAAATATCGACACTTCCACTTTTACTTTTTGTTTTGTCTCGTCAATCTCTTTAACGAATCCTGAGAAATCGATAAAAGGGCCATCTATAATTTTAATAGGATCACCAGGAGCATATGGAGTACCGAGAATTTCTTTCCCATCACGTTCTTCAACTTCACCTAAAATCCGACGAATTTCATCTTCTTTTAGAGGCGTTGGTTCACCTTTTGGTCCAACAAAACTCATAACTCCGGGAGTGTTTTCTATTAAATAACGACTCACTTTTGTCAATTCCATTTGTATCATGATGTAGCCAGGGAAAAATACCTTATTCCGTACGTATTTTTTACCGCCACGCATTTCAACAACGTTTTCAGAAGGGACGAGAACATCGACAATTATTTCTTGAAGGTTAGCTAAAGCTGCTTCATGAAGTATTGCATCACGTATTTTCTTTTCTTTGCCAGAAAGAGCGCGTAAACTATACCACTTTAAAGCCACTTTATTGCCCCATAATTATATCAAGTATTAACGTTGACATGATTTTATCCATAACAAATAAAATCAAAGCTAATACTCCAGACATACCTAGCACAATCCATGTAGAACCCTTAAGTTCTTCATAAGTAGGCCAACTGATTTTTTGGAATTCAAACTGTACGTCAGTAAAAAATGTTCTGATTTTTTCTATCATATTTGCACTCTACTTATCAAATGAATGTGAAGCAGGAGAGACAGGACTCGAACCTGCAACCTGCGGTTTTGGAGACCGCTGCTCTACCATTGAGCCACTCTCCTGTTAAATTCATTTCTTAACTATTTCGTTTCTTTGTGAACTGTGTGTTTATTGCATGTTGAACAATATTTTTTATGCTCAACGCGGGCAGGTTGCAACCTTTTATTCTTCATGGTTGAATAATTCCGTTCCTTGCATACAGTGCATTCAAGAGTGATAATTTCTCTCATGGTAATTTACCGTGTCCTATTCGATTATCTCAGTTACGACACCAGCGCCAACAGTATGACCACCTTCACGGATAGCAAAACGCAATTCTGGATCCATTGCGATGGGCGCTATCAATGAGATTGTTACAGTCACATTGTCACCTGGCATTACCATTTCTGTTCCTTCAGGTAAATCTACGATACCTGTTACATCCGTCGTGCGAAAATAAAACTGGGGACGATATCCATTAAAAAATGGTGTATGACGACCCCCTTCTTCTTTCTTCAACACATAGACTTCTGCCTTAAATTTCTTGTGTGGTTTTACACTACCAGGTTTGGCGATGACCATTCCACGCTGGAGCCACTCTTTATCGATTCCTCGTAATAATAAACCTACATTATCACCTGCTTGGCCTGAGTCTAACAACTTACGGAACATCTCTACTCCCGTTACTGTCGTTTTCTTCGACTCTTCAACCATACCTATGATTTCAACTTCTTCGCCTACTTTTACGATCCCTCGTTCAATTCTCCCCGTTCCTACCGTACCACGACCTGTGATACTAAATACATCTTCTACAGGCATTAAAAAGGGCTTGTCTACATCTCGTTCGGGTTCGGGGATAAATGAATCTACCGCTGCCATCAACTCATGGATACACGCTGTTGCTTCAGGATCTGTAGGATTGCCTAAAGCTCGTAATGCACTTCCTCGTATGACAGGTGTATCATCACCTGGAAAATCATATTCATCTAATAATTCACGTAATTCCATCTCTACCAAGTCCAATAACTCATCATCATCTACTTGGTCTACTTTATTCATGAATATTACGATTGAGGGGACGTTTACCTGCTTGGCAAGTAATACGTGCTCACGGGTCTGAGGCATCGCGCCGTCTGCGGCACTTACAACCAGGATCGCGCCGTCCATTTGGGCGGCTCCTGTTATCATATTTTTGATATAGTCCGCGTGTCCTGGACAGTCAACGTGGGCATAATGACGATTTTCCGTCTCATACTCTACGTGGGCTGTCGCAATTGTGATTCCTCGTTCACGCTCTTCTGGTGCATTATCAATACTGTCAAATGAACGGACTTCACTCAATCCGTCATTCGATAATACTACCGTGATTGCTGCCGTTAATGTCGTCTTCCCATGGTCAACATGACCTATTGTTCCTACATTAACGTGAGGCTTCGTGCGCTCATACTTTTTCTTAGCCATTATTTTGCCCTCCATATTTGGCAATATTGGTTAAATTTCGAATTTTGGGGCGATTGAGCTCGAGAGCAGATTTGAACTGCCGACCTTCTCCTTACCAAGGAGGTGCTCTACCGACTGAGCTACCCGAGCACTTTGCAAGAAAAAAAAAGTCCCGCTACCTCCTGGGACTTTGCTGTTTGCGTTGAGCGGGTGATGAGGATCGAACTCACATGACCAGCTTGGAAGGCTGGTGTTCTACCATTGAACTACACCCGCGGGTTCAAACAGCAACCCTAAAAGTTGCCTCCCCAAAAAATATGTTAAAAAACTGTGGACCGGGATGGGTTCGAACCACCGTACACGTACGTGAGCAGATTTACAGTCTGCCGCCTTTAACCACTCGGCCACCGATCCGTTTCTTTTTTTAATCTGCAATTTCAATCTTGATTGGGCCACCCAAGAGACTCGAACTCTCGACCGTCGGTTTACAAAACCGATGCTCTACCAACTGAGCTAGAGTGGCACAATCAGGATTGAAATATTAGACTCAATCACTCAATAAAATTCAGCAATGAATGCCTGAAACAGATATCCTTTTAAAAAAGAGCGGCAAAATATAAAAGTGAGGTCTCATTATGCAAGTAAGTTTAGAAAAATATTCTACTTAATTTCAAATGGTCCTTTTCTTCCATATTGTTTCGTCGGGTTTATCAATAAGTTCATACCCAGCCTCAATAATTTCATTTCGGAGGGCATCGGACATGTCATAATCTTTTGCTTTCCGAGCTTTATTTCGCTCGATTATTTTCGCTTCTATCCAAGATGTATCGTTCACTAAGCTGAGCGTCGCCTCATTTTCAAGGAGATCGAATATGCCGAGAACACTATCAAATCGTTCTATCAATGACATTGCTAGGAGTTTTCCTTCTTGTGAAAATTCATTCATGTCCATTAAACGATTTCCATTACGAATCATCTCAAAAATAGCGCCTAAACCACCCGAAATATTTAAGTCATCATCCATTGAAAGCTCAAACGATTTCATGGAATCATCAAGAAATGGCTCTGCATTTCCTTCTATCCCTTGGTATTCTTTTAGCCTATTTTTGAAACTCATAATACGATCGAGTGATTTTTGAGCTTCTTCAACACGATCAAGAGAAAAATTCAATTTTTGTCGATAATGCGTCGTCAACAACATCCAACGAATGATACTTGCAGGAATATTTCGCTCCAATAAGTCTGGAATCGTAAAATAATTATGGTCAGATTTAGACATTTTTTTTCGATCCACTAGTAAATATTCCGAATGAAGCCAGTAATTGACAAATTCTTTTCCGGTGGCGCAAACGCTCTGGGCAATTTCATTTTCATGGTGCGGAAATAAATTATCGATGCCGCCGCAATGGATATCAAAATGATCTCCGAGTAGCTCTGTTGACATCACTGAACATTCAATATGCCAACCCGGTCGTCCTTTGCCCCATGGCGAATCCCAAAAGATCTCTCCATCTTCTGCTTTCCTGCCTTTCCATAAAGCGAAATCTCGCATCTCTTCTTTATCATATTCATCATCAGCAACACGATTTCCCACCAGCATGTCTTCGGGTTTCAAATTAGCCAATCGTCCATACTCGGGAAACTTTGCAATATCAAAAAAGACAGAGCCATCATCTGATACATAGGCGTAATTTTTATCTACAAGCGTTTTTACCATTTCTATCATTTGAGGGACATAAGCAGTAGCGGCAGGATAATGATGAGCACGACGTATATTTAAGGCGTCTAAATCAGCGAAAAAGGCATCCTTAAAGAATTGAACAAATTTTAATAAAGGTGTCCCTGCTTGTTGACTATTTCGAATTGTTTTGTCATCGACATCTGTCAAATTCATTACATGCGTGACGGTGAATCCCTTAAACTCCAAATAACGACGCAATAAATCCTCGAACATAAAGGTTCTAAAATTACCGATATGGGCATAATTATAAACCGTCGGTCCGCAGGTATAGAGCTTTACCTCACCATCAATAATAGGCGAAAATATGTTTCTTTTTCTTTTGATTGAATTATAAAATTGAAGGGCCATCTTTTGTTATGACTTTTCTAAACTTAAGGTTACAATCTCGTCTAATAAATCACTAAAACTCATGCCATGGGCTTTCGCTGCTTTCGGGAATAATGATGTCTCTGTCATGCCAGGGAGCGTATTTACTTCTAAACAATAGGCATTGTTCTCTTCATCAAGTCGGAAATCGACACGACCATAAACTTCAACACCAACCGCTTTCATCACTTTTAGTGCGATTTTTTGAATGTCTTCAGTGATGTCATCCGATAAATCCGCCGGGCAAACATACTGACTCATTCCAGACGTATATTTTGATTCATAGTCATAAAGTTCATGCCCTGGAAAAATTTCAACGATTGGTAAGGCGTGTTGGCCAATTACTGAAACCGTTAATTCTCTTCCAAAAATAAATTTTTCGTAGAGTAAATATTCGTATTCCCCTGATATTGCTTTTGCATTTGTCAGTGATTCTTCATTTTTGATAATACTTAAACCAAGTGTGGATCCATCATTGTCAGGTTTAATGACATATGGTATCGATAATTTGGTTATGGGCAAATCCTCACCAGGTACGTGTTTAAAAAGTTCCCAATCTGCCGTTAAAATTCCAGATTTCCGCATCATCTGTTTCGTTTTGGATTTAAAAAAAGCATTTTTGCTCGAGACAGAACTCGCGCCTGAAAACGGAATACCGCGCGATTCTAAAAGGTTTTGCAAATAGCCATCTTCCGAATTTTTTCCGTGAAGTCCCAGCATCATGAAATCATAATCTCTTGAATCCCACAGTTGTAGCGCTTCTTTTTCATTTTTTATGATGACTAAATCGACTTGATGTCCGGCTTGGGACAATCCTTTTTCCATAGCAGCGGCAGATTTTCGAGAGACGTTGTGTTCGCCTGAAGAACCGCCGCCGAGTAAAAGTATTCTCATCTCAATTCTCCTAGTTCATTTCTAAAATGGAATCCGTCATACCGCGGAATCCCAAACGTTTTAGAGAACCTAAAATAAAAAGCGTCAGAACAAAGGCACTTGCATATTCTATCCATGAATTGGTTTGTTCCTCAATCATAATAGGTTTCATCGCATCAAAACTAACTGTGGCATTCACAAAAAGCCCGATAGCAATTGCCGTTACGACAATGATGATAGGAAAAACGGTAGCGATTTTGCGTCCATGGATATTTTTAAGTACGCCAAATGTCGTGATATTCGTAGCAGGACCTGTAATTAAAAAAGCCAAAATAGCACCTGGCGAAACACCATTCCAGAGAAAAACAGCTGCAAGAGGTGTTGCGCCACTGGCACAAATATAAAGTGGCATACCAATCAATGTCATCAAAACAACATCCAAACCATTTGGTATATTTTTCCAATCAATATGCTCTAACAACGGATCAGCAACGGTGGCTAATACGAGACCGAATAAAATCCATGGGATAAGTTCGTCCATAAGTTCAAAATTAAATATGCGCCAAAACTTACGAAATTTTGACTCAGCCACTTGTTTCTGATTACCTATTAGAGGCATTTCAATCATGGAGCCATTAGGGAATAATTTTTCCATAAGCCATCCAACAAATACAGCCACGAAAAATGCCGCAAAAATACGGGCGAAGGCCATTTTAACGCCTAACAAAGGAAGACTCAGAAAAAATGCATCGATACCTAATTCGGGTGTCGCAATTAAAAATGCCATGGCAGCACCGATTGGGACGCCGCGTTTGATTAAACTTTTGTAGAGGGGTATAACGCCACAGGAACAAATAGGCAGTGGTAAACCAATACCAACACCTTTTAAAATTCTCGTAATGGTTTTGCCTTTTGTCAGCCAGGAAAAACTTTTTGGTGAAACAAACGCGCCTAAAAATGCCGCAAACGAAAATCCAACTAACAATGCTGGCGAACTTTTGAGAAATAATTGCGAAAACAGGGGGAAAAATGTGTGTGCTTTATGTTCTTCGACCACATGCAAGTTGATGGATATTAAATAAAGAATCCCTAAACCCAGTAATCCACCAATGATTTCAGCCAATTTACTATGATGTTCATCTTCGTTTTCTGAGTGATTTTCATGACTTCCATGTGAATGAAAAGGTTTATGAATAACGACATGAAACAGCGATCCCGTTACGAGGGCTTGAAAATATCCAATAATCCCATGGCTTCCTTGCATAACATCGAAGGTGAAAATAGAATAGCCCAGGATGGTTCCCAACGACATAACCAGAAGCACATTGAAAATACCTTTGTAACCCCAGAAAGGTTTAATGGCCCAATAAATCAAAAGTCCAACAGGTAAGCGATGTGCAATCACGGCGAACGCCAATTGTTGTCCACTTCCATGCACAACCGAGGCTTTCGAAAACGCTATTCCGTCCAGTATAGTATGCGTAAAAATACCGCCCAAAGCCATCAACACGGCCATTAAATGGGCGGATCTTTCGAGATTGTGGTAGCCTCTTTCCAATAGACCCGGTAATACTGCACCAAGCAAAAAAATCAAAATGGCCCATAGACCAATTTCTTCAAAAGCTTCTGGTAATAGATGCCATAGGATTAATCCTCCAATACTTGTGAGAATGAAGCCATCTAATAAATCCTTGAAATATTCTTTAGATCGAAAAAGTTGTGCAATGACAGGTCCTATTATCAGCGCAATGATAGACGATATTAATAAAGTCATTTTTGAATCGTCAATCCATATTCCTTTTTGGAATAGATCCAAATAATAACGGCACCCATCATCATCGCCAAGCAAAGCATTTGACCCATGGAAAAGTTCATAAATACAAATCCTAAATGAGCATCAGGTTGTCGGAAATATTCGATAAAGAACCTAAAAAAACCATATCCAAAAATATATAAACCACTTAAAAAGCCTGTCGATGTAATTTTTTTACGCACAAACCAGAGTATGACAAACAATGCAAATCCTTCAAAAAAGCCTTCGTAAAGTTGGCTTGGGTGGCGCAATAAGCCATCACCCGCATTGGGAAAATACATTCCGATTGAACTGTTCGTAATGCGGCCATACAATTCGCCATTGATAAAATTCCCGATGCGACCCCAAGTAAATCCCAGCGCATTCCCAGCGACAAATAAATCTGTTAATTTAAGAAAAGGCATCTTGTGTTTCCGAGCATAGAGAGCCCAAGCGATCATCACACCAGAAACGCCGCCATGGTAGGACATACCTGAAATACCTGTAAATCGCCATTCGCCATATATTTTTTTAAACGGCATAATGATAGAAATTGGGTCATGAATAAAACTATCAAATCCATAGAAAAGGACATATCCAAAGCGTCCACCTAACAAAACGCCGATAATTCCCCAGGTAAAGGCATCACTAATAAAATCAGCATTGTAGGGTAATTTCTCTTTTTTTATAATATAGGAAACTACCAAAAATGATGTAAAAAACGCAAGAATGTACATCGTGCCATACCACCTGAGGGGAAAATTTCCGATTGTAAAAATCGTCGGATCCATATGAGAGGGCAAATGTTGCCACCAATCTATCATTTATTTCTACTCCTTATTTGATGACTATAACAATGAAATTTTAGTATAGTCGAAATATTCTTGTATAGAGGATTAATCCTTTAAATCGTTATGTAAGTCTTTTATTTCTTCCAAAATTTGAGAAAGGACTTGATTGTCGGTTGATTCGACGGATTCCGTTTGTTTCGTAAACTCGTCTTGCGAATGTATCGATCGCATTCGTTCTTTTAAATCCTGATGCAATGATGCATAGTTTAAAATCCCAGCAAGATTCCCTTCGTACGTACTCGCTGGAGCCGATTGTCCCGCCGTTTGGATGCTGATTGTCCCGATTCCAAGCATCCTGTCAAAAGGACCTCTTTTTAGAATAAAATCGGTGACAGAACGATGGGGAATATTTTGCTCCGTTTTCGTTAAAATCCCTTTATGAATCGTGATTCTGTCATCAAAAATAATGTATTCCAAATTATTAATCCACAAGCGGATAAGCGGATATATAACAATCCATAGAATAAAAATTATTACAAACGCAAAACTCCAAATAATAATTAATGGCTCTTGTCGGGCAACTGTCAGGTAAATTATAAAGTGGGCAATTGATGCCATTAAAACGAGTACTAGAGAGACTACCGTAAGAATATAACGTTGAGCGGTGTAATAGTTTGGGTCGGGTTTAATCCGTCTTTCAATCATAATAAAACTCCTTCTTATTTCTGCGCATCCATCTTCTTTAAACTATAAGAAATTATAGACCAAAGTAGAAGTAATATTGCAAAACTCCATTTTATTGAGGCAATCCATGATGTAACAAGAACGACATCAGGAAATTGTTGTGGCGACAATTTAATTAAAGACAGATGCGAAATATTTTCGACATAGTCAAGTCCAGCGATAAAAAAGGGAATTTTGAATTTCCAATTTAAAACATCATTTTCAGATTCGGTGATGGCTTTCATCATTAACATAATAAGCGCAACAGCATAGATGATTGGGTAAATAAAGTCGATGGCGAAACTCATGAAAACGAGCCCGAGTCCAGAGATTCGCATCTTCTCTAAAATCATATAAAATTTTTCAGCCTTAAATGAGAGTTGCATATCGACAATGCCCCAACCGCCTGTGTTTAAACGAATCATCGTATCCATAAAATGCAATACAATCGTAAATAAT
The DNA here is from genome assembly GCA_937888365.1 of uncultured Fidelibacterota bacterium. GTDB lineage: Bacteria > Fidelibacterota > UBA8477 > UBA8477 > JABMPR01 > CALBFA01. Next base: position 14,649 of record CALBFA010000041.1, on the reverse strand, counting down.
ATGAAAGCCGCAAACACATTGCGAGTCTGTTTTTTATCCAAACTCCAATGATAAATTGTTTTAAATAGTGGTTTCATAACTTAGCGACCCGACCAGTTAGCTTTCCTTTTTTCTTTAAATGCGCGTAGTGCTTCTACTCTGTCTTCCGTTTGAATCAATGATTTGTAGGCTTCTCTTTCGATGTCCAATCCTGTTTTGATGTCTGTATCGAACCCTCTATTTAATGCGAATTTTGCCGCTTTTAATGCTTGAGGTGCATTATTAAAAACCCTATCGATGAGTCCGTCGAAATCATTTTCAAATGTCGCTCCAGGGAATACGAAATCTACAACGCCATCTTTGAGCGCTTCGTTTGCCTCGAATTTACTGGCTGTAAAAATCCATTTCTTCGCTGTGGCTAACGTCGTTCGTCTGGAAAGTCGTTGCGTTCCACCTGCGCCAGGGATAATACCCAGAGATGTTTCGGGTAATCCGATGAGGGCATTTTCATTGATTGCGATAAGATCACCTGCCAATGCAAGCTCCAAACCTCCGCCGAACGCCATTCCATTAATGCCCATAAGGACAACTTGAGGCAAATTAGCCCATGCTTTTGTCATAGTTCGAATCCCATGCACAACTTCGTCGATTTTGTCTTCAGGAATAGTCACGCGCTCTTTTAAATCGGCTCCAGCGCAAAAGATTTTCCCTGATGATGACAACGAAACGAGCCAAATGTTCGATTCTCCTGAAATCCATTCGGCGCATTGCCGAAGCTCTTCAATCATGGTAATGCTCAGCGCATTGACAGGTGGACGATTGAGAAGGACACGGATTTTATGTTCATGAAAATCGAGTTTTAGAAATTTGAATTTATGCTTAGTCATACGTTTTATACTTTTCTTTACTTAGTAGTTTATTAAAGCAACCCACAACTTAAGTCGTGGACTTCCACATACTTTTTAATTATTCCTCAATCTCGACATCCATCATGAGCATCATTTGTCCATGCGTTTTGCCTTGAGCATCATTAATAAGCGATTCGGACCCCCCGCCGCCCAATGAATCTTTAAGAATAAAATTCAACGCATTCAAATTAGGCAATTCATATTTAATAATCTCGCCTCGAACGATGCCACCAAAATGTGCCTTAATCTTTTCAGTCGTTAATTGGGATTTTACAAATTCATAATCTGATTTTTTATAAAAGATAACACCTGTATTCGAATTTGGTCCTTTGTCTCCAGATCGAGCGTGAGCAATGTCGTACAATTTTACGGTTTTCATTTTTCCTCCACAATATGGACAGATGTTTTAATCAAAGTTTTGGGAATCAACGCTGGCCAATATGCGATAATTTCTTGAGGTTTCGGACGTCCGCCTGCAAAACCCGTTATTCCTGGCGGACCGCTCGTGATGACGGGAGCGATTTCTTTGCTAAACCGGACGACTTTGTCACGATCTTCGTCACGTACGCCTAAGCGCAAGACAATGCCATTCACTTCAAACTCTTTGGGTGGATGCTCCATGTCGCAAGGCGATACTCCTAAGAACTCGGTGGATGTTTCTTCGAAAGAATACCCTGCTCGTTTAAGGCGTTCCCAGATAATTTCGGCGACTAATTTCGCTTTATCAAGGGCGCGCGGTCCCGAAACTGTTAATTGTCCCGAAGCTTTATAGCCCGCAAAATAACTTAGCGATACCTTGTAAAATTCGGTGGGTTCGATGCCATTAACATCCATTGCTTTCACGCGATTCTCGCCGTCTTCCTTAATTTTAACACCCGTAAAATCGACGACTACATCAGGAGAAATATAATTATTGGGATCGCCCATTTCGTAAAGCAATTGCTCCGAAATAGACATCAAATTAACAATACCGCCTGTACCTTTTTGTTTTGTGATGACGAACTCGCCGCTTTCCTCGATTTCAATGACAGGATAACCGATTCCAGCATAATCTTTAATGTCCCACCAGCGAGAGTAATTTCCGCCTGTACATTGAGCGCCACATTCGGTGATGTGTCCCGCAAGGGTTCCCATGGCCAAGCGATGAAAATCGTCCATTTTCCATCCAAATTCATGAATCATCGGCCCCAACGCGAGCGCTGGATCAGTAACGCGACCCGCCAGGACAATATGCGCGCCCATATCCAAAGCTTTTGCAATGGGCTCTGCACCGATATAAACGTTGGCCGATTTGACTTTATCTTTGATGTCGCTAAAGTTCTCACCATTCTCCATATTCGCGAAGGTTGCTCCTTTTGCCTGTAAGTCATCAATTGAATACAGGATATCGTCGCCTACAATAATACCAATTTTCAAGCCACTGATATTATGCTTTTCAGCGACTTTCAGCAAAGCCTTTGCTGCGGCGGGTGAATTGACGCCGCCAGCATTCGCGATGACTTTAATATTTTTTTCCATCAACTGAGGTAAAATCCTATCGATAAGTTCCACAAAGTCCCGCGCATACCCCGCCTCGGGATTTTTCTCTTTTTGACGCTGCATGATAGACATTGTGACTTCTGCTAGATAATCCAGCGTCAGATAATCAATGCCTCCACCTTCTACAAGTTGGACAGGCGCTTCAATACTATCGCCCCAGAATCCTTGACCATTTGCAATTCGTACAATTCGATTTGACATATTTATTTTTTCTCCTTAAAATTCATTAAATAAATAAACGCAACTATAGTGCCTTATGTACTCCTAGTTATTCAAAAGATCTAACAATACCAATTTTTTTATTTGTTGAGCCAAAGATTTTCATTTTCCCAACCATTTGGAAACCCCATTTGTCTCAAAGAAATATCGGGGTGTTCTTTTATAAGTGCTATGAGTTTTTCTTTAAAATGATTACCTAGAATAATTGTATTTAACAGGTGAAGAATACTGCTTAAAACGAGGAACATTTTCCCTTTATGAATATCGCTATTGCTAAGCCAAACATCTCGGGTATTATTTGGGAATGTCATTCTAGCGGTACTTTCCCTATTCCAAAGTCGCCCATGGTGAGCACAGATATTTCGAATCACTGTTAAAGAATGCATCCAATTTTCAAGTATAAATGGGTGTCCTAAATTAAAGTTTCTTGCAATAGTTTTTTTCTCATTACTAATTTTTAAATTTTCAAAAATTTTGGACAACAACCCCAAACCTGTTACCTCTAGAGTCATCCATGCTGGGGGTTGTACAGGGTCTGTATAGGTTTTTTTATAATGCTTAATAAAGACTTCGTTAGACCGCCTAAGTTCTTTGTCAATCAATGTTGTATCACGTTCAAATAAATGCTGTTTACGGAATAATAACGCATTCTCAAACCAGTTAGCTCCATGTTTTATGGAATAGATATGAATAATTTGTGCTCTGAATGCAATTTCAATTCTCTCAAGAGCATCAAAAACAAGGACGCGTAGCTTTCTATCAAATAAATAGGTGTTTAATACCTTCTCGAAAGTACTCTCTGGGTAAAATGGATGCTTAGGATTGCTATTATCTTGATACGCGAATTTATATGCTCTAAAACGATACAAACTGATATAGGACAGATAATGTTTTGCCCTTTTCTCATCTGAAATAATAAGACCTCTACTTTTCAAAGTATTGACCTGTTCAGCTATTGATAGAGGAGGTTTTCGATATCTCATAAGGCTATATAAAAAGAAAACTTGCCCGGGTGCGCTGATCTAACGAGAAGCGTGGCAAGTCTTATTACCTTAGATACTAACAGAATATTATTCGTAGTCAATATATTAAAAACAGTATGACTTCTCACTTTCCCTAGCGGGTAAATATTACGCTTCGACTCTGTTCTAAGTAACTGTTTAATCAATGAGATTTTCGTTTTCCCCTTAAACCTGCAACACGCCAAAATTTGGTGCAGGCATTTTAGGTTTATTTTCCATTAGTTGTTATTGTTTTCTGATTCATCTTCTATTATTTCCCAGTAACCACCTTTATCAGGGCCGATGCGTTTAAGCTGTCCAGCTTGTTTTAATTTTTTAAGATTCCAGTCAACGCCACCAACTGTCATCCCCAAGATTTTAGCTAGCATTTGGCGAGTCATTTTTTTATCATTTTGTATTAACTCAAGAATTTTCACTGTAGTTTTCACTGTAGTTTTCACTGTAGTTTTCACTGTAGTTTTATCTTGTTCAGACAAAGAGGCGCGTGTAAAAACTACGGTAAACAATCCCTTAGTTTTAAAAATAGGCTTAGGTAAATCTGCTTCGGCTATAGCTTTTTTTATGCGATTAATACCAGATCCAACTTGCTCAACCATGTTAATTCGTTGAAACAGATCAAATATCAAAGGGTTTCTACTTGAACTTTTCTTCCCAAATTCATGAATGGAGATTGCATTCACTAATCCGCCAGGATTCGTTATTTCTAGTCGGTCATTAAATAGTTCGACCATAATTCGGCCACCTTCATCGTAATAGTCACGGTGGGAAAGCGCATTTATTAATGACTCTTTAATAGCTACATCAGGTATTTCCCATTGTTCTTTGCGTGGGCCACTTCCTTCTATGAGATAACGTACATTTAATTTTGTTTTTAGCCACTTCAATGTGTCACGGTATTGAATTATAAGTGGACCACCCCAAATTTTGTCGTCAATTATTTGAACTTTATCAAATCCTTCAAAGGCAATACAACGGATTACGGCTTTGTCAAAAAATTGCTCAGGTTTTTTACCAAAAAACAGCACACACGCATTTTTAACAACGTTTTTTATATCAACTAGCTTTAAATTTTTAATAATTTGTATTTTTTCTATTTCAGGTGTAAATCCAGCAACTTTTCTAAATTCTTTAAAATAATCATCATCAAAATCAGTATCTATGAAAAAAGAGTTACAACTACCACTATCAAAATAAACGCGTCCTGACTGTTGAAATAAATCTCTCATCTGTTCGACGAGGGTTATTTTTTGTGTGTTTGCTCCTTGTCGCATATAGATTGCTCCAGATACGGCGTATGGTTTCTGTAGTCCAGAAGGGACGTCAACAACACCAACGATACAACCATCTACGTCAACAAAATAAAAAGGACAAGATAATTGCGGATTTAGTAAGTTCATCACATCTTGAATAGCTGAACGTTTATTATTGTCAATCTCAATGCCTTTTATGGCATTTTTATCATCAATTCCTAAAAGAATAGTACCACCTGAAGCATTAGCAAAAGCACATATCTCGATCGCTAAATCCCGCACTTTTGACGGAATATGCAATTTAAACTCAACATTTTGACCTTCACCAAATCGAACAATGTTTTTAATATCTTGAGGAGTCAACAGCATGTTTTTTTAATATTACCTTAAACCTGTAACACACCAAAATTTGGTGCAGGCATTTTAGGTTGATTTTCACATACTTCGAGGGCACGAATCAACGTTTGTCGCGTGTCTTCTGGATTGATTATTTCGTCAATCCAAATTCGAGCCGCTGCATATCGTGGATCGCTTTGTAAATCGTAAATAGCTTTTATCTCATCCACGATTGCTTTGCGTTTTTCAGGCGTTGGGTTCTTTTCTTTTGCCATGCGTATTTCTGCTAATGTGTTGGCAGCTTGAGCGCCACCCATGACGGCTATTTTAGCAGAAGGCCATGCGAACATAAAACGTGGCGAATACGCCCGACCACTCAATGCGTAATTCCCTGCTCCGTAACTCCCACCCACAACGAGCGTGATTTTTGGAACCACCGAATTCGCCACGGCTTGGACCATCTTGGCACCGTCTTTTGCGATACCTGCCCATTCGGCTTCTTTCCCAACCATAAATCCGTTGACATCATGGATAAAAATAAGGGGAATACCGTCTTGATTGCAATTCATAATAAATCGAGCGGCTTTGTCGGCAGATTCATTATAGATAACACCACCCATTTGCATTTCACCTGTCTCTGTTTTCTCGATTAATTTTTGATTCGATACAATCCCTACTTTGAAACCACCGACGCGAGCATGACCACAAATTATAGTTTTGCCGTACGTCGCTTTATATTCGTCAAACTCGCTTCTATCCACAAAACGTGCGATAATTTCCTTCATGTCAAACGGAGAGCCATCATTGGGAATAATAGCATTTAAGTCCGATTCGGGAAACAACGCCTTTTTCATTTCCACCTTATTGAACGGTGCTTTTTGTGCAGGCGGCAAATTTCCAATTAATTTTTTGATGCGTTCGATGGCGGCCATATCATTGGGCTCATGATAATCAGCCGTCCCCGAAATCGCGTTATGCGTCACAGCTCCTCCCAGGGTTTCGATGTCTGTTTCCTGGCCAATGGCGGCTTTAACCAAAGCAGGTCCTGCAAGAAACATGGATGCACCTTCCACCATAATGAATTTATCGCACATGACGGGCAAATAGGCTCCCCCCGCGACACAAGGTCCCATGACGGATGCAATTTGCGGAACGCCAAGAGCCGAGAGTCGTGCATTATTATAAAATATTCTGCCGTAATGATTTTCGTCGGGAAAGACTTGGTCTTGCAATGGCAAAAACACGCCCGCAGAGTCCACCATATAGACAACGGGGATATGATTTTCCAAAGCAATTTGTTGAACGCGCAATGTCTTTTTTAAGCTCACTTCGAAAGATGCACCGGCTTTCACGGTGGCGTCGTTGGCGATTATCGCAACGTCTCGTCCTTGGATTTTACCAATGCCCGCAACCACTCCAGCACCTGGAGGTGTGCCGTATTCTTTATACATTCCCCATGCGGCAAAAAGACCTAATTCAAAAAACTCAGAATTGGCATCAATGAGTTTATGGACACGTTCTCTAGCCGTTAAACGATTTTTTTGATGTTGGCGATTGATGGCTTTTTCACCACCACCTCTTCGCAAGGACTTGCGCTCGTCATCAAATTTCTCAATGAGATCTTTCATGTATTCTGATGCCTTGCTAATTTGTTTAGCAGGGAGTTTGTCGAGTTTTCTGCCTATTTGAGTCATATAATCCTTATTCAAACTATAAACTTAAAGCTAAAAACTATAAGTTCTTGTTTTTCAGTGTTTTAATTGTTGAAACAAGCATGGCAACCAACTCTTTGGATTCACAGCACAAACCATCATACAATGTAACATCAATAAAATCAGTATCTTTTAATAAATCTAACCAGTAACCAGTTTCATTTGCTTCTTTTAGTGCGATACTAAACTTATGGATGTAGTCAGAATTACTTTGAGCAAACTCTGCTTCTCTTATTAGAGCGCCAATTGCGGTTCCGCTTCTCAATGTTTGTTTACTTATAACAAACTCTTTTTTTATACTAGTCAAGTATTGTGAAAGCTTTACAATCCTAATTGCAAATTGGTAACTCTTATCTTTCAAAATGCTCTTCGACATGTTCTTAAGTTTTTATCTTTTATCTCTTAATTAATTAGTTTTTAGTTTTTATCTTTTAGTTTTTATCTTAAAAAAGGTATCCCAATCCTATATAAAGCCCACTGTTACCATCACGTTCGTCTTTCGCGAACCCCATATCGGCTGCGACAATAAAGTTTTGATTCAGCGCGACGCGGAAACCACCACCGTAGGATAAATGCAGCGCTTCCTTTTCCATTTCAGAGCCATCTGAATAAATATGATAGTAAGACGCATTATCATATGGATGATTATCATAGACATAGCCGCCGTCCACAAAACCATTAAACGCGAGATAGAGATTTTGTCCTGCAACTTTTGTGCGGAGGAATTTCCAGCGTGCTTCTAAATTAAATAAGGCAAATCCGTCACCGACGACTCGATTTTTTAGCAAGCCACGAACCGTTTTTGACCCGCCTAAACCTTCTTGAGGTTTGAAAGAACTCTGCAAATAAGGCATATTGTAGAAAGGTATATTACCTGAAATCACTTGCTGTACTGCAAATCGAGTTGCAATGCTCAAAATGTCTTTTTTCATCGTAAAGTATTGCCGATGTGTCATTGTCGCCAAAGTATATGCTGACTCATTGCCAAGAAAACTGGGATAAGCCATCAATAAAATTTCTGTCCACATGCCTTTCATTGGATTCGCTTCTTGGTCACGTGTATCATAAACCAGTCCAAATTTTAAATAATTTGCTTTTCCGCCGTCCATTTCATCACTAGAGATTAAACCATATACGACATAGTTATCGTAAAGCGTATTGACGGAATCGGGCAGCAAATCCTCTGTATTACCTTTGTTTATATCCTCAATATTTACGGGACCGACATCCACATTAATATAGCTTAAACCAACAACACCCTTAATGGGCATATCACCCATATTCTTTAAAAAGTCGGCGGTAAATTTTGTCATGTCACGACGATGTCGATAATAAACCCGTGTCCGATATAAATTCGCATCGTAGTTCTCGTCCGTTGTATCAGAGATTTCATAACTGGGATTGTATTGCGCCTCGTAACCATTAAAACCATAAAATGGTAAGGTTGATTCCGTTAAAAGGCTCAATTCCGAAGTGATACGAATATCCGCAGGCAGCAAATATTTGGAGTCAAAAAAGAGTTTATTGATGCCTCCACCCTTTGTCGTTCTTGAGATTTCAGCATATATAGAATAAAGATAGTCTGGATAATATGCACCATCACCGTAATTATAAATATTTCCCAGCGCGCCGTACGTCCAACCTGCGTCAGAATCATAGGCGATTGCTGGCAAGGCACCAAAGCTCCAACCTGTTTTGGACTCCTCTTGAGCAACACTTAAACTTAAAGAAAATATCAGTGTGATGATAAAGATTCGCTTCATGTTAGTCTCTCCTCTTCGCTTTTAATCAATTTTTGGGTTTAAATTTCGCTAGAATATTAAACTCAGGGTATGAACCATCCCGTCCCGACCCATAGCGTCGGGGTACCCCTCTTAAAAATGGAGAGGAATAAAATTGGTCTTTAATCAATCCAGAACTCTAGATTTTCAACTTTTAACATTATTAATCAATAAGGCTTTCAATTCGCCATGTCATTTCTTGGACAAAATCGGAGTTTGGATCATATCCAACAATGGAGTAGGCAATATTGCCTTGCGTGTCGAGAATAAATAATGATGGGATTCCTTCTACACCAAATTCACCAGCCAGATTAGGATTATGGGCAACAGGAAACGTGAATTTTTGTTCGGCAATAAAAGGTGCTACTTTTAATCTATCTTGATCCGTTGATACGGCTAAGAATATGACTTTCCCTGAATCTTTATGCAGATCAAAAAGCTTTTGATACTCCGGCAATTCGCGACGACAGGGTCCACACCATGTTGCCCAGAAATCAACAAAAATGACTTTGCCTGCTAGTTCAGCTTTCGAGTACGTTTTTCCATTAAAATCCACGAGTTTGAAATCGGGTGATGGCATTGAAGTTTGTCCTGTTATAATTTCTTCTTTTTTACCTTCCAAGAAACTTTCATGCAAATCCGAGATATAGGTTTCAGCATTTTCACTTGGATTAAGTTCGCCATAAAGCTCTTTGATTCGGAAAGAAAGTTCGATATTGCTTGGATTTAATGCCCAAGCGCGTGTATAATTTTCTAAGGCTTTGTCTTTATTGCCCATTTCGTCAAATAAAGCAGCTAAACGCGTTACGGTCTCAGGGAATTCGTAATAATCCATCGATTTGCCAAAGGCATCAAGTGATGCTGTAGAATCTTTCATTTCGAGAAGGAAAACGCCGTAGGTATCATAAATCATTGCGCCCATTTCACCATAGTGTTCAATTGTCGCATCCACTTTTAAAAAGACATCAACAGCTTGTTTCGCCATTTTTATCCCGAGTTCTGGCAAGCGAGCTGCTTCGTTGAGTCGCCATGCAATACGATTTGCAAATGCAGCTCTATCTTCTAAGCTGAGTATCTCCGTTTCAGGATAATTCAGGACTAGATTCGTCCACTTTTCCACGGTTTCGTCATCGCCTTCGGCAATAGATTGCTCGACACCTTGGAGCATAACCATGACCGTCATATCTTTTTCAGGGTAATTTTTAGATAGCTCAAATGCGAGAGGTTCCCAGACTTTGAAGTCCATTTTTTGCATCACCGTATCCGATAAAACAAGAAAACGAGCTTCTGAAATTTCTTCTTTTTGACCACAATTATAAACGCCCATTATGAAAATAAGCATTAAGCTTCCAACTAAAATTTTCTTAAACATTTCTTTCCTTTCGGTGTTCACTTTATTTTTTGAACATGTCATCCAAAGCTCCTGATATGGAAAACCTTGTTTTATGGTCAAAATAAAATGTTTTATGTACATACGTTTCATTTTCGTTAACGATATACTGGGATTGATAAAATTCTATATTTTTTGTAATATGGTCAAGTGCTGCAACGAGTGCGTCAACGTCTTCCCGTGTGTTATATAAACCCAAACTGGCACGAACCATACCTTTTTTGAGACCCAGTGAAAATTTTAATTCCTTAATATCGGTAAATGTTGAATTCAATTTCATATCCGCGACGAGCATTTCTTTTACATAAGGATGAGCACAAAAGCATTGATTACGAACGGCGATATTAAAATAATCATTCAAAACACCTGCGACTAAACCATGATCAATATCTCGCAAATTAAATGAAATTGAAGCCGCTCTTGGACAGGTTTTCATACAAGTTGAGCCATAGATGACAAGCCCTTCGACTTCATTCATTTTTTCCAGCGCGTACGCCATTATCTTATCTTCTTCCGCTTCGAGGACATCCATACCGATGCGATCTAAGACATCAATAACAGCGCCTAAACCTATGGCTCCAAGAATATTTGGCGTTCCAGCTTCTTCCCTGTCGGGGAATTCAGTTTTGACTTCATACTCGGTTTCAAAAACTTCTTTCACCATGCCGCCGCCAACTTCTTCGGGTTCGATGGCTAATAAATGAGCTTTTTTGGCGACAACAACACCTGGTGAGCCTGGGACATAGGTTTTGTGACCCGAGAATACAAAAGCGTCAAATGAGGCTTCGGGGTCGTCTTGATTCGAAATTTCGATAGGAAGGTGAGCAGCGGTCTGAGCGCCATCAACCAAAATCAAAGCACCATACTTATGAGCAAGTTTGGCAATCTTTTTTAATGGATTAATAATGCCCGTCACATTCGAAACACCTGTCACGGCAACATAATTGACGCGGTCTCCATATTTTTTTAACTCTGCTTCCATGAGAGGCAAACTGACGCAAAGCATCTGATTTTCATTAAATTCAACAGGGACGTGAACGACCTCTTTCATGTGTTTTCGATGGGGCAAATCATTGGAATGATGTTCCATAATCGACACAATAGCGACATCTTTTTCAGGTCGAATATCTCTAAACACGCGTGCCATGCGATTAACGGCGGCAGTCGTTCCGCTCCCTGTAAAAAAGCAAGTATAAACATTTGGGTCGGCATTTAAAAAGCTCAATATTTTGTCATGAACCCATTGATATTCCCGAGACGAAATTTTAGCATCGAAATGCATCTCGGAATGGGTATTTGCATAGTGATGAAGAAACTTTTCCATAATATCAAAAGCAGGCTTCATCATAAGTGTGCTTGCGGTAGAATCTAAATAAATACGTTTTTTCGTTTCGCCATTTGCGAGCAAATATTTCGTATTTAAACCAATGAACTCATTCCTAATCTTGCGATAAAGTTCGAGTCCTTTTAATGCGGGGGTTTTAGACATTAACGTCAGCTCCATAATTGATTTCTACTATGTTTTCTGATGATTTCAAAGCCCTGCAATATAGAAGATATATGGCCTTTAAAAATGGTGAATTTTGAAATCAAGACCTTTGAAATGTAAACCGTCATTTAAGCAATGATTCGTACTGATATTCACAGATAATAAAAAAGCCACCTCAATTGAGATGGCTTTTAGGTATTCGTTTATATTTAATTCTATTTTAGATAAACAACTTTATGGGTTTCATGGAATGTATGACCCGTTTCTTTATTGGTAGCAGAAAAATCAACCAAATAAATGCCTCCGGGCATTGAATCGCCCTGATTATCATGACCGTTCCAATGGAAAGCATAATCCCCTTCGTTTTGTTCCTTATTGACAACATAAACAATTTCGCCTGAAACATTATAAACACACAAACTAACGCGTGATTCATTGGGAAGCTGATAATCTAAATTAACAGTAGGATTAAATGGATTTGGATAAGCATTTCCTAAAACAAATTGTGACGGAATTGAAGTCAGGTTATCATGGACAACAACTTTACTCGTACCTCCTCCTGATAGCACGCCAGAAAATGTGGATATATTCGTATAGCCATTTGATTCAATTAATCCATCTCCCGAAACAGCTCTTACTTTATAATAGTATGTTTGACTACCGAACTTAGTTTTAATAATAGCTTCATCTTCATAACTGGTTGCGTACAAATTAGAAGCAATTTTATAGTAAGTTGAACCTCCACTTGAACGGTATATATCATACTTAGCCACACTTGCAGGTTCGGCACTTGCGGTCCATGTTAATAGAGGATGAAATGCATTGGATGTGCTTATTTGTAAATTGCTCGGGTCTGTGGGTTGAAATTTATCAGTTAATGCATCACCCACACCTTTAAGTTCCCACAATCCTACTGTGCTATATAATGGAATATCAATCCAGCCAGTTGAATAATTTGAGCCGGAGTTATGAACCCTGAACTCATTTGGTGCGCCAGAAATCACTACATATTTAATCCAAATGTCTATAAAATGACCGTTGACAGGACCAAAGTCACCATAGTAACTAAGTCTATCATCTCTAAAGTCAAGACAGATGAAGTCAGTACCATCTTCAACTGACAATTTATACAGGCCATACCCAAATATCTCTGAATTGCCTCCAGCTGCTGAAATACTATTTGTAAAACCCTCTGGCGATATGAAATCACCATTTATCGCTTCATAAGACAAATTTTGAAACTCTGTTGTTATCCAATTATCTAAAGGGTCTGAATAGTATGATAGAGTATTAGCATCCCATACTGTAGAAAGAGCATCCATATAAAAAACTGTCGTTTCATTCATAGTATTTGGATCCTCCGCCATAAGTTAAATTTCATCCATCGCATATAATTCTTCTGAGTATAGTTGTGTTCCTATTGAACTGATAAGCATCATAATAAAAATGTTGAATGTTTTTTTCATTGTAATTTTCTCTTATTTAATAATTAATAATTTTCCTGGATAATTATTATAGGTAGGGAAAAACAAGGTCCCGTCATCTGCTAGAGCTGGAGCCGGACCTAAATAACGTTCTTCACTATCCCTTATTAGCCATAACAGGGTTCCATCTGGATTAATGGCCATAATTTGGTTTTCACCCGTACTTTCCTTTTGTGCACCGACATAAATGACATTATTCGCATCACAGGTTAACGAACTACCATTCCTAACCCCTGGTTCAAAACCATATTTCCATTTTAAAACCCCATCATTTTGAAAAGCATAAAGAGTATCGGTAGCAAAATAAACATTGCCGTCATGGTCAATCGTCGCTTCGGTATTATCCCATACGAGAGCACAGTTAAATTCATACTGCCAGTTAATTTCTCCTTCAGGGTTAATCGAGTAGAAGGATCTCAAGCTGTCCAAGCTATGACGAGCACCTGGTATAAAATATAAATTCCCCTCATTGTCGATTACAGGGGAGGAAAAAAGCGATTCTTCCCCAAATGTCCAATTAATGCCTCGCGTTTCAATATCAACCGCTAGTATTGCAACTGTGTTCCCCTGTAAATAAAGCGTGGCACCATCAGGCGCAAACGCAGGTGCAGCATCAGCATCTCCATTAAACCGCGGATCATTTAGTTGCCATAAAGCCACGCCATTGTCAGCAAGGGCAGTTAATGTTGAAGCTTCGTCCACAAAATACAAGTTTCCCTCTTTATCTACATTAAATCCCAGAGCCCATATTGAAGCCTGTGCAATATACTCCCATTGATTTTCACCATTGGGCAATAGACTCATACAACCGAAACTTGAGGGAATGTAAACGACGCTGTCATATGCAACAATTGGAGTGGAGTAAGTCCCTATATTTGTTTGTTCCCATAAGATATCTCCATTGTAATTAAAACTATAAAAACTTTGTGTCGACCCTATAAATGCAGTGGAATCAAATCCAATGACGACACTACCAAAGCTTACCCCCATCTCAACTTTTCTAAAAATTACGCCATTTTCAGGACCTGGATAATTACTTCTACTTGTAAATTGTGGGTCATGATGTAGCATAGGCCATGGGCTATCAGCTAGACTGGGCCAATCGATTGGGTGTTGCTCATAGGGGTTTACGATAACATCTTCCTCAGGTGGTTTTGGGCAGGCCACAACGAATAATGACACTAGGAGGGTTGTGATTAATAGAAACTTTTCTCGTTTCATTTCTTGAGTCCTTTCTTTTCAATGCTTTGATAAGCGACGGAATCTAAGCAAGGGCAAGGGCAAGGGCAAGGGCAAGGGCAAGGGCAAAATATTTACACAAAAAAGCCATCTCTTGTATCAATGAAAAAAGAATCAACAAAGGTTGTCTCAGCAAAAGTAGATTCAAACAGAAGCGCACTAACTTTATATTTATAAACGCTATATCCCAATTGGCTCCAGTCTAACGTTAGACCTCCCGGAGGAGGAGATGACCCGACAATATCCCATCTGGAGTTGCAACAATAAAATGGACATAGCGAGAAGTTAGGCTGCATCATTT
>CALBFA010000040.1 GCA_937888365.1 uncultured Fidelibacterota bacterium | reverse complement strand
TAAATCTGATTCTGATGACACCCATGAGCGCAGGGATCGCCAGATTAAAAAGATAAAACAATCCTCAGAACGCATACAGAAGTTTCTAAATCAGAACGAGCCTCGTTTAGGAGCACGTAATAAAGAGAAAAAAAGTAACATAACTGATAATGACTCAGCCAAGATGAGTACTTCTCATGGTGTGATTCAGGGCTACAATGCCCAAGCTCTAGTCGATGAGAAGCACCAGATTATCGTTCATGGCTCCGCCTCTGGCAAGGGTCAGGATAATGACCAGTTAGAACAAATCATGGAAGGTGCCAAGGGCAATATGGCGGCTATTGGTCAAGGGTCTGATTACTTTGAAGGCAGGCAGTTATCCGCCGATTCTAATTACCATAGTAATACTAACCTGAAGACGGTAATCCTTGAGAAGCTGGATGCCTATATTCCTGATAACTTATTCCGGAAAAGGGATATTCGTTTTAAGACCAGAGACCGCCATAAGCCAAAGATGAAAACAAAGATTAGATATGAGCTTGATAAATTTTCATATGATTCAGAGAACGACAGTTATACTTGCCCAGATGGTGGTCAGTTAATACTATATGTGAAGCGAAATAAGATTAATGGCTTGGTGTATCGCACGTATCGTAGCCCCGTGTCAAACTGTTCCAGTTGTAAATTGAGAAGCAAATGTTTGCGAACCAAGAATACCATCCGCAGACAATTAAATATTCAGATTGAACATAATATTCCCAAGACCTTATCACAGAAGATGGTCGTCAAGATAGACAAGCATGAGAGTGGCAGGATTTATGAGAAACGGATTGGAGTGGTTGAGCCTGTTTTTGGCAATATCAGGAGCTGTAAGCAGCTTAATCGGTTTACTCTGAGGAGCCAAGTTAAGGTTGATGTTCAGTGGTTATTATTTTGTATGGTCCATAATGTTGAGAAGATATTAAACTACGGAACATTGGGTGTATAGATGGGCAAAAGGGTCTAATAGCAGTCAATAGATGAAGCATTTCGGTGTCCAGGCAGACATCTGAAGGTGATATGAATATGGAAGGTTAAAAAACAGGTTAAACTGACTTAAAACCGTGAAAACGAATACGATGCAGAAATACCACCCCATATCGACCTTTTTCGACAGCCTCAACAAGCTGCTTAGAGCGGACTCACCCCGACACTTCCCCGACACTTCCCCGACACTTCGTGTTTCCCTTCGGCGGGATCAAAGATCGGCGGGGTCTGCGACTCATAAGGGAGCGCAAAACAAATATGATGTGGATGGATACAATTATCATACAAATCGAGTCTGTTTCAGGAAGCAGCTCAGACCTAGAGCGCTATATACTTGAGTAATTATGCTATCAAAAGAATAGGGTATTGATGGATTTTTCAACAAAATATTTTAACATCATCTTTAGAAAACAGAAAATCCTTGAATTTATTGCCGTACTGATAATGTTCGTGGCTATTGGTTTTCGTTTCGGGATTGAAGGTCCTAAATGGTTTTGGGATGACGCTCCTTTTATAGCATTGATTCTTGTCATGGCCGGTTTATTACTTTCTTTACTTTGGATTAGAATAGAAAAGCACAAGACTCAACTAATCATAGATAAAATTAAAAATTCCAATAAAAACAACTCTAATAGTATGGATGCAAAAATAAAATTACTAACCAATAGACAATGTGAAATATTTGAGCTTATTATAAAAGGGAAATCAAACAAAGAAATTATGGATAAACTTTTTATAGAACTTAGCACACTTAAAACGCATATTAATCATATTTATAAGACATTAGAAATCGGCAACAGAAAAGAAGCAAAAGCGATTGGAACAGACCGCTTCTAATTTATTTTGTAAAAAATCAACCCTTTTTCAACCTTTATTTTCTTGAATATTTAATGATATTAGAAATGAACAATATACAAGAAAGGGAGAAAAAAATGAGAAAAAGAAATTTGTTTATGAGCGCTACACTTATGTGTAGTTTTTTTATTATTGCTTTTCATTTTGATCAAGATGGTGTTCAATGGTTTTGGACAGGAATGGAAATCGTTCCGTTGATTTTAGGTATATCGGCAATAGCGATGGGAATATTGTGGTTCTTAGCATCCAAAAATAAGACTAAAAAAGTTTAGGGGTAGAGGAGACTCTTCTCCGCCAACTGGCGGATCAGAGTGACAGGCCTTCTTTTCTTTGTAAAGTTTATGGTTTTAAAACTTTACCACAGAGAACGCAGAGAAAATTATATTTGATTTAAGAATATCGATTAACAAATGTTTATTTTAGAAAAATACGGCTGTTCTATACATTTGTAATTTATCATTTGTAATTCTTACCTACCCCTAACCCCTTCTGGAAGGGGAATTGAATGAGCCAATATTTACGAGATGAATGAAAATACTTTTCTTTGTGCAACGGCGCCTGTCGTGAGTCCTTCGAGAGCCTCAGGAACCACTTGTCGAAGGGTGTTAGATATTTTCCGCACGCAAGATGCTTTTAATATAAGGGGAGTATGGTCTCTCCGTAGGGACCGACGCCAGTTAAGACAAATTTTTGAAACCATTCCATGTCGATGGGGTTTCCCGCTTTGGTGTCGCCGAAATAATTACGACTATAAGCCTCAACAGATGTAGGGTCGCGGAGGACTCGAACCGTATGGACGCCTGCTTTTAGTCCCGCAATTATATCCGTATCTGAATCCCCTACAAACATATCAAGCTCAAGTTCTTTGATACGAAGGTGTTTCGTCGTATGGCGCTTGCCAGTAATGTCACTTTTTGCTTTTGGGTCAAAGAACAGATTTTTTCCTGTTTCAATAGAAAACCCCAATAATTCCGTTAATAAGGCGCTCAAAGTTTCGCCTTCTGTTTCGGGTCGAGCCGTAATAAAAAATATGTCGTGTTTTTGATTTCGGTAAAAAAGTATCAAATCCGCCATGGGTTGAATAAGTGTCGAATATTCGGTATCGTGCTTATTAATCCACGAAAAATCAACGCCATCATGATTATCCAAGCTCTGTGGTGCTTTTTCGAAGTTGACTTTCGAAAACAATATTGTGTCATCAATATCAAAACCGATGCGCAAGATGCCCGGTTCGTTTTTATGTGTTTTTTTAATTTTTACCTCTGTATGAACAGCACAACTTGATACAACAATAATCATCATCATTAATAGCAAAATCTTCGTTTTCTTCATAAAAAGCTCCCTTAAATAATTCATGGGCTAATAAAAGCACCTTGTCATTGAATACCACAATTATTTGCCTATCTTCCTCAAGTGATTGAACAAACATATATACAAACGAGTGATGGCTCAAACACGCTTTTTTCGGCTCAATATCATCAGCATTTTCATTCGACACAAGTGGGGGCATTTAGCGAGGCACTTTTTAAACATGTCGTTCCTGCCTTCCATCACCACGCAGGAAAAACACATCTTCGCATCCTTGATATCTGTTTTGGTCTCGGCTACAATACATGGGCAACCCTCTACCACATTCTTACTCATAAGCTCAATATTTCAGTAGAAATTTTCTCGCCGGAATTAGACGGAGCGTTAATTCAGTCACTCCATCAATTTGAATTTCCAAGTGAATTTGACACCCTTAAACCCATAATAAAAGCCATCTCAAAAGAGCATTTTTTTAACGATAATCAGTTTAATATTCAGGTTTATTGTGGGGACGCGCGGGACTATGTTAAAACACTTTCTGACATTGACATTGTGTATCAGGATGCCTTTAGCAGCGAAGTAAATCAGGAATTATGGACGCGGGAATATTTTAAAGAATTGGCTGGAATAATGAATAATGACGCCATTTTAACGACTTATTCTGTCGCTACGCCTGTTCGACTTGGGCTATATGAGAACGAATTTTTTCTTTATGAAACGAATGCGCTTAACAAAAAAATTACACTTGCTTTCAAACGTCAGCAACCCAGTTTAGCCCCCATTAATATGGCACACAAATTGACAGCCCATCCCGACGCAAAATCCTTTTCTGATCGTGAAATTAAATGAATTTTTCACCGTATAAATGGGAAATATGGACCGTTCGCAAACTTGTTAATAAGGGAGATTCTCCCTTTTTAGACAAAATCATGACGACCCTCAGCAATCCGTATCAATGGATTGCTCCGATGATAATTTTAGTTATTTATCTGCTACTAATTGACGTTCGAGGAGCGATTACCGCTTTGATTTTAGGCGGAATTTCTGCGGGACTAGCAGATTCTATAAATTTTTATGTGTTAAAAAAGCGAATCATACGAATCCGTCCACAGTATTTTTTAGATGACATTAAGGGGATTGGCGCGATGAATAGTGGCAAACGATCTTTTCCATCAAATCATGCTTCTAACACAATTGCCATTACACTCATGCTATTTTTCTTCTTCCCTCACGTTTTAATCCCAGGGGCTATAGCTGTTTTTCTTGTTGGGTATTCACGAATTTATTGTGGTGCTCATTATCCTCTAGACGTCCTATTTGGATGGCTTCATGGCGTATTTTGGGCAGGAAATATTTATATGTTTTATCGAATTATAATAGAATTAATCTAGTCGATTAATTTTTCGTCTTTCAAAGCTGTTTCTGTCTCATTAACAAAGCCTGCAAAAATCTCCCATTGATCAGGACGGATTGTAAAACCTTTTCGTGTTGGTTTCCATTCCTCTTCGTCTGCTAAATAATGAATACGGAAGTCGACATATTGCTTTCCCTTAAATTCTTTGATTTGAACAATTACTTTTTCTGTTTCATTGCGTTCAATTTCACCAATAATTTTTTCCATTTTTTGTCCTTTTTAATCGATTAATTCATCATTTGATTATTTTTAATTGGGAGGTCAACATTTTTTAATAATTCGAGGGTTTCGATTTGGTCATCAAGAAACCAAAGCACTTTATCCGCTCGTTGTTTAATAGAGTCCATTGCCAAAAGATTATATTTATCATTAGGTTTCATGGGGATGGTTTTTGCAATGATGTTTACCAATAAAGCAATGCTTTCTTGATTCGATAGTATATTTGTAAAGGCATTACCTTTTATAGAATACTCTGCCAAATAACTCAGCCTCAATAATATTTCTCGTTTTTCGCTTTCATAAAATTGGTCAGCGTCAAATTCAGGAATGGGTTCAACCTCAGCCACACAATAAGGGAAATCCTTGATTAGTTTGCCAATGCCAACACGCATAAGTCCTTCCACAATAATGCTATACTCGCCATTGGGAAGGGACTCGTATTCTAATATTTTCCCGAGGACACCCATCGGATAATAGTCAGGATTTCCATAATCATCTTCCTCATGTCCTAGTTTTAACAAAGCCAAGGTGATAAGTTTCTCCCCTTCTAAGACGGATTCTAACATCTTGATGTAGCGAGGTTCAAATATCCTGTAGCTCATCTGAGTGTTAGGAAACAAGGTCAAATCAGGCAATGGGAATAGTGGTGTTACGCCAGAAAATTTCAACGAAGTCAAATCCCCTCAGGAGGAGCCTGTACTTTAAGAATGATTAGATTTTCATCACTTTCATTAATAATGCCAACACTCTGCCCGGGTCCTACAAAAAGACTTGCATTGGGTACAAGAATGGAAACGTCGTCATCAATTTCAAAAATAGCTTCCCCTTCAAGTACATAATAATACGAATCGGCGAGATAGCTTTGAGTTGGAGAGAAATATTGACCCGCTTTCATCGTTAAAATATCAACTTTCATTTGATCTGAGGAAAACATATCATTGCTTTTGCTCGACGTTTTCGAGAATTTTGCGACTTCATTTAGAAATTTAATATTTGATTTCATGGGATAAGTTTTAAGACCTCATTTACTAGTTTTTCGATTCCAATTGCAGCTTCGCTAATGGAGTTTGCGGACATATAGGCCGGCGTTGAAACGACTCGAAGCTTTTTATCGATGACAAATTCTGTTGTAGGACACGCGACATGTACGCCTCCCATGGCGTTAATATTCGCCGCTGTTTCGACGTCGGTGCCAATTGTTAATTTTGCGCCATCGCCGTAAATGCGAGGAATCATGGCAGGCGCGATACACATAAATCCAAGAGGGAGACCGATTTTTACGGCTTCTTTCGCAAAAATTTCTACATCTTTTTGAATATGGCATTCCGAGCCTTTGAAAGCAAAATCACTTAAGTTTTTTGCGGCGCCAAATCCTCCAGGGAAAATAACAGCGTCAAAATCACTGGCTTGAGCGTCGGCAATGTCTTTAATATTTCCGCGTGCAATGCGCGCCGATTCTACCAGTACGTTTCGCGTTTCATTTTCTGCAACTTCGCCTGTTAAATGATTGACGACATGGCATTGCTCAATATTTGGTGCAAAACATTGAACACTTGCTCCAGCTTTATCGAGTGCCAGTAAGGTGATGACACTTTCATGAATTTCAGATCCGTCAAAAACGCCGGATCCTGACAAAACGACTGCGATTTTTTTCATATTGCCTCCCATCAAATTAGCGAAGAAACTTAATTAAACTTATTAAAATAGTGAATACAATTTACCATTGATAGCGAGATGTATCAATTTCGAAATCGTCATCATTTTTTTTTGATATATCAACCCAAATTTCATCACCCCTAATTTTTAATTGATAACAACTCAGAAAGGTATGTGAGGGCTGAATACCTTTCCCAGATTCAACATGATAAGTCCATCCATGATATGGACAGGTAATTTGTTTCCCAGAAACGGAGCACAACTCGAGTTTTATTCCATTGTGTTTGCAGACGCCACTTCGGGCAAAAAAGCCATCTTTTGTATGGATAATACTTAGCTCTACATTTTGGACATTAAAATTCTTTGCTTTATCCATTTTGATATCAGATATTTTGCAGATACGTGTCATTTATTCGTCCTCAAAGGTCCAGTGGTCTTTTAATATTTTTTCCGCCCAAAAAAGTCCAATGGCCGTTTTGGCGTCGCCAATTTGATTCGATATAATGAGCTCCAATGCTTCATCAAGGGTGACGGTAAAAGTTTCGAGAAATTCGTCTTCATCCCGTTGATGTCCGACAAAGTTCAAATCTTGTGCGAGATACAAATCCATTTTTTCATCAGCATATCCAATGGCGGGGTAGATATTTGCGAGGAATGTCCACTTATTGGCGAGGTACCCTGTTTCCTCGAGGAGTTCGCGCTTGCCTGTTGCGAGTCCATCTTCGCCTTTATCAATTTTGCCCGCAGGCAATTCAATGAATATTTGCTTGGGAGCATATCGAAACTGTTTTTCAAGCAAGATGCTACCGTCTTCAAATATTGGCAAAATAACGACGGCACCTTGATGGCGAATAATTTCACGCGTACTTGTGTGACCATTCGGCAATTCAACCGTATCACATTGGACATGCAACAGTTTGCCTTGAAACATGGTTTTCGAATCAATTTTTTTTTCCGTCAATTTCATATTATTTAATTCAATTGTCCCCAAAGGTCAAGGACGACATTGGTGGCACCACTTAATACAAACTGAACCGCAATCGTTGTGACGAGCATCCCCATTATTCGTGTAATTATTCGAAAAGCTGTTTTTCCGAAACGTTGGACCAATTTATGGGACGATTTGAAAATATAATACGTCATGAGGGAGGAGAAAAATATTGCGCCGATTAAGATCATAATTTCAGTAATATTATGGGCATTTTCTTTGTACATCATAACCGTTGCCATGGCTCCGGGGCCGCTTAAAACGGGAATCGCCATGGGAATAATGGTGATGTCTTCTTTGCTTTGAACCTCAAAGCGTTCTTTTTCGGTGATTTTCGATTTTGGATGTTGACCCCGAATCATACTCATACCCATTCCAAAGAGCAAAATCCCCCCTGCTATTCGAAAAGCGGGCAATGTAATGCCAAACATTTTGAAAATAAAATGACCCAAAAACATGAAAATAATCAGGCTTAAAAAGACGGCTACGGAAACGCGTCGCGATTTTTGTTTGAGTTCAATATCTGAATCATCCCCTGTCATGGAAACAAAAATGAGCGCTGCACCAATGGGGTTAATAATCACGAATAGAGCCGGAACGACTTCAATTAAATATACTAACAGCGGATTCATAAAATGGCTCCAATCGTATTATTTAAAAGTTTAGTATCGTCTGTCATGATGCCTTTTACGCCGGGTCTTTTGTTGATATCTAACATCTGCTCTTTCTCATTCACGACCCAAACATGCATCGGAAGTTTTTTCACGCGGGACCAAAACCGAACGGGTCCCTCTAATTCTTCAAGGTAGGGGTGTAAAATATCTGGATGAATAACGTGGAGTCCAAAATTCACTTTAATATTAAACACACTTGATTTATACCATAAAAGCGCCGTAAATATTTGAGGATCCGCCATTTTTACGCGCCAGATATTAAAGGGATTAAATGACGATACGATGACGCGATCTCGCAAATCATTGTCTCTTATAAAGCGAACGAGCTCCAGCTCTATGCGCTGCTCAGAAAAAAAACTGAAGTTCTTTATTTCTACATTGACGATAATGTTTGGAGGAATTGCTTCGAAAACTTCCTTTAATGTTGGGATTTTCTCGTCGCGATTTTCCCACAGTTTTGCGGCATTCAGGGTTTTCAACTCAGCCAATGTATGATTCTCTATAAAGCCGATGCCGTCTGTAGTTCGTTCGAGACGGTCATCATGAATAACGACAAGATGGTTATCTTTCGTCATGTGTATATCCAATTCTATAGCGTTACAGCCATCGAAAATTGCTTTTAAAAAAGAGGGAATGGTATTTTCTGGTTCCGATACCGTTGACCCACGATGTCCAAATTTTAGAAAAGGGTAATTTTTATAAAGTGGTCCCGTGTTAAGTGGTTTCCAAAAGACCAAATGGTAGATTGAAATAATACAAATGAAGCTGAAGAAGGTCATCCAAAACATGGTTGAACATAATTTTTACATTAGAACTTGCAACATAATTACGATCTCATTTATAAAGGAACTACCTTTGCTCCTCATATTATGACAGATTCTATCGTTGCATTAAAATGATAATCGTATAGATTTGGCATCAACTAAATTGTTAAGGAGAGAGAATGAAAAATTTTATCATTTTACTTGTCGCGCTTCTCATGATGGTTCCTGTTATGGCACAAGACGGTCTTGACGCGTGTACCCAAGCTACCATGGATGCACAAGCAGATCAAGATGGTATCGGTTGGATGGCTGCTGGTTTTTGTTGTGGTGCATTTGGCTGGGGTGCTGCTTATGTCATGGATGCTGATCAACCCGATGCTGCACGTTTGCTGGGCAAAGATGTGAATTATGTCACCGTTTATTCCCAGTGCTACCAAGAAGAAGGAAAAGAGATTCAAACGAGTTCAGCCATGAAGGGTTGTGTTGCGAGTGTTGTATTTAATCTTGTAATGCAGGTTATGGCAGCTGGTTAACATTATTCAATAATCAATGAAAATAGGTTTTTCTAAATGAAACTAAATTTAATTCCACAAAATACTATTAAAGCACTCTTCGTAATTTTACTTCTAAGTACGCTTAATGCTCAAGAGAAAAGAAGTATGGCTGTTTTGGATTTTGATGCAACAGGTGTATCTCAATCAGATGTGAAAACACTCTCAAATCGAGTGAATACAATGCTTTCTCAATCCAATAAATTTACAGTGATTGAGAGAGGAAAAATTAATCAATTATTGAGCGAACAATCATTTCAACTTTCAGGCGTCACGAGTAATGAAAGCATGGTGGCAATGGGTGAAGTGTTGGGTGTGGAGCTTATGTTTGCGGGTGGAATTGGTCTTATTGGAAAAACCTATACGATTGATATTCGTGTTATTGAAGTTGAGACGGGAGAAGTGATCCACTCCGCTAGTACGAATGTTCGAGGCGAAATTGATGACCTTCTTTTGAAGGGTTTGCCAGCCGTTTTAAACGACTTGATAGCCGGTAAAACTTCTACCAACAAAGTGATTGTCCAAACGCAATTTCTTACAACGACAACACCAACGCCTTCAAATATTTCTAGCACGTCTCAAAATAATACAGATGCGTGTTTTCAAGCAAAAATAGATGCCAAAGACAATATTAAGGGTTACGGTTGGATGGCGGCAGGTTTTGCGTGTGGTCTTGTGGGATACGGAGCCTCCTATGTGGTTGATCCGAAAGGACCACCCACAAGATATTTAATCGGAAAAGATGCCGTATATGTTGCTCGCTATACGATGTGCTACAAAGATGCCGCTAAAGAGATACAAAAGAGTAAAGCATTGATGGGCTGTGTAGCCTACGGTGCATATTTTGCAGCTACGACTCTTTTAGCTTCACCAACACCTTAATGCAAGCACTCTCAACTTGGTTTCAGCTTTTTGCTTTTTTTACTCAGACCAATGTAAGTGGTGATAATATAGAGATTATGACAGGGCAATTGCTTTGGGCATCTCCCGATTCTATTTACATTCATATTATTGAACCCGTCAATCAAAACGTACTCTTAGCAGGCGGGAAAATGCTCATTTATTATCCTGATGAGCCTAAGGCTTTGGAAGTTTCTCTTAACCCCAATGACCCGTACGCTTATTTAGCGATTGCACCATCTGTTAAGCCAATTAATGAAGATCTAATATTGGCAGCGGGTTTGATAGAAACGCAACGAACGCAAAAAAATGATGAGACGCATTTGCAATTTCGACAAAAGAGCCAAAAAAATCCCTACCCTATTATTAATATCACTAAAAATGCAGAGCAAATTACTCAGCTCAATACTATAAAAGCTATGAGCGTTTATACCAACATGGATATTCATGAATATACAACGGTAAACGATGAAGTTTTTTTAAAATCCTACACAACGTCTGATTTTAGTGCTAATAAGTTAACCGGGGAAACAACCGTTGTATTTGACACGCTCTATGTACCTAATAAACGAGAAATAGAATCCATTGTTTTTACAATCCCTCTATGGCTTGACGTTGAGCCTATAAAATTCTATTAATAGAACTTCCAAAATTTTCTTTCTTTGATTTATAAAATATAAGAAGGGGACACAATGTTAAATTCTAGTAGATTGATTATTTCAACACTTCTAATGATTATAGTTGGCTCTCAATTATATGGACAAAATATCATCTGTGACGAAGCAAAAATCGCTGCAAAACAAGAAATGAGTGAAAAAAGTTGGTTGTGGTTAGGAGCAGGGATGACCTTGAGTGTCGTTGGTGTTGCAGCATCATATATTGTAGAGCCCCCTAAACCGAGCCCTATGCAGTTGCTGGGAAAAGATGCTAACACGATCCAGGAATACAGTTCTTGTTTTCAAAAACAAGCCAAACACATTCAAGTAAAAAATGCGTGGATTGGCTGTACTACCGAATTCATTCTTATTAATCTTTTTACATTGATGATTGTAATTTCACTTTAAAAATATGATTACAATCCTATTCGTCTGTACTGGCAATTCCTGCCGATCTCAAATCGCCGAAGGGTTGTTGAATGCCAAAAAACTGACTCACCTCGATTGTTTTTCTGCGGGAATTAGTCCAAGCCGCGTACATCCTTTATCGATTCGCGTGTTAAATGAAATTGACATCGATATAAGCCATCATACGAGTGATTGGGTCAATGATTTTTATGACTTTCGCTTGGATTTTGTCATCACACTCAGTACAAGCGCCAAGGAGAATTTGCCGTCATTCGACACGGACCCACAGATTATTCATTGGGATATCGATGACCCTTATCGCGATTTTAAAGACGATATCAATCAGCTTCCTAACTATCGCGAAACGCGTGATTTGTTGAGTCAAAATATTGATGCTTTTCTCGTTGAACACAAGCTAGAAACAGCAGAGAAATAAGGGGAAACAGCGAAATGATTTCAATTGCAACGATGACCTATCCGTCGCCTGTAGGTGACTTATCCCTCGCCGCAAATCAAGAAGGCGTTCTCTTAGGTCTATTTTTTGGTGATATTGGACAATCGTCAATCCTGCAATATTTGAATCAAACTTATCCGCACCATATTCAAATAAAAAATTCGGATATTTTCAAAACAATAACGTTTGAACTCGATGCATATTTTAAGGGAAATCTAAAAGATTTTACAATCTCTGTTTCGCCAAAAGGCACGGATTTCCAGATGAAAGTTTGGAAATCCTTAACGACAATTCTTTGGGGCGAAACCATATCCTACGGTGAATTGGCAAAGAAAGTGAATAATCCCAAAGCGTCGCGAGCTGTGGGTTCAGCGAATGGGAAAAATCCGATTTCTATTGTCATTCCTTGCCACCGTGTTATTGCAGGAGATGGCGGATTAGGTGGTTTTGGCGGTGGCGAGAATATAAAAGCCTTTCTCCTTGAACTAGAAGGAAGTCTTTAGATTCGTTTCGATACGAAAGTTATCCCATAAAATATTCTTAAAGAATTCTTCGCTTCCTGTTTTGGCAGGATTGTCCTATTTCACACTATCCGTAAATCCGTAAACCCAGCGAATTAAGCCATCAACCCTACAATAAATTAGACGCCAACTCCGCTAATTCGGAACGCTCGCCTTTTTCCAAATTGATATGACCAAACAATTTTTCGCCTTTAAATCTGTCGATCAAATAAGTAAGACCATTGCTATGGCTATCTAAAAATGGATGGTCAATTTGATAAATGTCGCCAGTGAATACAATTTTAGTGTTTTCGCCTGCACGGGTTATAATCGTTTTCACTTCGTGAGGTGTCAGGTTTTGAGCCTCATCGACGATAAAGAAAATCTTTTGCAAGCTTCGACCTCTAATATAAGTAAGGGGCGCGACGATTATTTTCTCATCTTTAATCATTTCGTCGATTTTATCAAATTCAGAATGGCTACGAGTATATTGATTTTGAATGACTTTTAAATTGTCCCACAAGGGTTGAAGATAGGGATCAATCTTCGCTTTAATATCACCTGGCAAAAAACCAATATCTTTATTGCTAAGAGGTACAATGGGGCGCGCTATAAATATTTGCTGATAATTTTTTCGTTTTTCTAGTGCGCCGGCCAAGGCTAAAAGCGTTTTGCCCGTTCCCGCTTTTCCCGAAATCGTGACAAGAGGTATATCTAGATTTGTGAGTAAATTTAGTGCAAAAATCTGTTCGGCATTCCGCGGAATAATACTCGCCACGGTTTTTTTATCGACATGTACAAGCTTCAAGGAATTTGGGTTGTAGGCCGCCAGGGCTGATTTTTGAACATTTTTTAAGATATAATGATGCCATCCTTTAGGCGTTTCTTCAATGCCTGTACTTGAGAATTCAAGCTCAAACGGTACGGTATATAGACTATCAATAGTATCTTCCGAAATATTTTCTAAGACGGTTTTTCCCGTATAGAGTTCGTCCATATTTTTAACAGAGTCCGAAAAATAATCCTGAGACTCAACACCAATTGATCGCGCTTTGAGACGAAGATTTACGTCTTTTGATAAAAGAATGACGCGCTCTTTCTTAAGCAATTTTGAAAGCTTATATGCCGAAGCAAGGATGCGATGATCCGGTATGTCTTCTGTAAAAATATCTCTATTATCAAAGTCATTTGAGCTAGTGACATCAATTTTTAGCAGACCTCTATTTTCACCCAGAGACACACCTTTATCAAAAAGTATATCATCCGAAATTTTGTCTAATGTTCGTGCAAACTGACGAGCGTGGTAATTCACCATCTCGTTTCCTTTTTTAAAGTGGTCTAATTCCTCAAGAACGGCAATTGGGATCACAACGTCATTGTCTTCAAATTGGTCAATGCATGCGCTATCATGCAAAATGATATTCGTGTCCAAAACAAAAATCTTTTTCATGTTAACCTCCTCAGCGTGTTGATTTTGCTGTGAGCAAATTTAAGCATTTACACGAAAACAACAAAGAAAGAATGGGTCGAGCTAGAATCTAAATTGCTCGTAATTATGAAACGAGAATCCTCGATGCTAGAGGATTACAATTCTTGATTTTATAAGGATAGTAACTGATTATACTTGGATTAATTCGAGTTCTTCTGGATAAAGTTTTCGACGAATGATGGCAAATTCTCCAGGATTTTCATCGCAATGGATGGCACCTCTTCCCGTTCCGCCGTGAAGCGATGGTACGTGTCTTTCTTTATCATTTCGCAAATCGGTGGCTTCCATTTTTTTAATAGAGTCTCTTGTGATAATTTCGACTTCCGTTCCCTTGTCCAATTTATTTTTTACTTCAAACCACAGAAGTTTTGCCTCTTCATCAAAACGACAATCCGTCCCTACGGGCTTATGTGTCCGCTCAGAGCTTCGGCTATCTTGGACATTTTCCCCTAGTTCCCGGGGATTGTGCATGTAAAATCCCGTTGTAAAACCACGGTTCGATAAAGCCACTAAATTTCGTAAATTTTCTTCATCAAATGGTTTCTTCATCTCAATATCATCGATGGCTTTTCGATATGCTCTTGCTGTCATGGCGGCATAGTAGGCAGATTTTGTTCGGCCCTCAATTTTAAAACTTACGATACCGGCATTTTTTAAGTCGTTTAATAATTCAATCGCACACAAATCTTTTGCATTAAAAAGATAGGTGCCATGCTCATCTTCATCGATAGGGAATTTTTGATCAGGTCGTTTGGGTTCCGTAACATAAAGCCCTTCAGGGACTTCGATAGGATTTGTATGACGTTTTGCATGTTGCTCTTTTTCGAAATTAACTAAGGAATTATCTTGACCCATTGTGTATTCCCAGCGGCACGAATTGGTACAGGTCCCTTGGTTTGCGTCGCGATTATTCATGTAATTGCTGATGAGGCACCGACCTGAATAGGCAATACAAATCGCACCATGGACAAACGATTCCAGTTCTATATCTGGTACTTTTTCATGAATTTCAGCTATTTCTTTTAGGCGTAATTCTCTCGACAAAATGATGCGTTTTACACCAATATCCCGCCAAAAAGAAACGGCTGTCCAGTTCGTTGCATTCGCTTGAGTTGACAGATGGATTGGTATGTCGGGATAACGCTTAATTGTTTGGGCAATCAAGCCTGGATCCGCCATAATCAAGGCATCTGGTTTATATTCTGAGAGGCGATCCATCTCTTTTAGAAAACCATTAATCTTTGTATTATGGGCGTATATATTTAATGTGAGATATACTTTTTTGCCAATCGCTCTTGCATACGCCATCCCTTCGGCGAGTGACTCATTACGAAAGTCATTCTCGCGCGTTCGCAGCGAATATTTGGGGACGCCTGCATAGACAGCATCAGCGCCAAAGGCGAAAGCATATTTTAATTTTTCTAAATTTCCAGCAGGTGATAAAAGTTCGGGTTTCATAGTTTCATTTCTTTATAATTTTATGGTGCATCTTTTCAAAGAGAATAAATAATTCTTTGGCGATAACAATATTTTAAAAGATTTATACGCGTTTTGATGCATTAAATTATCGAATTTCTCTTGGTTGAAGTAATTTTGACGGAAATAAAATACAACAATGACCCACAGAAACCGTTACACATTTTATTGGCATGTGATTTGTCATATCTATTTTCATAAGGAGAGTTTTATGAAAAAAATATTTTTACTAGTTACTTTGATTTTAACGACAGGTGCAATGCTAGGGCAAAACTTGAAACCTTATCAAGTTTCAAACCCAGTTGAAGGAAACATTTTAGTAATAAAGCAAAATATTGAAGAAGCTTTGGTTTCCAAAGGATTTGAAATTTTAGGGGGATATGAAGTTGAAACAAAAGGTGTCAGCTACATCATTATTTTGACACACCCCCTAATAATTGAGGCAATCCAAAAGACAGGTGGTTTAACGGCAATGGCGACGGGAATGAAGATATCATTAACACAAAATTTTGAAGAAATTGATATCGCTTTTACGCATCCTGAATATTGGGGAAATGCCTATTTCCAAAATAAATATCCCGATATTCAATCGAATATTGAGACCGTCTTCATTGAACTGGAGAAGGCTTTGAGAGATTGCTGCATCGATAGTTTCACACCATTTGGATCAAAAGAGGGATTGTCAGAAAAAGAATTGCGACATTATCATTATATGTTTGGAATGGAGTATTTCGAAGATATCGTAGAATTAGCAGAAATTACCAGTTTTTCTGAAGCGACGACTAAAATCGAAAATAATCTCAAACAACAAACCGATTCAAAACTAATCTATTCAAAAGAAATACCTGGTAAAGACTTGAAGATCTATGGAATTCAATTAAGGGGCGAAAAGGGAGAAGGTCATTTTCTTCCTATTATTGACACGGAATTTCCTAAACATGTCTCGTTTTTGCCTTATGAAATTCTTGTGACGGATAAAAACGTTGTCATGCTTCATGGACGATATCGTATTGCATTGTCATTTCCTGATTTAACGATGACGACATTTAGTAAAATCATGTCAACTCCAGGGGATATAGAAACGCAGATGCAGGCGATTGTGAAATAAAATTCTAATCGTAATAAAATAAAAAAAGGCAGGAATAACCTGCCTTTTTAATATGCTAAAAATCGAATTATTCTTTAATAACCCAAACTTTTACTTCAGCTTTAATAGTCGAACTAATTTTAATTGAGACATTATAGATGCCCAATGCATTAAGAGGTTCGTCTAAAAGGATGCCGCGTTTGTCGATTTCGTAACCTTTAGCGGCTAATAATTCTGCAATATTTGCAGACGTAATAGCACCAAAGACTTTGTCATCTTCACCCACTTGAACAGTTGCCTCGAGGGAAAGATTAGAAAGTTTATTCGCAAGTTGTTGTGCTTTAGCAAGCTCACGACCTTCGCGTTTTTCTCGATTTGTTTTTTCTTCTTCATATACTTTAAGATAGCTTTTCGTAGCTGGATAGGCTAACCCCTGTGGAATTAGATAATTGCGACCATAACCGTTTTTAACGTTTTTGGTCTCTCCAGCTTCACCTAAACCTTCGATTTTGTCTCTTAGAATAATTTTCATATCATTACCTCAATTACATATCTTTTACGTCAACGACGTAAGGTAATAAAGCAATATTGCGAGAACGTTTGATGGCGCGAACAAGTTCACGTTGATGCGAAGCACACGTACCCGTAATTCTTCGAGGAAGTATTTTCCCTTGTTCAGTAATAAAACGACGAAGCACTTGAGGTTTTTTATAATCAACAGTTATATCTGTATTATCACAGAACTTACATATTTTTTTGCGGTAAGAAAATGTTTTCATATTTTACCTCTATTCTTCTGTTTCTTTTGTCTTTTTTGGTTTATCAGTCGTTTTTTCTTCAGCACTTTCATTGACAACAACAAGGTCTTCAACAAGGTCTTCAACAACGTCTTCAACTACATCTTCAACAACATCTTCAACTACATCTTCAACAAGGTCTTCGACTACATCTTCAACGACGTCTTCAACGACATCTTTGACTACATCTTCAACAAGGTCTTCAACGACATCTTCAACTACGTCTTCAACAACGTCTTCAACAACGTCTTCAACAACGTCTTCAACAACGTCTTTGACTACATCCTCGACGAAAGGTTTTTTAAATGATTTTACATCATCTGTGTCCGCTGGTGGAACTTCTGTTTTTTCAAACTCTGGAAATTCATCTAAACGAATAACCATATATGCTAAGATGGCTTCATCCATTTCCATCAGTTTTTGAAATGAAACATTATCTGTTTCGCCTTCAAAATGAGTTAGGACATAGTTGCCGTAGCGTTGTTTTTCAATTTGATATGCAAGACGACGTTTGCCCCAATGTTGCACATTGGCAATCGTTGCATTGCTGCCTTCAAGGTATTCACGAACCTTGTCTAGCACTCTTGTGATACCGTCTCCATCATAATTTGAGTTTACGATGTATAGACATTCATATTTTTTCAAGTAGGAACCTCCTTATTAAATACTTGCGATAAGTGGGGCAATAACGAGTGACACCACTGACATAAGTTTGATTAAAATATTCAATGATGGACCTGAAGTATCTTTTAGCGGATCACCGACAGTGTCACCAATGACCGCTGCTTTGTGTGCTTCAGAACCTTTGTGATAAGTCTCACCATTAATTTCGACGCCATTTTCAAACATTTTCTTTGCATTATCCCATGCACCACCGGCATTGGATTGGAAAATAGCCATTAATACGCCTGTAACTGTTACACCGGCCAGTAAACCACCAAGTGTTTCAGCGCCAAAAATAAAACCAACAAGAACCGGTGATGAAATGGCGAGTAAGCCTGGTGCCAGCATTTCTCTAATGGCTGAAGTTGTAGAAATCTCCACACATTTTCCGTATTCTGCTTTACCGTTTGCCGCATCAAATATGGCGCGATCTTCCACGGTAGCTTTTGACATATCTGAGTCGTATTTTCTCATAATAACTAACGCGTTTTTCAATTCAGGGATATGTTCAAATTGACGGCGAACTTCTCCAATCATAGCCATTGCAGCTCTGCCAACAGCTGACATTGCCATTGATGAGAAGAGGAAAGGTAACATGCCTCCAACGAAAAGACCTGCCATAACTTCAGGCGAGGAAATATCGATGGATGTTATTTTGGCTTGTACCATAAACGCAGAAAACAATGCAAGAGCCGTCAAAGCAGCTGAACCGATGGCAAAACCTTTACCGATAGCAGCGGTTGTATTTCCAACGGCATCTAATTTGTCAGTACGTTCACGGACTTCTTTAGGTAATTCGGCCATTTCTGCAATACCACCCGCATTGTCTGAAATTGGGCCATAAGCATCAACAGCAAGTTGAATACCTGTATTTGCAAGCATTCCAAGTGCTGCCATGGCAATACCATAAAGCCCAGAGAAATGGAATGCGCCCATAATACTTGCAGCAATAATTAAAACAGGGATAGCTGTAGATTGCATACCGACACTTAATCCAGCAATGATGTTTGTAGCACCTCCAGTTAATGACTGTTCAACAATACTACGAACAGGTTTAGTATCCGTACCCGTATAATGCTCCGTAACAATTCCAATACCTAAACCTGCAACCAAGCCAATAACGGTCGCTATAAAGACACCAAAATTAGTATATTCAATGCCGCTAGGGCTCGTAAATGTATCAGGAAGCATCGCATTTATAATGAAGTAAATAACACCTATCATAATAAAAGAAGATCCAAATTCACCAATATTCAGCGCTTTTTGTGGGTCTCCGCCTTCTTTAACATTGACCATAAATGTTCCAAGAATGGATACTAAAATCCCTGCCGCTGCAATAAATAATGGAGCGACGACAAAGTTTAGATCTAAAACACCACTTGCTAATAGGCTAGCTCCTAGTATCATTGCACCAAGAATAGAGCCGACATACGATTCAAAAAGGTCCGCACCCATACCTGCTACGTCACCCACGTTATCACCTACATTATCAGCAATGGTGGCAGGATTCAGCGGATGATCTTCGGGAATACCCGCTTCAACTTTTCCAACTAAATCAGCACCGACATCGGCAGCTTTTGTGTAAATTCCACCTCCAACGCGTGCAAATAAAGCGATAGACGACGCACCTAAAGAAAATCCTGAAAGAATATTTAATATGCGGTTTATATCCGTCGTAAAATCAAAGATGTTTGTATAAATAATAACAAGAGATGATAAACCCAAAATACCAAGTCCAACAACAGAAAGTCCCATTACGGTACCGCCGGTAAACGCAACCTTTAGAGCAGCGCTTAAGCTTGTTTGGGCAGCGTTTGTTGTCCTATTATTTGATTTTGTTGCAACGCGCATTCCTAAATATCCTGCTAAAGCAGACGTGAATGCCCCCGTTAAAAAAGATACTGCAACAAGAGATGATGATGTTTCAGCGCCTGCATTTGCAACAGCCAATAAGATGGCAACTACGGCAACAAAAATGCCTAAAACACGATATTCTGCTTTTAAAAATGCCATCGCTCCTTCGGAAATACTTTTTCCGATAGCGCGTAAGACATCTGATCCTTCATCTTGTTTTTGAATCCAAGATGTTTTCCAAAATGCGAAAAGTAAACCTACAATTCCTGCAATGGGGAGATAGATTAATTGACTTTCCATTGTTTATTTTTCCTCCGTAACTTCAACGGCAGATTTGGGCCTTTGATTAAACCGATTCATTGTGTTATCAATGTCATCGGATTCGATCCAAAATTCTGCAGCATCTGCTGCTTTGTTGATCTGTTCCCCGAGCCCTATTATTTCATCTTTTAAATAAGATTCTAAGACAAACGCTTCTGATGGCTTGAGACCTTGCTGGCCACCAATCCCCATCCGGATACGTGGAAACACATCATCATTAAATTGATAAATTACAGACTGAATGCCTTTATGAGTTCCAGATCCTCCCTGTTTGCGAATACGCACTTGGGGAAACGGAATATCAAGTTCATCAAAAACGAGCATACAGTCCATAATATCAATGTGAAAATAATCGATTACATGTTGAGCGGCCTCGCCACTTAAATTCATATATGTTGTCGGTTTCACAAGAATTGTATTCTTGCTAACATCCTTAGCCATAACATAACGACCTTTTCCTGCTTTAAATGTCAGGTTCCATCGCTTTGCGAGCTCATCAATTACCATAAAACCAACATTGTGACGTGTGGTGGCATATTGACGACCCGGGTTTCCTAAACCTATGATTGTTTTAAGTGACAATGCTATACTACTCTACCAACTCGTTATTAATCCGAGTTTTCTTCTTGTTCTTGTTCTTCTTCTACTTCGTCTTCGTCTTCATCTTCATCACTTGCAGCTTCTTCCATTTTTTGTGGGTGGGCTACAGTAACGACGGAAGCATCATCAGCAATCAAGAAAGTAAAACGATCATCCTCTAAATCTTTACCATGTATCGTGTCACCGAGGTGTAAACCGCTTACATCCAATTCAATAAAATCGGGCACATCCTCACCTTTACAGCTAATTGTGACTTCATGAATAATGTGCTGTAATAATCCACCTTCAACTTTAACACCAATGGGTAAACCATTAAGAATAATCGGGACAGGAATTTCGATAATATCTCTGAGTCTAACACCTTGTAAATCAACGTGTCTTACTTTATCAGTTAATGGATGATATTGCACTGCTTTTACCATCGCACGACGTTGTTCACCGTCCACGGTAATGTTAAAAATTTTCTCACCTGATTTAACCATCTCACGATAATGTGATAATGGAAACTTTATGTGGACCGCTAGACCACCACCCGAATAAAAAACTGCAGGAATTAATCCTTCAGCGCGTAAAATCTTCGTCGCGCCTTTGCCTAATTCTTCTCTAGTTTCATATTGGATCTCGAAACGTTTACGAGCTTTTTGAGCCATGTATCTTTTCCTTCTCCTATAAGTTAAAGAGTACCGAAATGGACTCTTCGTTGTGTATTCTTCTTATAGCCTCACCAAAAACTGAAGCGACACTAATAATTTCTAAATTTTCAAATTGCTTTTCGACGGGTACTGTAATGGTATCCGTCACGATCATATGTTTAATAGGTGAATTTGAGAGACGTTTGGTCGCATCGCCAGAAAGTACACCATGAGTACATGCCGAATAAACACCGAGTGCTCCTCTTTCCATGGATGCAAAGGCTGCATTTGTCATAGTGCCTGCCGTGTCTGTCATGTCATCCATTATCAACACATTCTTTCCTTCAACTTCGCCAATTAAATTCATCACTTCGGCCCTATTAGGCTCAGGACGTCTTTTATCAATGATGGCTAATGTTGCATCAAGCTGTTTTGCATACGAACGACTCAATGGCACCGAGCCAATATCAGGCGCAAGCACCGTCAGATTTTCAAGCCCCATTTCTTTAATCGCATTGACCAACACCTTTTTAGAATAAAGGTGGTCGAAAGGGATATTGAAATAACCTTGAATTTGACTGGAATGCAGATCCATTGTAATGACGCGGTCAGCCCCAGCAGCGACCATCATATCTGCTACTAATTTTGCAGAAATGGGAACGCGGGGTTGATCTTTCCTATCTTGTCTTGCATATCCGTAATACGGTAAAACAGCGGTAACTCGCTTGGCAGATGCGCGTTTCGCTGCATCCATCATAAGCAATAATTCCATAAAATTATCGGCAGGTGGCGCCAAAGACTGGATGATAAACACATCCTCGCCACGAATATTCTCGTCGTAACGAACATAGATTTCACCATCACTAAAATCTTTTAGCGTGATCGCTCCACTTTCCAATTCCAAAAAATCTGATATTGCTTTCCCTAACATAGGGTTAGCTCTACCCGAAAAAATCTTGGGTTGCATTAAATTACCTCAGTGTTCCAGTTAAAAATTGAGTTAAAAAAGTTCCGGGACGAGGGTTCGAACCTCGATTGGCGGCGTCAAAGGCCGGTGTCCTGCCGTTAGACGATCCCGGAATGAAACTTTATGATGATATGATAAGTTTTGAAACAGTTGAGAAAATGTTTTTTGAAGCAAAATATTTTGATGCTTCAAATGCCTCTTCTCCAGAGTCAAAAAGTCCATACACAGTCGAGCCGGAACCCGACAAACTGGCAAAAAAAGCACCTCTCTCCAGAAGGACTTGTTTTATTTCTCCAATTTGCGGATATGCATGTGAGACAGGTGTCTCAAAAACATTATCAAAAAACATTGTCAAATCTGCCTTCTTTAAAAGGCTCGCAAACATAAACGGCTCTCTAGGGGGAGTCAATGTTAAATTTAATCCTTCAAAGGCTTGTTTTGTAGAGATATGGAGGTCTGGAATCACCAATAATGCCATGGCAGAAAAATCCAATTTCATAGGTGATAAACGCTCGCCAATACCCTGACCTCGTTGCGTCTCTCCCCTAATAAAAAATGCAACATCGGCGCCTAAATGTCCTGAGATTTCCTCGAGTTGCTCAAAACTTAAAGGGGCATCACACAATCGATTTAATCCTTTTAAAACGCCCGCCGCATCAGCGCTTCCTCCACCCAAACCCGACCCAGTAGGAACTCGTTTTTCCAATACTATTTTAACGGCTGGGGCTAGGTTTGTTTTTTCGCAAAATTCGTAATAAGCTCTTTCGCAAATATTGTCACCTTGATCATCAATAGCTAAGCCAATTATCTCAAATCCAAATTTCTCCGCAGGCGAAAAATAAAGCGTATCGCCAAAATTTAATTCTTGAAATACAGTATCGAGATTATGGTATCCGTCGAGTCGTTTTTCTAAAATTCGAAGCCCAATGTTCACTTTTGTGTGGGTGTCAATTGAGAAAGGAGCAAAGTCGTTTTTCATAGGCTTTAAATAAGAGATTATTTCAAAATTGACAATTGAAAGTTATCAATCATTCTCTTTGTTTTGAATGCGCATTGACTCAAAATTAATGTAACCCTATTGATTTTGAAAAAAAGTCGTTG